>NZ_JBEZLL010000009.1:0-317492 GCF_040652135.1 Streptomyces sp. NPDC048295
GGTGTGGCGTCGGGCAATGGCAAGGGGCAGATCTTCGTGAAGGGCGAGGTCATCAAGACCGTGCCGGAGTCGAAGATCGTCGAGACGCTGATCGAGGAAGCCATGAGGATCGCCGAGGACATGGCAGAGGCGGGGACGCCGTCGGGGGCTCCCGCCGTCACCGTGAGCTGAGACGGAACCAGAGAGGGGGCCCGAGCGTGACGATTCTGGAGAGCATCCGGGGGCCGCACGATCTCAAGGCGCTGAACGGAGCACAACTCGGCGAACTCGCCGAGGACATCAGGCAGTTCCTTATCCGGGCGGTGGCCAGGACCGGCGGTCATCTGGGGCCCAACCTCGGGGTGGTGGAGCTCTCCATCGCCCTGCACCGTGCCTTCGACTCGCCCGCCGACCGCATTCTCTGGGACACCGGCCACCAGAGCTATGTGCACAAACTGCTCACCGGGCGGCAGGACTTCTCCAAGCTGCGCGGCAAAGGGGGCCTGTCCGGATACCCGTCCCGGGAGGAGTCCGCGCACGACGTCATTGAGAACTCGCACGCCTCGACGGTCCTCGGCTGGGCCGACGGCATCGCCAAGGCCCATCAGGTGCTGGGACGGAGCGACCACGTCGTGGCCGTCATCGGCGACGGGGCCCTCACCGGCGGGATGGCCTGGGAGGCGCTCAACAACATCGCCGCCGCGCGCGACCGGCCGCTGATCATCGTGGTGAACGACAACGAGCGCTCCTACGCCCCCACGATCGGCGGCCTGGCCAACCACCTCGCCACCCTCCGTACCACCGACGGATACGAGCGCTTCCTCTCCTGGGGAAAGGAGATGCTCCAGCAGACCCCCGTCATCGGACAGCCGCTGTACGAGTCGCTGCACGGCGCGAAGAAGGGGTTCAAGGACGCCTTCGCACCGCAGGGCATGTTCGAGGACCTCGGGCTCAAGTACGTCGGGCCGATCGACGGCCATGACATCGCGGCCGTCGAATCGGCCCTGCACCGGGCGAAACGCTTCCACGGCCCGGTGCTGGTGCACTGCCTCACCGAGAAGGGCCGCGGCTACCCGGCCGCGCTCCTGGACGAGGCCGACCGCTTCCACACCGTCGGCGCGATGGACCCGCTGACCTGCGCCCCGCTCGTCCCGGCCGGTGGGCCCTCCTGGACCTCGGTGTTCGGCGACGAGATCGCCGCGATCGGTGCGGAGCGGCCGGACGTGGTGGCCATCACGGCGGCGATGCTGCACCCCGTCGGACTGACGAAGTTCGCCGAGGCGTTTCCCGACCGGGTCTGGGACGTCGGTATCGCCGAGCAGCATGCCGCCGTGTCCGCGGCCGGACTGGCCACCGGCGGGCTGCACCCGGTCGTCGCCGTCTACGCCACTTTCCTCAACCGGGCCTTCGACCAGCTGCTGATGGACGTCGCGCTGCACCGGTGCGGGGTGACCTTCGTCCTCGACCGGGCCGGCGTCACCGGTCCCGACGGGGCCTCGCACAACGGCATGTGGGACATGTCCGTGCTCCAGGTCGTCCCCGGCCTCCGGATCGCCGCCCCGCGCGACGCCGGGGAACTCCGCGCCCAGCTCCGCGAGGCCGTCGACGTCGACGACGCGCCCACCGTGATCCGGTTCCCCAAGGAGTCGGTGGGGGAGCCGGTCCCGGCGGTCGGCCGGATCGGCGGTATGGACGTGCTGCACCGGGCGGACGACCCCGACGTACTGCTCGTCGCCGTCGGCGTGCTCGCCCCGGTCTGCCTGAAGGCCGCCGATCTGCTGGCCGGGGCCGGCCTGCGCTGCACCGTCGTCGACCCCCGCTGGGTGAAACCGGTCGACGAGGAACTGCCCCCGCTCGCCGCCCGGCACCGGCTGGTCGCCGTCGTCGAGGACAACAGCCGGGCGGGGGGCGTCGGTTCGGCGGTCGGGCAGGCGCTGCGGGACGCCGGGGTGGACGTACCGCTGCGGACGTTCGGCATCCCCGAGCAGTTCCTCGCGCACGGCAAGCGCGCCGAGGTACTGGCCGACATAGGGCTCACCCCGGTCGAGATCGCCGGACGGATCAGCGCAGCACTGGCCGCCAAGGAGGCGGCGACGAGGACCGAGGAGAGCGGGGAATGAAGGACGACGGGCCCAAGGGCTTCGACCTGGCGCGGCTCCTCGCGGAGCGCGGCGCCGAGCGCTACGAGCTGCACACGAAACACCTCAACCACCAGCTGCCCCGGATGCTCCGCACCATCGGCTTCGACAAGGTCTACGAACGGGCCGAGGGCGCACACTTCTGGGACGCGGACGGCAACGACTACCTGGACATGCTCGCCGGATTCGGCGTGATGGGCCTCGGCCGGCACCACCCCGTCGTACGCAAGGCCCTGCACGACGTCCTCGACGCCTCGCTCGCCGACCTCACCCGCTTCGACTGCCAGCCGCTGCCCGGACTGCTGGCCGAGAAGCTGCTCGCGCACAGCCCGCACCTGGACCGGGTCTTCTTCGGCAACAGCGGCACGGAAGCGGTCGAGACGGCCCTGAAGTTCGCCCGCTACGCCACCGGCAGGCCCAGGATCCTCTACTGCGCCCACGCCTTCCACGGCCTGACGACCGGCTCCCTCTCGGTCAACGGGGAGGACGGATTCCGGGACGGCTTCGCCCCCCTGCTGCCGGACACCGCGATCGCACTCGGTGACCTCGACGCGCTGCGGCGTGAGCTGAAGCGCGGTGACGTGGCGGCACTGGTCGTCGAGCCGATCCAGGGCAAGGGCGTCCACGCCGCGCCCCCCGGCTTCCTGCGCGAGGCGCAGGAACTGCTGCACAAGCACAAGGCCCTGCTCATCGCCGACGAGGTGCAGACCGGACTCGGCAGGACCGGCGACTTCTACGCGTACCAGCACGAGGCGGGTGTCGAGCCCGATCTGGTCTGTGTGGCCAAGGCCCTCTCCGGCGGCTATGTGCCGGTCGGGGCGACCCTGGGCAAGGACTGGATCTTCCGGCGCGTCTACTCGTCCATGGACCGGGTCCTGGTCCACTCCGCGAGCTTCGGCTCCAATGCCCAGGCGATGGCGGCCGGGCTCGCGGTCCTCACGGTGATGGAGGACGAGGAGACCGTCGACCGTGCGCGCCGCACCGGTGAGCTGCTGCGCGACCGGCTGACCGCACTGGTCGGCCGCTACGAGCTGCTGCACGAGGTGCGCGGGCGCGGACTGATGATCGGCATCGAGTTCGGCCGGCCGTCCTCGCTCAAGCTGCGCAGCCGCTGGACCATGCTCCAGGCGGCCCGCAAGGGGCTCTTCGCGCAGATGGTGGTGGTGCCGCTGCTCCAGAAGCACCGCATCCTCACCCAGGTCTCGGGCGACCACCTGGAAGTGATCAAGCTGATTCCGCCCCTGGTGATCGACGAGTCGGACGTCGACCGGTTCGTCACGGCGTTCACCGCTGTGATGGACGACGCACACAGCGGCGGTGGGCTGATGTGGGACTTCGGCAGGACACTGGTGAAGCAGGCGGTCGCCAACCGCTGACCGCTTTTGCCTGAGAGGCAAGATATTTGCCTCTCAGGCAGGATCCTGGCCCAATGGGTACATGAATCCTCCAGACGGAGGGGTGGCCGACGAGCTGCCCGGAGTCGCGCCTCGCCTGCGCGACCTGCGCCGGAGCCGTGGTCTCACCCTGGAGACCGCCGCTCAGCGGGCCGGGCTCTCGCCCGCCCATCTCTCCCGGCTCGAAACGGGTCGCCGCCAGCCTTCGCTGCCGATGCTCCTCGGTCTTGCCAGGATCTACGGTACGACGGTCTCCGAGCTGCTCGGCGAGACACCCCCGGAACGTGACGCGATCATCCGCGGCGGGAAGTTCGAGGGAGCCGAGGCGGACGGCTGGATGTACCGGCAGGCAGGCGGTTCCGGCAGGGCGATGCAGGCGCTCCGCGTCCGGGTTCCGCAGGCCGCGCAGAGCGATCTGGTGCGGGTCCATCCCGGCGAGGAATGGCTGTACGTGCTCGCCGGGCACCTGAGGGTCTGGCTCGGGGACACCGTGCACGATCTCGCCCCCGGGGACAGCGCGCACTTCGACTCGCTCACTCCGCACCGGATCACCGCCGTCGACCGCGACGGCGCCGAGCTGCTCTTCGTCCACACCCTGCTGCAGAGCCCCGCTGCCGAGCTGTGCCTCGGCAGCGGCATCCACCGCCGCTGAGACCGGTCTCCGGTCGCCAGAGAGGACCGTCATGTCCGATTCGGAGAACTTCGACCCGCTCGGGTCGACCAAGAAGTACGAGGCCCAGGAGCGCAAGTTCCCGCGCGGCGTGGTGATCCGGCTGTTCGCCTACCTCATCGCCGGACACATCTTCGCGGCCTTCCTCTACCTGCTCTTCGCGGTGGCCGGCAAGGGCTGACCACCGCGACCGGGGCTCGCGGCTACGCCTCGTCGAGGAGCCGGCCGCGCAGCCGCTCACGGGTCCCGGGGGTGAGCCCCAGGCCCTCGGAGAAGTAACGCTCCGTGCTGCCCCAGGTCTCGTCGATGGTGGCGAACGCCGCGGCGAGGTATTCGGCATGGGCGCCGAAGAGCGGATTCAGCAGTTCCATCACCTCGGCCGACATGCCGTCCGCCGAGGTGTCGCTGCGGCGCACCTTGTAGCGCCGGTGGGTGTCGTTGGACTTGAGGTAGTCGGCCTCGATGGCGTCGCGCTCGACGCCGACCGCGAGCAGGGACACCGCGATCGACAGGCCGGCCCGGTCCTTGCCCGCCGCACAGTGCATCAGGGCGGGCACACTGTCCTCGGCCAGGGCGTGCAGTACCCGGCTGTGCTCGGCGGTGCGGTCCTGGATGATCGAGCGGTACGAGGCGATCATCCGGTTCGTTCCCTTGCCGTCGCCGAGGATCGAGCGCAGCTGCTCGGTGTCGCCGTCGCGGACCATGTGCCAGAACTCCGCACCGTCCGCCGGGTCGGAGAGCGGGATGCTCACATTCCGTACGCCGGGCAGCTCCACGTCCAGACCGTCGAGCCGACGGTCGGCGGCGTTGCGGAAGTCGAAGATCGTGTGCAGACCGAGGCCGCCGAGGAAGGAGGCGTCCTCGGCGGTGGCGTGTGCCAGGTGACCACTGCGGAAGAGCCGCCCGTGCCGCACCCGCCGGCCGTCCGCGGTGGGCAGCCCGCCCACATCGCGGAAGTTGCGGACACCCGCCAGCTCGGGTTCCGTCGACGGTACCTGCGGCAACTGCTGCGTCACAGCGACTCCTGGGGTGTCCGGTGCCGACGCGGGTCGTCGGCGAGGCGACTTCCGCGACGATACGACATTGGTTCCTCAGGCAATCATCTCGGCCTTTCCCTGTCGATACCCGGGCGAACTCCGTTGCCCGGGCGGTGAATCCGCCCGGTGAATTCCTGGCAAGTCCGTTGCCCACGTCCCAACGATGGTCGATGATGTGCGGAACTGTTGGAATGTGGGGATGCGATGATCGAGACGGGCAACACCGGCCGGACCTGGCTGCTCACCGGGGCGAGCAGCAGCTATGCACTGCGGCTGACCGGACAGGACGAGCTGGTCCATCTGCACTGGGGGCCGAGGATCTCCCTCGCGGCGGCCGAGGCGCTGGCCGCCGCGCCGGAGCTCCCCTTCAGGGCCTTCGAGTCCCATCTCGACGGCCGGGAGGAGTATCCGGTGGAGGGCGGACCCCGGTTCGTGCGCCCGGCGCTCTCGGTGCGTACCCCCGAGGTCCGGGGCACCGAGTGGGCCTTCACCAACGCCTCGGTGGACGGGGACGAGCTGCGGCTCGGCTTCACCGACTCCGTGCACCGGCTCGCCCTCACCCTGCACTACCGGATGCGGGACGACTCCGACGTCGTGGAGCGCTGGGCCACCGTCGCCCATGCGGGACCGGACGGCCCGCCGCTGGAGCTGCTGCGCGCCGACGCGGCCGCCTGGTCGCTGCCGGCCCGTGACGGCTGGCGGCTGAGCCGGCTGCATGGACGCTGGGCGGCGGAGTCGCGGCTGGAGCGGGCGGAGCTGCTCCACGGCGAGAGCGTCGTCTCCAGCCGGCGCGGCCACACCGGGCACCAGTACCTGCCCTGGGTGGCCCTGGACGCCGACGGCGCGGCGACGGAGGAGAGCGGTGAGGTGTACGGGTGTGCGCTCGGCTGGTCCGGCTCGTGGCGGATCTCCGTGCAGCGGCTGCCGGACGGGCTCGTGCAGATCACCGGCGGCGCCGGCTACGACGACTCCGGACTGCTGCGGCTCGCACCGGGGGAGTCGTACACCACACCCGTGTTCGCCGGGCTGTGGAGCGGCCAGGGGTTCGGCGGTGCGAGCCGCGCCTGGCACGCCTGGCAGCTGGCCCATGTGATCCCCGACGCGGAGCGGTCGCGGCCGGTGCTCTACAACTCCTGGGAGGCGACGGGCTTCGACATCTCGCTGGACCAGCAGCGTGCCCTCGCCGTGCGCGCCGCCGCGATGGGCGTCGAGCTGTTCGTGGTGGACGACGCGTGGTTCGGGCGGCGGACCAGCGACCGGGCCGGGCTCGGCGACTGGACGCCGAATCCGGACCGCTTCCCCGACGGGCTGAAGCCGCTCGCCGACGAAGTGCACGGGCTCGGCATGCAGTTCGGAATCTGGGTCGAACCGGAAATGGTCAATGCCGACAGTGATCTCTACCGCACGCACCCCGACTGGGTGCAGCACTTCCCCGGGCGGGCGCGGACGGAGTACCGCAACCAGCTGGTGCTCAATCTGGCCCGCCCCGATGTGCAGGAATACCTCTGGGAGCAGCTGGACACGCTGCTCTCCGAGACGCCCGTCGACTATGTGAAGTGGGATTTCAACCGTTGCTTCACCGATGCGGGCTGGCCGGGCGAGGAGTACCCGCAGAAGCTCTGGATCGAACATGTGAACGCTCTGTACGCGCTGATCGACCGGCTCAGGGCCGCGCATCCCTCGGTCGCGTTCGAGTCCTGTTCGGGCGGCGGTGGCCGGATCGACCTGGGGATCCTGTCCCGTACGGACCAGGTGTGGACCTCCGACAACACCGATCCGCTCGACCGTCTCGCCATCCAGGAGGGTTTCGGGCACATCCATCCGGCCCGGGTGATGGCCGCCTGGGTCACCGACAGCCCGAACCACCAGCTCAACGGCAGGGTCAGCTCGCTGCGCTTCCGTTTCGTGAGCGCCATGGCCGGTGTGCTCGGGGTCGGCGGGGACCTCACCGAATGGAGCGAGGAGGGGCTGGCCGAGGCGCGGACCTGGGTGGAGCTCTACAAGAAGATCCGGCCGGTCGTGCAGCACGGCGCGCTGTACCGGCTGCGCGAGCCGCGCGGCGGACTCGGTGCGGTCCAGTACGTCCACGGTGAGGAGGCCGTGGTCCTGATGTGGCTGGAGGCGCAGCGGTACGGGGAACGGCCCCCGGCTCTGCGACTGCGCGGGCTCGACCCCGCGGCGACGTACACCTGCCTGGACACGGGGGCCGTGCACCACGGTTCGGCGCTGCTGCACCAGGGGCTGCACAGCGGACTCCGGGGGGATCTCGACGCACGGGTGCTGCGCCTGCGGAGGGTGTGACAGAAGGGGCATGTCCGTAATGCGAGCTTTTGCCTGAACATCGCCCGTTTGTACGGGAGATGATCGCCGCCTCGTGAGCGGGATCATATCCGTGACGGTGTGTGGCGACAGGGAAGTCGGGCATTCCGTGCGCCGTGCGGAAAGCCAAGATCCGTAATCCACGGAGGGTGACCGGAATTCCGCGCCGATTTCCCCGGCGCGGAATCCGTGATGGAACCCGCCGCTTGTTCTCGTCGTCCCGACTCGCTTACGGTCACCGTCAATCCGGACGGACCGCCTAATCCTGCCGCCGCCCGGAATTCGTACCCACTCATCGCGTGGCAGGAGCGGGGGAACCAGGTAAGTCGCCGACCGGAGAAATCCGGCCGGCTCGGGGTGAAGTCGCACTCGGTGCGGCCGGGCATCTCCAGCCCGAACCCGACAGCTCACCTCGCAGGCGCCGGAGAGGAAATACGTCATGCCCATATCGGGTAAGCACCGCCGTACGAAGATCGGTCCCGTCGCCCGTGGAGTCGCCGCGGTCGGCGCCGGTGGCGCCGTCATCGCACTCCCGCTGCTCGGCGCCACCGGTGCCCACGCCGCGGAGCAGGCCGCCCCGGCCGCCGCCCCGCAGTCGGCCACCGCCGCCACGCAGGCCCAGCCGGTCACGCAGAAGCAGGCCGCCACCACGACGTACTCCGTCGTCTCCGGCGACTACCTGTCGAAGATCGCCGCCGAGCACAAGATCAAGGGCGGCTGGCAGCAGCTGTACCAGGACAACCGCAAGGTCGTCGGCGAGGACCCCAGCCTGATCTTCCCGGGCATGAAGCTGACCCTCGGTGCCAAGGCGGCCGGCAACGCCGCGCCCACCGGCGCCGGCACCGGCTCCGCCCTCCCGTCGAAGGCGCCCTCCGCCGCCGCGGCCGCTGAGAAGTCCGCCCCGGCCAAGTCCGTGACCGCCGCTCCGGAGACCAAGGCGGCCTCCGCCCCGGCCGCCAAGAGCAGCAGCTCCGGCTACGTCCACCCGGTCCCCGGCAACCACACCACCAACTACCGGGCCTCCGGCTCCAACTGGTCCAGCGGCAGCCACACCGGTATCGACTTCCCCGTCGCCACCGGCACCAGTGTGAAGTCCATCACCTCCGGCACCGTCGTCGCCGCGGGCTGGGGCGGCGCGTACGGCAACCAGGTCGTCATCAAGCACGCCGACGGCCACTACTCGCAGTACGGCCACCTGTCCTCCGTCTCCGTCTCGGTGGGCCAGGGCGTGAGCGCCGGCCAGCAGGTCGGCCTCTCCGGCGCCACCGGCAACGCCACCGGCCCGCACCTGCACTTCGAGGTCCGCACCGGCCCGGCGTACGGCTCGGACATCGACCCGATCGCCTTCCTGGCCTCGCACGGCATCTACGTCTGAGCCGAACGGCCGGGCAGCTGAGCGACACAGCATGACCTGAGCGACACAGAAGGGGCGGTGCGCGGCGGCGCACCGCCCCTTCTGCTTATTCCCCCTTTACCAAAACCTGACCGGGTGGTCTATCTCACCACCCGTCAACCCCTTATTACGGTCGCGTAGGTCACATTCGGCGGTGCAGGATAAGCGTTTGTGGCAGACGATTCGAGAAAAAACCAACGTGGCGTCAACAACGGACAGGGCGTCATCGGGTCGTACGCGGCGATTGGCGACAGCTTCACCGAGGGAGTCGGCGACCCCGGCCCGGACGGGACCTTCGTCGGCTGGGCGGACCGTTTCGCGGTACTTCTCGCGGACCAGCTCCCGGATTCCGATGCGGCGGCGGGCAGCGAAGGCTCCGCGCACGGCAATTTCAGGTACGCCAATCTCGCCGTACGAGGACGCCTCCTCGACCAGATCGTCGAGGAGCAGGTGCCGCGCGCCAAGGAGCTCGCACCCGACCTGGTGAGCTTCTGTGCGGGCGGCAACGACATCATCCGGCCGGGCACCGACCCCGACGACGTGGCCGAGCGCTTCGAGCGCGCCGTCGCCGAGCTGACCGGGGCGGTCGGCACGGTCATGGTCACCACCGGCTTCGACACCCGTGGCGTTCCCGTGCTGCGCCATCTGCGCGGCAAGATCGCCACGTACACCGCCCATGTCCGGGCCATCGCCGACCGCTACGACTGCCCGGTCCTCGACCTGTGGTCGCTGCGTTCCGTCCAGGACCGGCGTGCCTGGGACGACGACCGACTCCACCTCTCGGCCGAGGGACACACCAGGGTCGCGCTGCGCGCCGCCCAGGTCCTCGGCATCGACGTGCCGGCCGACCCCGACCAGGAATGGCCCCCGCAGGCGCAGCGCGGCACCCTCGAAGTACGGCGCGACGACATCCACTGGGCACGCGAGTACCTGGTGCCGTGGATCGGCCGGCGGCTGCGCGGCGAATCCTCCGGCGACCACGTCGAGGCGAAGCGGCCGGACCTCCTGCCGCTCTAGACCGTCTCAAGCGGTCCCGCCTGACGTGTCCGGAGCCCGGACACGTCCGGCGGGCTGCGGCGGCAGCGATGCCGGTATCCGCTCCAGCACACCGCCCGCGAAGACGTCGTACAGCGGCAGCGTCTCCAGATGCACATAGCCGATGTGGCAGTCGCAGACCGCCAGCGGACAGGCACGCGGACCGAGGGCCCGGCGGTAGCTCCCGTCATAGAGATTGCCCAGCTCGGCCGGGACGAAATGGCAGCGCCGCACGGTGCCGTCACCGTCCACCGAGACGACCGACTCACCGGTCCTGCAGGGCAGCCCGGCCGACCGGTGCGGATGCCGGCTGTACGGGAAGAGCGGGTCGATGGCCGTCCAGCGGTCCGCCTCCTCGTCCGTGTAGGTGTGGCCCTCCGCCGCGTTCACCCAGAGATAGACGTCCTCCGGCAGCGCGGCTCGCAGCCGCCGCGCCTCGTCGAGATGGTCGTCGAGCCCGACCACGCCGACACTGTGCCGGATGCCGAGCGCGGTCAGCTCCCGGCACTTGCCGAGGAACCGCTCGTACGGCGTCTGCCCCGGGTGGTACGTGCACCACAGCGCGATCTTCTCGCGACCCGCCTCACCGGCCTCGGCCAGCCACCCCGTACGGCTGCTGATGTTGGTCTGGATCGCGAGCCGCCGGATGTGCGGCAGCTGCGCCAGCTCGACCAGCGCACGGCGGTACCAGGAGCGGACCAGCCCCTCGCCCCACGGCGTGAAAAGCACCGAGATCCGGTCACCGGTCTGCGCCGCGGCCCATGCCGTGAACCGCTCCAGCGCGGCACGGTCGGCCCGCAGCTGCTCCGGGCTGTCGCGCCGCTTGGCGAACGGGCAGTACGGACAGTCGTAGTCGCACGAGGCGAGCGGGCCGCGGTAGAGGATCGTCAGGTCCATGGGCGCGCTCACTTCAACTCGTACGCGGCCATCGCGGCCCGTACGCCGGGGGAGAACAGTTCCGGGCCCAGCGCGTCGGAGTGGGCCAGACCCTCGGGGGAGAGCCGCAGCAGTCCGGACGCCCCGGCGGACGCATCCAGCCAGCCGCGCGCCTCGAACCGGGCCAGATCGAGGGGGAAGTCGTCGGCCGGCGAGGTGCCGAACCGCTCCCGGTAGTCGGCCAGGCACAGCCCCTCCGCCTGGAGGACCGACTGCAGGAGGTGGCGCCGGCGCGCCTCGTCACCGTCGACGTACCGCCCGACCTCCGCGCGGGAGAAGTCCTCGGTGGCCGCGTAACCGTCGATGATCGCCCGGACCTCCCGCATCTCCACCGCGTAGTCGAAGGAGTAGTGCAGCTTCGTGGTGTACGAGCGGGCACCGCACCCGAGGCCGATCATGCCGTCGGTCTGGCACGCGTAGTCGTCGGGTCCGTCAGTCCGCGGGGCGTCGGCGCGGCGGAACATCCGCATCGAAACCTGCTCGTAGCCATGGGCCAGGAGATGGTCCCGGCCCGCGCGGTACAACCGCAGCCGCTGCTCGTCCCAGGCCGCGTCCGCCGCGGCCTCGCTGTCGGCACCGAGCCGTCCCAGTCCGGTCAGCGGGCGCACGTACAGCGGGTAGAGGTACAGCTCCTCCGGCCGCCAGCCGAGCGCCGCGTCCAGCGAGGCGCGCCAGCTGTCCTCGGTCTGCCCGTCGATGCCGTAGATCAGGTCGATGTTCAGGACCGGGATGCGGGCGTCACGTATCCGGTCCAGGGCCGCCTCCACATCGGCCCGCCGCTGAGGGCGCACGGCGGCCCGCGCCTCGGCCTCCACGAAGCTCTGCACGCCGATGCTGATCCTGGTCGTCCCGCGGTCGGCGAGGACGGCCAGCCGGTCGGCCGTCGCGGTCGACGGCGACGTCTCGACCGACAGCGGGACGGACCGCAGATCGGCGCCCATCCGCTTCTCCGCGATGTCGCAGAGCCGCTCCAGCTCCGCCGCGGTCAGGAACGTGGGCGTACCCCCGCCGAACGCGGCCGCGGCGAAACGCACCGGCTCCTCGTCGCCCAGCGCCTCCCGGACCGCGATGGCCTGCCGGTCCAGCGCGTCGAGATACCGGGTCGTCAGCTCGTCCGGGGCGCCGATCCGGGTGAAGAGATTGCAGAAGCCGCACCGGACCTCGCAGAACGGTATGTGCAGATAGAGCGAGAGCGCGTCCTTGCGCTCGGCCGCCCACAGCTCGCGCAGCGCCGGCCGGTCGGCGAGCGGCCGGTAGGCGGTCTTGTGCGGGTAGGCGTAGACATAGCTCCGGTACGGCCGGGTGGCCGGCACGGCGGTGGTGCTCATGGTGCGATATCCCCCGGTTCCAGGAAGAAGTGCGCGTACGGAACGGTCCACACGGACTCGTGACCCAGCCGGTGACCGGTGTAGCCGTCGTCCCCGTACGCCGTGCCGTGGTCCGAGCAGACGATGGCGAAACAGCGACGGCGGCTGCTCGCGGCGGCGAAGAGCCTGCCGATATGGGCGTCCACGTACTCCAGGGCCGCGGCGTGCGTGTCGCGGGAGTCGCCCGCCTCGCGGGTGGCGCCCGGCCGGTGGAACCAGTTGGGCTGGTGCAGTGCGGACACATTGACGAAGAGGAACAGCCTCTGCTCCTGGGGGAGTTCGGCGACGACCTCCTCCGCACGGGCCACCTGCGCCTCGAAGGAGGTGGGCGACGCCACGCCGAACTCCGGTTCCCAGTGGCTCTCCTGGAACATACCGGGCAGCACGGAACCGAGCGGCGCCTGCTTGTTGAAGAAGCCGACACCGCCGATGCACACCGTGCGGTAGCCCATGCCGGCGAGGCCGGAGAGCAGATCCGGCGTGTCGAAGACGAAGGTGCCCGAGGCGGTGGACTCGCTGCCCGCGAAACGCGCGGCGAACAGCCGCGGATGCGGCCCCCGGCCCGCCGGCGTCGGCAGGAATCCCGCGAAGATCGCCTGGTGGGAGGCGTAGGTGAAGCTTCCCGGCGCATGCCGCTTCTCCCAGACGCCGTCCGGCAGATGGCGTGCCAGATGAGGGATGCGGCCCGCGGCGGCGAGCTCCTGGGCCACGTCGTGGCGCAGCGTGTCGAGGGTGACGAGCAGCAGATCGTGGCTGCCCACGATTTCGCTCATGTCCGGGTTCTGGGCGTCCACGGGGGCGCGCCGGGCGTCAGGCAGTGGCGGTTGCACGGTGGTTCCTTGCTGTGTTCATTACGGCGGCGACCTGCGCCGCGTAGGTGTCCAGGTCCTCGGCGCCGCTGCCCGGAAGCCCGGTCAGCCGCGGCAGGAGATCCCCGAAGGCGTTGACCTCGCCGACGGCGAAGCGCCGCCAGCCGGTCGCGGGCAGCAGATCGACGCCCACGCACAAGGTGTCCGGGAAGCACGCCGCGGCCCGTTCACACACGGCCAGGGCCTCGCCCCAGCTGCCGCCCGCCGCCTCGACGGCGTCACGGACCTCGCCGAGATCCCCGCGCTCGCCGCCGAGGTGGAGGTTGGTCATGGGGGAGCGGCTGGTGCGCACCACGGCGTGGGTGGCCCGGCCCGCCACCACCACGACCCGCAGATCCGTCGCCCGGCCCCGCCGGGTGGCCTTGGGCAGCCAGCGTTCGATGTGCAGGCCGTCCGGTGCGAGCGCGTCGACGAGCGCCGCGATCTCCCGCTCCGTCGTGACGCGCCGCACCCGCAGGGAGTTGAAGAGCCGGCCCGACGTGTCACGCTCCACCGACGTGGTGGCCCGGACCCGGCCGGGCCCGGCCGTCTCCACGGCCAGGACCCCCGAGGCGGACGAGCCGTGCGCGAGCTTCACGAAGACCCTGGGCAGGCCGCGGTCCGCCATCCGTTCCCGTACGTCCGCCCAGTCCCGCACCACGGGCGCCGCGGCCCCCGAGGTCGGCGAGGCCGGGACCGGCACCCCGGCGCCGTCCAGCACGGCATGGCAGAGCCGCTTGTCGAACAGCACCGCCACATCGCCGGGATCGTCGAGCAGCACGGCACCGGCGGCGGCCGCCGCGCGCGCCACCTCCCGTACGGCCGAGGTGAAACGGACGTACCAGAGGGCGGTCCCCTCGACCCGGGTCGGATCCCCGACCGCGCGGAGCAGCCGCTCCACCTCGGCGTCCTCACCCGGGGAGTCCATCCGGACGGTCTCGCCGGGCAGGAATCCGGCTTCGCCGCGCAGGACGTCGAGCCAGGACACGACACGCGCCGCCGGCAGCCCGGCCGCGCGCACGGCGTCCTGGAAGAGTGTGACCCGGCGGTTGCCGGGCACTCCCACGACGGCGAAGCGCGGCGCCGGGCCGGGCGTACTACTCGCCGACGGCGACATAGCGGTCGACGTCCTCTTCCGGGTCCCAGTACTCGACCTCGTCGATCTCGGTGTTCACCCGGCCCGGACCGAGGAGGTCCCTCATGCGGTCCACCAACGGGTCGCTCATGTAGTGGTGGTGCAGGTCCAGCGAGGTCAGGTGGGTGAGCGGCTGGCCCGAGAGCAGCGCTTCGGCCCCTTCGTCACCCAGGGTCCCCATCGAGAGGGAAAGCGTCTCCAACTGGGCGACGACCGGGGCGGAGGCCACGGCGGCGGCGATCTCGTCCTGGATCTCGCTGTTCCGCAGCCCCAGGTGGCGCAGAGCGGGGAACGTCGCACCGGACAGGAGCGGAGCGAGGTCCTCGATCCCGGCGTCACCGCCGTACTCGGTGACGCCGAGCCAGAGGTCGAGGCGCTCCAGCGCGGGCAGCTCGGAGGCGCCGACCGCCCGCACGAGCGCGGACGGGAGCCCGCCGGACTCGAACCGCAGCGACTTGAGCGAGGTGTGCCGCACCGGCCGCAGACCCAGCGAGGACCCTTCGGAGCCCGGCTCGCCGCAGCCACGGACCGTCAGTTCCTCCAGCTGCCCGAACGCCTCGACCACCGGCGTCACATCGCACATCTCCAGCCACGACACCTCGCACTCCTCGCTCACGACGTCGGCGAGGAAGAGCGCCCGCAGGGCCGGGAAACGGTCCGCGTGAGCGACCAGCAGATCGACGACCGGGGCGAAGGACTCGTACTCCTCCTGCCACCAGGGGCCGATCAGCAGGGCCCGCACCCGCGTCGTGTCGACCGTGTCGACGAAGTGCTGCCACAGCGGGCCGAACGTCAGATCGCCCTGCCAGGCACTCTCCAGCCGCCACGCCACCGAACCTGCCTCCGGCAGCGGTGTGCCGGAGGCCCGGCCCGGACCGGACAGGGTGTGGACGGGCAGGCCGTGGAACGACTCGGGATGCTCGATGTCAGTCATGGCGGGTCACTCCGAGGCCGAGGTGTAGCGGCCTTCGACGCCGCGGTCGCCCCAGGGCTTCTCGCGCTCCGACACGTCGACCCGCACGCCGTGGGGCTTCAGCGTCTCCTTGATCCGGCGCTCCATCGGCTCGGTCATGAAGTGGTGGTGCAGATCGAGCTTTTCGAGATGGGTCAGCGGCTGGCCGTCCAGCAGCGCCGCCGCGCCCTCATCGCCCATGGTGCCGTTCGACAGGTCGAGGACACGCAGCTGCGCGACGACCGGGGCGCTCGCGACCGCCGTCGCGATCTCGTTCTGCAACTCGCTGTTGCGCAGACCGAGATGGGTGAGCCGGGGGAAGCGGGTGCCCGAGAGCAGCGGGGCCAGGTCCGCCACATCGGCGTCGCCCCCGTACGCGGAGACGCCGAGCCAGAGGTCGAGCCGCTCCAGCGCGGGCAGCTCGCTGTCCAGAAGGCCCCGGATCACCACGACCGGCAGACCGCCGGTCTCGATGGTCAGCGAACGCAGCCGCTCGTGCTTCGTGGGGGAGAAGACCAGGCCGGTGCCGCCGCGCACGCCCAGTTCGAGCAGACCGGGGAACGCCTTCAGCAGTGTGGTGACATCCGTCTGCTCGATCCAGGAGATCTCGTTCTCCTCCGAGATCATGTCGCCGACGAAGACGGCCTCCAGCGAGGTCAGCCGGTCGGCGGCGGCGATGATCAGATCGATCGGGTAGGACGAGTCCTCCTCGTACGACTCGCCCCACTGACCGACGATCAGGGCCCGCACCCCGGCCGGGTCGACCGCCTTCAGGAACGCCTGGAAGGCATCCTCCCAGGTCATCTCGGATTCGTCGTCGTACGGATCGACCGAGATGCGCCACGCTGCGGCGTCGACGGCCTGCACGGGCACCTCACCCGCCGCGTGCTGGAAGTCGACAGTGGGAAGGCCGAGCAACTCGTGCAGATGGTCCACACCGGACATGACCGTGAGCTCCTGGTACTGGGGAAACGGCTGATGCCCACAAGGTTTATCAAGCCGCACTGACAACGGGGTGACCGGGACCGCCGCGACGGGGCGCAGGTCCGGCCGGCCGGCGGTCGATTGTCAGACCCGCCCCGTAGCGTTTTCTCCGTGGCCGGCACAGCGGGTGCGGCCATCGAGGGGAGACGTCTGTGTACCGGCAGGGCGATGTACTGATCGTGTCGTTGGACGAGTCGGCGGTGCCCGCGCACCTCGTGGACGCGCCGGGTGAGCCGAGGGACGGCAGGGGCCGCATGGTCCTCGCGCTGGGCGAGGTCACCGGCCATGCCCACGCGGTCCAGGGGCCGGGCCGGCTGATGCGCGAGGCGGGGGTGTTCGGGCCGATGCTGCTCCACCTCCCCGAGGGCGGCCGGGTGGTGCACGAGGAGCACGCGGCGATACCGCTGTCCAAGGGCTGGTACCGCGTGGTGCGCCAGCGGGAGTACACACCGGGCGCGGTCCGCATCGTCGCGGACTGACGGCGGCCGGGGAAGGGGACCCGGAGGTCCCGCGGCGCACCGGATCACCGAGGCGCACGGCGCACGGCGCGCCACGAACAAGACAGAGCACAGAACCAGATCGCAGAACACAGGGGACGGGGAAGACCGATGCAGTACGTGGACTCATGGCGGACAGTGGCAGCGGCGACCGGCGCGGCGGACCGGTCCGCGGCCGAGGACGGGCTGCGGCTCGCCTACCGCAGCGCAGGACTGGCCGAGCCGGAGCGGATCGTCTGGGTCGACTCGCCCAGGGCCGCCGTGGAGGCCGTCGAGAAGCTCGTCGACGCCGGACGCTCGGTGCGCGACGAGGTGCGCACCCGGCCCTGGGCGCAGGAGCGTCGCCGGATGTACGACGAACTGGGCCCGGCGGGCTGGTCCGCGCTCTGGTCCGCCACGGGCGCACAGCTCTGGGAGACCACCGCGGCACTGGCCGACCGGATCAGGGCCGGCGTCGTCGCGGACCTCGCCGGGCGCCCCGAGGACGAGTCCGACGTCCGGCTGGTGCTGCTCGACGCGGTCCTGGGCCAGCACGACGCTGCCTGGCTCGCCGCTTTCGACGGCCGGGGCGACCGGCTCGACGGTCTGGCCGAGGTGGCCAGACACGCGGGCTGGTGGTGGCCCTACGAGCGCGTCGTGGTGATCAGCGAGCGCCCGGAGGCGTTGTACCGGGACGAGGCGGGCCGGCTCGACCGCGGGGACGGCCCGGCGCTCGCCTACCGCGACGGTTTCGCCCTGCACGCCTGGCGCGGCATGCCCGTGCCCGCCGAGTTCCTGGACGAGCTGAACTCCCTCACCCCGAAGCGGATACGCGAGGAGGAGAACGCGGAACTGCGCCGCGTGATGCTGGAGTTCTACGGATACGACCGCTACCTCACCGAATCCGGCGCCGAGCCGGTCCACCGTGACGAGACGGGTGTCCTGTGGCGCATCGCGATGGACGGCGACGAGGACGTGGTCATGGTCGAGGTGGTCAACTCCACCCCGGAGCCGGACGGCACGCACCGCGTCTACTGGCTGCGGGTGCCTCCGGGCACCAGGTCCGCGAAGGACGGTGTGGCGTGGACCTTCGGACTCCAGGGCGACGCATACGCTCCGGTGCGCCAGACCTGAGCGCCACCCGCCGCCCGCACCGCGCGGCCGGACCATCGCCCGGACCGCCGTCGGGGCGGGGTCAGGCCGTCAGCGCCTCGCGGTCGATGCCCAGTTCGCGGGCGAGTGCCTCGTCGGTCCAGGCCAGCATCGTGGCCCGGGAGAGCGGACCCGCGTACGACGTCGTCTGCACGGCCAGGCCGTCCAGCAGGGCGGTCAGCCGCCAGGCCGCGGACATCGGGTCGTCGCAGTGGAACTCACCGGCGGCGGCACCCTCTTCGATGACCTCGGCCAGTTCCGCCTTCCACTGCTGGTCGAGATCGCCGGCCACATTGCGCAGCGCCGGATCGCGCAGCGAGGCGGCCCAGGCCTCGATCCACAGCCGCCAGCCCTTGGCCTGTCCCGTCGGGGCGTACCAGCGGACGGCGGCGCGCAGCCGCCGTACCGCGCTGGTGCGGCGGCCGAGCACCTTGCGCAGCTGGGCGAGATCGGCCTCGGCGGCATGCGCGAACGCTGCCGCGACCAGCTTCTCCTTGGTCGAGAAGTGGTAGAGCACGAGCGCGTTGCTCACTCCG
Organism: Streptomyces sp. NPDC048295; assembly: GCF_040652135.1. Lineage (NCBI taxonomy): Bacteria > Bacillati > Actinomycetota > Actinomycetes > Kitasatosporales > Streptomycetaceae > Streptomyces > Streptomyces sp. NPDC048295. The sequence continues at coordinate 18,352 of NZ_JBEZLL010000009.1, forward strand.
AGCACGGCGGCCACATCGGCGATCCGTACCGCCGCGACGCCCCGTACCTCGATCTGTTCGACGGCAGCGCGCAGCAGTTCCTCACGACGCTCCGCCACGCTCAGACGCACTCTTGCCACGGCGTCACCCTAGCGAATATGCCACGCACGGGAAGACCGGGGGCGGAGCCGTCCACGGTCCCCGCCCCCTCCTTCGGACGGCGCCTCCGGCGCCGGTCCGCGCCGTCGGCACCAGATGCCGGCGCGGCCGGAGTCGCAGGCGTCGACCGGTGTCTCCGTCAGCGAAGCGCCTGAAGCACCTGAAGCGCCCGTGACGGTGGACCTCGGATCGACCTTGGCGGTCCCGAGCGCCGGCACGGTGACCTTCCACCGGCCGGCGGCATGACGAGCCGCCCGGACCGGCATCCATCCGGGTCCGTCTCACTCCCACCTCCTGAACTCGTCGGTTCTCAGGGGGTGGTGAGGTGAGAGCGTCCGGAACATCGCGAGCGGGAGCCGGGTGCGGGCCGGCGGGTAGCTGCCATGGCAGCTACCCGCCGCACGGGCCGGGGAACCGAGGCGGAGGAACCGGCCGGTCCGCCGGGTCAGTGGTTCGTGGGACGTTCCACCTCGCACCGGTCCTTGAAGCCCTGGCTGGTCAGGCCGAGAGCGGAGTTCATCCGGGAGCGCATGTTCTCCACCGCGACCATCGTCGTGAGCTCGACGAACGCCGCCTCACCGAGCGCGGTCCGCAGCCGCTCGGCCAGCTCGTCCCCGACTTCCGGCGGGGTGAGGCTCATCGCCTCCGCGTACTCCATGACGTCGCGCTCCAGCGGGGTGTACACCTCGCTCTCCCGCCACACCGGCACGTCGCGCAGCTTGCGCGGGTCCATGCCGTGGCGGTGGCTCTCCCAGTAGCCGAAGTCCATGCACCAGCTGCAGCCGATGGTAGCCGCCGACGCCATCACGGCCAGCGCCTTGAGCTGCGCGTCCAGCTTCTTCCAGCGGCCCACCGACAGCTCGAGCCGGGCCCCGGCCCACAGCACCCCGGTGTGGTGGGCGGAAGCCCGCAGCGGATCGATGACCTTGCCGTACGTACGGTTCGAGTACCACGACACGGCACGGAAGAGGAGGGAACGGGGCGGGTCGAGCGGGATTCGGGCGGTCATGGCCGGTCTCCTTCGGTACGGCTCCGGTGCCCCAGGGCGGTGCCGTGGGGCCGCTTGCACCGGTGTGACGGACGAGGGGGCCCCGGATGTGACATCGCGATCCGGCGGAATGCGGAATCCTGCGGCGGGCACGTTCGTTGGATCCGGCATGACTGGATTCGACGCACGGCAGGAAGCGCTGCTCGGGCTGCTCGCCGAGGAGAACGGCGGAGTGCTCGTGACACTCAGGCGGGACGGCAGGCCCCAGCTGTCCAATGTCAACCACTTCTACTACCCCCAGGAGCGCATCGTCCGCGTCTCGATCACGGATGACCGGGCGAAGACGAAGAACCTCCGCCGTGACCCCCGGGCGAGCTACCACGTCACCAGCGCGGACCGCTGGGCGTGGACGGTCGTGGACGCCACCGCCGAGCTGTCCCCGGTCGCCGCCGATCCGCACGACGCGACGGTGGAGGAGCTCATCGCCCTCTACCGCGACGTCCAGGGCGAGCACCCCGACTGGGACGACTACCGCGCCGCGATGGTCCGGGACCGGCGCATCGTGCTGCGGCTCCACATCGACCATGTGTACGGGCAGCCGCGCGGCTGACGCGGTCCGTTCCGGCCGCCGGCCCCGCGGGCCCTCCGCCCTCGCGCCGTCGTACCCCCCGCCCATAATGAGACGAACCGACTCCCCCAGGAGATGTTGTGACCGGCGCTGACCCCTTGCCTCCGCTCCGCACCCGGATGCGTTCGCTGCGCCCCGCCGCATTCGGCGCGGACCCGGACGGTGCCCGCATGGAGCGCATCCGCCGCTCGCCCAACTTCGCCGACGGAGTCTTCCAGAACCCGGTGGGGGCGCGGACCAGGCCGTCCGGATCCACCCTGGAGTTCGCCAAGGTCTACTTCCGCAAGGAGGAGCGGGCGCGCCGGGCACCGGTCGGCACCGTGCCCGTCCACGCCACCACCTACGCCGATCTCGCCGAGACGCCCGCCACCGGGCTGCGGCTCACCTGGATGGGCCATTCCAGTGTGCTCGCCGAGATCGACGGCCGACGGGTGCTCTTCGACCCGGTCTGGGGCGAGCGCTGCTCCCCCTTCGCCTTCGCCGGTCCCAGGCGCCTGCACCCCGTCCCGCTGCCGCTCGCCGCGCTCGGGCCGGTCGACGCGGTGGTGATCTCGCACGACCACTACGACCACCTCGACCTTCCGACGATCCGGGCCCTCGCCGGCACGGACACGGTGTTCGCCGTCCCGCTCGGAGTCGGCGCCCACCTGGAGCGGTGGGGCGTGTCCGCAGACCGGATGCGCGAACTGGACTGGAACGAGACCACGAAGATCGCCGGGCTCGGCCTGACCGCCACCCCTGCGCGCCATTTCTGCGGCCGCGGTCTGCGCAACCAGCAGCACACGCTCTGGGCGTCCTGGGCCGTCGCCGGTCCCGAGCACCGCATCTACCACAGCGGCGACACCGGCTACTTCCCCGGCTTCAAGGACATCGGCGCCGAGCACGGCCCGTTCGACGCGACGATGATCCAGATCGGTGCGTACTCCGAGTACTGGCCCGATATTCATATGACTCCGGCCGAGGGAATGCGGGCCCATCTCGATCTTCAGGGCGGCAAGCCGCTCGGGGCGATGCTGCCGATCCACTGGGCCACCTTCAACCTCGCCCCGCATCCGTGGGCCGAGCCGGGCGAGGGCACCCTCGCCGCGGCACAGGACGCGGGCGCCCGGGTCGCACTGCCGCGGCCCGGTGAGCCCTTCGAACCCACGGCGCGGACCGTTCCTTCCGAGCCCTGGTGGCGCGAGGTGGCTCCGCAGCCGCTGGAGCGCCGGCCCGCGGGCGCGGCCCGGATCACGGACCTGTCGGCCGATCTGCCGGGAGACAAGGGCCGGGCGTCCGAAGGCGCGGAGGCCGACCATGCCGAGGTGGCGCCGAGCGCGTAGCTGCGTACGGATCACGCGGGGGACATCAGACGGCTCGGCCCGTCCGGCGCTACCGGACGGGCCGAGCCGTTCTCCTGTGTCCAGGGGTTCGTATCCGTAGGCCGTTCGGGTGCCCGCCGACCAGGTCTCCATGCGGAGTAATCGGTCGATCGTGCGAAAGCTCATACCAGAGCGGGACGGATGGCGGGCAAGTTCGACAACTGCCCGACGAACCCGCGCGATTGACGACTACCGTGTGTGGCCGGTGATCAACGGTGGGCTCATGACGGTCGAGCCTGCCCGACCGGAGAACCGAGCCTGACCGACCACCGTAGGTGCCGCCGCAGGAACGCCGATTCCAGGTGCCCCACGTACCGAGGACACTGATGTCTCAACTTCGCGCGCCCGAAGCGCGACCGGAACGCCGAGAAGGCGGACGGCACGGCCGACCGGGTGCCCGTTCCCACTCGGCCACGGGCAGGCCGCGCGCCGCCCAGTCGTCCCCCGAGGCGCGTATACGCCCCCAGATCCTGCGCACCGCCGTGCTGCCGACCCTCGTAGCGGTACTGAGCGGAGCCGCAGCGGTCATCTTCACCGCCCGCTCCACCGGAGCCCGGCCCTCCACCGAACTCTGGATCGCGCTGGGTACGGCCGGTGCGCTGGCGCTCGCCGCCGTGCTGGCCGCCTGTCTCGCCGCCAACCGCGTCGCCACCACCGTCTTCGGTCGCTGCCTGGCGCTCCGCCGCGCCAGCGCCCAGGGCCAGGCAGAACTGCAGCGGGTGGTGGAACAGCTCCGCAACGGTGAGCCGGTGACCGCGCGCAGGCCCACCGAGCCCGCCGCCCCGGGAAGTGACGCCTTCGAGCTGCTCGCCCAGGAACTCGGCCGCCAGCAGGAAGCCGCCGTGGCCGCGGTCGTCCAGGCGTCCCGGATCCCGGACCGCTCGGGCGAGGACCAGAAGGTCGAGGTCTTCGTCAATCTCGCCCGCCGCCTCCAGTCCCTGGTGCACCGTGAGATCCAGCTCCTCGACGAGCTGGAGCACGAGGTCGAGGACCCCGATCTGCTCAAGGGCCTCTTCCACGTCGACCATCTCGCCACCCGCATCCGCAGGCACGCCGAGAACCTCGCCGTCCTCGGTGGCGCCGTGTCCCGGCGGCAGTGGAGCAACCCGGTCACCATGACCGAGGTCCTGCGGTCGGCGATCGCCGAGGTCGAGCAGTACCCCCGGGTCAAACTCGTCCCGCCGATCGACGGCACGCTGCGCGGCCACGCCGTGGCGGACGTGATCCACCTCCTGGCCGAACTGGTGGAGAACGCGACCGTGTTCTCCGCACCGCACACCCAAGTGCTGCTGCGCGCCCAGCAGGTCACCGCCGGACTGGCCCTCGAAGTGGAGGACCGGGGGCTGGGCATGCCGGGCAACGAGCAGAAGCGAATGAACGCCCTGCTCGCCGACCCCGACCAGGTCAACGTGGCCCACCTGCTCCAGGACGGCCGGATCGGACTGTTCGTCGTCGCGTCACTGGCCCGCCGGCACGGCATCGCGGTCCGGCTGCAGAGCAACATCTACGGAGGCACGCAGGCCGTACTCGTCCTCCCGCAGTCCCTGCTCGGCGTGGACGGGGACACCCCGGCCGCGCAGGGCGCGGCCCCGGTCCCTGCCCCGGGCCCCGTGCACCGTCCACCGGCCGAGGACGAAACGAGCGGCCACCACAGACCGCATCCGAGCCTGAGCCCCGGCCCGGGCACCGCCCCGGGCCCGCAGCCGGGCACCGGACGTCAGCCCTACGTGCCCAGCCAGCCGCTGCGCCTGCACCAACCGCCCCAGCAGGCACAGGGCCAGGGCGAGGCACCACCGCTCCCGCTGCGCGCCGAGCGCCCCGACCGCCATACCCCGGCCGAGGCGCGCCCCGGAACCCGGCCCACGGACGACGTCCCCGACGCACTCCACTCCGAGCCCGGAGTGGTACGCGGCACCATGGGCAGGCCCCAGCTGCCCCGGCGCGCCAACCAGGAGCACCTGGTGCCGCAGCTCAGGGAGGCGCCGGCCCCGCGCACCGAGGACGAACAGGCCCTGCACGACCCGGGACTCGTAGCGGCCTTCCGACGAGGCATCGAACTCGCCGAGGCCCGCAGCGAATCCGAGGGCGACCCCGCCCCGGAGCCGGACACGGGCCTGGAGACGGCGGCAGAGCCGCAGTCCTGGCAGTCCCGGACCCCGCTCGAACCGCTGCCGGTGCGCGGGCTCACCGCGACCGCCGCTCCGTACCCCTCGGCCCCGGCCCCGGACGCGGCCGACGGCCACCTCGAAACGAACACCCCCAAGGAGTAGATGCACCATGGCGACCGAAATGCCGTCCGGTCAGGTCTCGGACCTCGACTGGCTGCTGAGCGGACTGGTCCAGCGGGTCCCGTACACCCGCAGCGCGGTTCTCCTCTCCGCCGACGGGCTGGTGAAATCCCTTCATGGCATGGACGCCGACAGCGCCGACCACATGGCGGCGCTGGCCGCCGGCCTGTACTCGCTCGGCCGCAGCGCGGGCGCGCGCTTCGGCGACAGCGGCGAGGTACGGCAGGTGGTGGTCGAGCTCGATTCGACCCTGCTGTTCGTCTCCACCGCCGGGTCCGGTACCTGCCTCGCCGTCCTCGCCGGACGCGAGGCGGACGCGGCGGTGCTCGGCTACGAGATGACCATGCTGGTCAAGAGCGTGCGGCCCTATCTGATGACGCCGGTGAGACAAGCTGCCGGGACACCCGGCGCCACGGGGCTGTGAGGGTGTCGGTCCCACAGGACGGGCCGTTGCTCGACGACGCGGCCGGCCGGCTCATCCGCCCGTACACCGTGAGCAACGGCCGCACCCGTCCGACGACCGTGCTCGACCTGCTCTCCCTGGTCATGGCCACAGGGACCGAACCTCAGATACACCTCGGCCCCGAGCACTCCGTCGCACTGGGACTGTGCGGCGGCCCCACCTCGGTGGCAGAGATCGCCGCCCATCTGCGGTTGCCCGCGGTCGTCACCAAGGTGCTCGTCTCCGACCTGGTCGACTGCGGGGCAGTGACCGCGCACCCGCCCGCCTTCCATGACATGCCCACCGACCGATCTCTGCTGGAGGCAGTGCTCGATGGCTTACGACGACAGCTCTGACGGCTTCGGCAGCTCTGCCGCGTACGAGAACAACGCAAGCTCCGAAGGGATCGGAAGCCACGGAGGTCACGGCCACTACGGGGACGCGCAGGGCTACGGAGACGCGCAGGACTACGGAGCCGCGCAGAACTACGACTACGGGGAAAGTCCGGGATACGGCTATGGCGACGCGCAGGGCTACGGCGATGTTCCGGGCTACGGAACCGGGCAGAGTTACGGAACCGGGCAGGGCTTCGAATCCGGGTCGGGCCACGCATCCCGGCAGGACTTCGAACTCGCACCACCTCACGGCGAGCCCGGCGGCACCCCGGACGTCCCCCGAGCCGCAGGCCCCGCCGGAAGCGAGGGCTTTCCCGTCGCGCTCAAGGTGCTGGTGGCAGGCGGCTTCGGTGTCGGCAAGACGACATTCGTCGGCGCGGTCAGCGAAATCGCACCGCTGAGCACGGAAGAGCTGCTGACCCAGGTCAGTGCCGCGACCGACAGTCTGGAGGGCATCGAGTCCAAGACCGCGACCACCGTGGCGATGGACTTCGGCCGCATCACCCTCGACGAGCAGCATGTTCTCTACCTGTTCGGAACCCCGGGCCAGGAACGCTTCTGGTTCATGTGGGACGAACTCTCCCAGGGAGCGCTCGGAGCGGTCGTGATCGCGGACACCCGTCGGCTCGCCGAGTGCTTCGCCGCCGTCGACTTCTTCGAGCGGCGCGGCATCGGATTCATCATCGCGGTGAACGAGTTCGACGGCGCCTACCGCTACGGGCCGGAGGAGATCAGGGCCGCACTCGACCTGGGGCCGGACGTGCCGGTGGTGCTCTGCGACGCCCGGATCGCCAGCTCGGGCACGGGGGCGCTGGTCACGCTGGTCCAGCACCTGATCAACGCCACCTCGGCGCCGGCCCCGCTGACCGGCTTCGGAGCCCGCCCGTGAACCGGAACGCCACCGGTCGCCTGCTGCTCACGCCCGTCGACCACGACGTCGCCGTCCGTACCCGGCGGCTGAGGACGCTCGGGCTCGGGGAACGAGCCGACGCGTCGTTCGACAACTTCGACGCCTTCGCCGACCGGGTGGCCGAGGTGACCGAAGTGCCTTTCTCGATGGTCAACTTCATCGACGGCAACCGGCAGTTCTTCGCCGGGCTGCACACCCCGGCCGGCACGCACAAGGGCTCCGACCTGGGCGCCGCCGCCGCGGGCAGCAGCCGCAGCGGCCGGTACGTCGCGCTCGACCGCGGTTACTGCCCGCATGTCGTCGTCCGGCGCAAGGCGCTCGTGCTGGAGGACGTCTGCGACTACCCGAGGTTCGCGGGCAATCCGGTGGTCGACGAAATAGGCATCCGCTCCTACCTCGGCGCACCCCTCATCGACCGCACGGGCGTCGCCCTGGGCGCGGTCTGCGCGGTCGACACCGTGCCCCGCCCATGGGGCAGGGCGGGGCTCGACACCATCAAGTCGCTGGCCCTGGAGCTCGTCGGGCACATCGACCAACGGGAGGGGAACAGCCTCGGAATCTGACTCCGGCGGCGCTCAGACCTCGACCGTCGTTCCGTCCAGGAAGGTCAGCACCACCGAGTCCGCACCTGCCCGCACCCGCACCGCGTCGCGCAACGCCTCCGGATGCAGGGTGTCCCGGGAGAGGGCGAGCAGCGAGACATGGACGCTCCGCCCGCCCGGGTGCGGTCGGCTGCGGAGATACGGAATCGCCGAATGCGGTCCGTACGCGTTGGACTGGACATCACGTGCCACAGCCGCCCCTTCCGTACCGCCGTCCCAGCCGTGCAGCGCGATCAGGGCACTGCTCAGACCGTCGGCCGTGCGCGCGAGTGCCCAGTCGGGTCCCGACAGGGCGAACGGGCTCTGCGCATGGGAGACCGCGTGACCGCCCTCCCGCACCACCACGCCTTCCGGCGCCTCGACCCGGTGCACCCGGATCTCCCACGGGCCGTGCAGCACACTCGTCGTCTCGATCCGGTACGGACGGTCGTCACCGGGCAGCCGGGCCGCGTACCAGGAGGCCGCGACGCGGTCCTCGCAGCGCAGCGGATGGATCCGGCGGCGCAGCGACGGGGTGCCGTCGGGCGCCACCAGTGCCAGATGACCGTCGATGGACCGTGCCACGGCGTGCGGGGCGGCCTCGGGCGCCGTCGCCGTCGAGTAGGCGAACCTGGCGTAATGCGGATCGTCGGTGCCCTCGGACGGGTCGCCCGACTCCTCGTACGGCGGATTGTGGTCGCTGCCGTGATTGACCAGCCGGACGATGCCGTCGTCACGGGTGCCGTGCAGCAGCCAGCCCGTGGCGGGCAGTGCCGTGTACTGGTCGGACTCCTCGATGGGCAGCGGCAGTTCGCGCTCCGTCCACACGGCGTGGTCGGCCGGCAGCAGCAGCCCGAGGAAGCCCTTGCTCGCCCAGTACGGCGAGGCGGGACCGGAGTACGGCTGGGTGCTCGGCAGGAACGTGTCGTACCAGCCCAGCGTCAGCAGCCCCCGTTCGTCCGGCACACCGCGCTCCGCGAAGTGCCGCATCGTGCCCGAGGCGAGCCGGCGGGTGAGCCCCGGTGCCAGCGGGGTGCAGTCGGCCAGCGCCCCCATCCACACCGGAGCCAGGGCGGCGAACCGGTAGGTCAGCGAGCGGCCCTGGTGGACCGGCGCGCCGTCGGAGCCGAAGAAGTGCGGATAGTCCTCCAGGAACCGGCTGAGCCGCTGCCGGTAGACCTCGGTCCTGCCCCCGTCGTCGGAGCCCGCGATCCGCGACCACAGTAGCGGGTACAGATGCATGGCCCAGCCGATGTAGTAGTCGAAGTTCCGGCCGTCCCCGTCGGTGTACCAGCCGTCACCGACGTACCAGTCCTCGATCCTGTCCAGGTTCGACTCGATGTCCGAGCGGCTGTACGGCGCCCCGACCGAGGCGAGGAACTGCTCGGACACGACCTGGAAGAGCCGCCAGTTGTTGTCCCAGGTGCGTCCGCCGACGAACCCGGAGAACCAGTCGACGACCCGCTCCTGCACCCGTGCGTCCAGGCGCTCCCAGATCCACGGCCGGGTCTCGTGCAGCGCCACCGCGACCGAGGCCGCCTCCACCATCTGCTGCGAACAGTCCGTCAGCTTTGGCCAGGCCTCCCCGCTGCCGGGGTCCGTGCCGGCGGCCAGCCCTGCCGCGTACCGCTCGATCAGCGCCGGGTCGACCGCCCCGCCCGCGCCCCCGATCCGGCAGGCGGCGAGCAGGAACGACCGGGCGAACCCTTCGAGCCCGTCCGAGACGACCCCCGACCAGCTGCCCCGGCCGGGCAGCCGGTACTGGGCGAAGCCGGGGGTCGCGTACGGCACCAGTGCATCCAGCATCCGGTCGGCGGTCGCCTCCCAGTGGGCCCGGGTCCAGCCGGTTCGGGACGACAGGAGCCGGTCGGGCGGCGGCAGTCGGAGATGCGGTGCGACGGACATGGTGGTGGTGCTCCTCGGGTGGTGCGGGATGGGTCACCGGTTGAGTTCGGCCCGGTGTGTGTGGCCGCGCGAGCCGCCGACGGCGACGGTGAGCACGGGTCTGCGGCCCGGAACGAGGCTCACCGAGTCGTCGGCGGACCGCACCGACCGTACGGGGAACGGCAGCTCGACCGAGAGCGTGGTGAGTGTCCGTCCCGGGTCGGCGACCGCGACGCGGACCTGCGCGCCGTGGCGCTGGACGAGTACCGACGCCGGGCCCGACGCGGTGATCCCGGCCGCCGTTCCGGCGCGCCAGAAGTTGACCGCAGTCAGCCCTTCCCGGCGTGCCTCGACGGACTGCGCGGTGGTGTCGTTGGCGACGATCCGGACCGGCCGGGACCGCGACCAGACGGCCGTCGCCGCGGCCGACGCGCCGGGCAGCAGCACATAGGCGTAGTGGGCGTCGGTGGGGGAGGGGCCGTGGTCCGTCCAGAGCGTCACATAGCGGCGGGTGACCGGGTCGGTGCTGCCGGCCGTGTCCGCCCCGGTGTCGATGGCCCGCCAGGTGCCGGTGCGCTCCTCACGCAGGGCACGCAGCGCGGTTCCGCCGGGGAACACATAGCCGCCCACCTGGTCGACATGCGCCCACCGGGCCTGGCCGAACTCGCCGCTCCAGCCCTGCTCGGTGGGTTGGCGGACTCCGTCGACCACCAGCCGGTGGCGTCCGTCCGCGCCCAGATTGCGGTTCTCGACGACCGTCTCGACCGGCAGGCCGTCGCTCGCCGTGATGCCCGCCCCGAGCGCGATCACCGCGTTGTCCAGCAGGAACCACGACTTTTTGGTCCGCAGAGTGGTGCCCTGGGCGCCGGTCACGTCCATCGCGGCGGCCCCGTACCGGCCGTCCAGCACCGCACCGCCGGCGACGGCGTTGGCGGGGCGGTAGGTGGACGTACCGGCGCCGGTGCCGAGATCGGTCCGCCGCCGGGTGTCGACCGTGGTGCCGGGGAGCCGGTACGGATCGACGGTGGGCCAGAAGCCGTCGTTGAACTGTCCCAGGTCGTCGCCGTCGTACAGATACGTCATGCCGTCGCCGGTGTACCAGCCGTGCAGATTCTCGCCGTTGCCCGCCTCGTACGCCGAGATCCGCTTCGACGACAGGGACAGCGCGCAGGCCCAGCCGGGGCGGCGGTGCACGACGCGGTCCATGTCGGCGAAGACATGGCTGCCCGTGCTGCGCGGTCCGGCCGGAACACGGTGGTCGTTCAGTACGGCTTTGGCCAGGGCGAGTTGGGGCAGTGTGGCGAGGGCCTCGAAGGGGGTGGTGCGGTTGCGGGTCAGCCAGCCCTTGACCAGGGTCCGCCACCGCTGCGCGTACTCGGCCGGGGCACCGGAGGCCAGCAGCAGGATCGCCGCGAGGGCCGTCGCACCGTCGCGGTGGTCACCGGCTCGTTCCCGGGAGATGGCCCGGCCGCGCACCGAGTCCATCATCAGCCCGTCGAAGACCACCGGGGCGAAGGTCCGCTCGACGGCGTCGTACATCACCGACACCTTCGGGTCGGCCACCGCCCACTCCGAGCCCGCCAGCAGGGCCAGCAGATACGCCGTGCCGTTCAGCAGCACAATGCCGTACGACCCGGTGTAGGCCACCACGTCGTGCTGGACGAACGAGCCGTCCTCGTAGAAGCCGTCGCCCGAACTCGTGTACCGGAAGAGGCTGTTGCGTCCCGAGTCGCGTACGTCGGACAGTGCGTCACGGGCCGAGACGAGCTTGGCCGCATCCCGTCCCAGCAGTCCGCGCAGCGCCACGATGACGGCCTTGTCGGTGCGGTTCGCCCCGGTCTCGGAGAGCGTGGGGGAGTTGGTGCGACGGTCCGCGTCCGGGCAGAACCGGTCGACGACCGTCAGATAGTCCGTCAGATCGGCTGCGGGGAGCCGGTCGCGCAGGACGACGGAGCAGTCCATCAGCGCACGCGGGGCGCCGATCTCCCAGAACCACCAGTTGCCGGTCTCGCGTTTGGTTGGGTTGTACGCGGTGTCGTGGGTGAAGCGCAGCGCAGCGACCAGCGCGTCCGCCACCTGCGTCGATCCGGCGAGGGAGGTGCCCGACGTGGCCCAGGCGGTCGCGAGGGTCCGCAGCCGGGTGTAGCTCTGGCCGAAGTTGCCCGGGTCGGTGAGCGGCGCGAGGTCCGGCCACAGGGCGGTGCGGCCGGTGTCGCGGTCGAGGGTGCTCCACAGCTGGGCGGCCGTGGTGTCCAGGGCCGCCACCGCGGCGGTGAAGTCGGTGTCGGCCGGGTCGAATCCGCCACCGGTGAGCAGGGATTCGGCGCGCTGGAGCAGGGTTTCGAAGTCGGCTCCGGCCTGGGCGGAGGTGTGTGCGACGGGCGAGGCGTGCGCCGCGCCGGCCGAGGTCATGAGCGCGGCCGTGACGGCGGTGGCGCTGCTCGCCGCGAGGAGCGTTCGTCTGCTGAGGTTCACGGTCAACTCCCTCGTCGTCGCGGTCAGTCGGCCAGCTCGGCCGGGTCGACGGGCGGCTTCGGCAGATTCAGCGAGGCCAGCTCGGCCCTGCCCGTGGCGTCGATCGGGAACGCCCAGGTGTTCACGAAGAAGTCCGTGAGGTCGTAGCCCGCGACCCGGCTGGAATAGGTGGCGAGGGCCCGGTAGCGCTTGTCGTTCTCGGTGTAGTCGGACTGCGGGTTCTCCTCACGGACCAGCTTGTGCATCCGGGGCCAGAAGTCGTCGCCGAACGCCAGCTCCAGCTGGCGCAGCGGGACCAGCTTCTCGTACGCGCCGAAGGACTTCTCGTAGGTCAGCCCGGCCGTGCCGAACTTCAGCCGTGCCGACTGGAAGTAGGTGAGCCCCGTCTTCGGGTCGACGGTGAGCAGGTTGGACGGCTGCTCCAGGGTGCGCTGTGCCGCCAGCGAGTAGATGTTGACCGTGACCTCGGTCAGGCCGCCGGGCTTGTACGCCATCTGCTGGTGGAGATGGCCGAGTTCGTGGTAGAGCCCCCAGCCCCGCGTCCGCAGTCCTTCCACGGTGGTGGCCCGGTCCAGGTAGGCGCGGGGAAAGCCGTTGTAGCCGTGGGTGGCGTAGGCGCCGACACCGCTGGGCACCTTGCTGACCTCGGTGAAGTGGTACGGCCCGGCCTTGCGCCGGTGTACCGGCTTCGAACCGTCCAGACCGCTGATCCGGGCATGGGAGTCGATGATCGTCTCGACCAGCCCGAGCAGTGCGGCATGGTCCTCGTCGCGGTGGAGCAGCGCACCCTCGCGAGTGAGGGTCATGATCGTGTGCGGTGCGTGCAGTTCGACGTACGGCGATGTGGTGAGCGTGTCCAGCTGCCGCTGGTAGTCGGCCTCCGAGGTGCGGCCCAGGGTGAAGACCGGCATGGGCACGGCGCCGGAGCGGACCAGCACACCCGCCCGCTCTCCGCGTCCCGTCAGCGTGAGGTAGACCGGGCCGCCGTGCGGGTCCGTGACGGTGTTCGCACCCGCGGTCAGCGGATAGCTGCGCGGCTCGGTGATCTCGCCGTAGTAGTCCCAGGCGCCGATCCACAGCGTGGGCAGCAGACCGTCGTACGGCTGGACGGTGAGGGAGAGCGGGGTGCCGGCCGGGACGTGCAGACCGGTGGGCTGGAACTCCGAACCGCGCAGGGCCTGTCCGAGCCGCAGCCGCTCGGCCTCGGCGGCGGGCCGGGCGGTGAGGGTCAGCTTGACCGGGCGGCCGGCGCGGAGCTCCGGGCCGGTGGCGGAAGCGGCGGCCCGGGCCGTTCCGGCGGTGGCGCCGAGCGCGACGGCCGCTCCGGCACCGGCGGCCGCGGCGAGAACGGAACGCCGGCCGACGGGCGAGGAGGCGACGGAAGGGGCGGTGGAGGAGCCGGCGGGGTCTATGGGCATGCGCATGCGGAACTCCCTGCGGAAATGAGTGAGGGCGGAGGCGTGCGGAACGGTGCTGCTCGGCGCCAGCATGTAAGCGGTTGCTATTCGGAGGCAAGAGGGGGCAAGAAGTTACTGCGATTTACTATGACCAACTGCGGACAGGCGGGAAGTAACCGGTCACTTACGAATGGAGTGGCCGGACCTCGGCGCAACGGAATCGCGTACCACGATGTGGGTGCCGAGTCGCAGCGCACCCGTGGTCGGCTCGCGCCAGTCGTCCTCGTCCCCGCTGTTCACCGCGAGCCGCACGGCCTGGCGTCCCATCTCCTCCAGCGGAATGTGGACGGTGGTCAGCCGCGGCCTCAGCTCCTGGGCCACGGGAATGTCGTCGTACCCCACCAGGGACACGTCCTGCGGCACTCGGATCCCGGCCTCCTCCAGCGCCTGGGCCGCGCCCGCCGCCACCATGTCGTTGGCCGCGAATACGGCGGTGAAGTCCGGTCCGTCCCGCAGCACTTCGGCCATCTTCCGATAGCCGAAGTTGCGGCTGAACGCGCCCGGCCGCACCAGGTCGGGGTCCGGGTCGATCCCGCGCAGCTGCAGCGCCCGCCGGTACCCGGCCAGCCGGTCCCGGGTGGTGGAGAGCTTGGGCGGGCCGGCGAGGTGGAGGATCCGCTCATGCCCCTGCATCAGCAGATGGTCGGTGATGGCGAAGGCGCCGCCCTCGTTGTCGTACTCGACCGCGACGGTCGGGGCCTGCTCGCCCAGCGGCGGCCTGCCGCACAACACCAGCTTCGATCCGCCCGCGTCCAGCTCGCGCGCCCTGCGGGCCAGTTCGGTGGTGTAGCCACGGTCCGCGATGGAGCCGCCGACCACGACCACCGCGTCCGCTCGGCGCTCGTGCATCAGGTCGATGAAGGCCAGCTCCCGCTGCGGGTCGCCCTGGGTGCAGCAGACCAGGCAGAGCCGTCCGCCCAGTGCCGCCTCCCGTTCCACACCGCGCGCGATGTACGCGTAGAACGGGTCGATGACCTCGTTGACGATGATCCCGACGGTGCGGTTGGAGACGCCGGCCAGCGCGCGGGCGTGGGCGTTGACGACATAGCCCAGCTCGCGCATCGCGGACTCGACCCGCTCCCGGGTCGCCTCGGCGACCGGGTAGTTGCGGTTCAGGACGCGGGAGACCGTGGCCGTCGACACACCTGCGCGCCGCGCGACGTCGGTGACCGTCGCCCGCCGTTGTCCGTCCCCGGCTGTGCTCTGCCGGCGCATCCGGCTCACCCCCTGGTGGCTGTTGTGTGACGCCGAGCCTAGAGGCTGTGCCGGGGAGGGGCTCACGCGATCCTCCCCAGATCGGCCCGGTGCACCGGGTGGTCGAACGGGGTGCCCCGCGCGTACCGCGCCAGCTCGTCCACCGCGAGCGCCCCGAGCCGCCCGACCTCGTTGCCCTGGGCGCCCGCCATGTGCGGGGTGAGGAAGACGTTCGGCAGGTCCCACAGGGGGTGGCCGTGGGGCAGCGGCTCGGGCGACGTCACATCGAGGACCGCGTCCAGCCGCCCGCTGACCAGGTGCCCGGTCAGCGCCTCGGTGTCCACCAGGCCGCCGCGCGCGGTGTTGACGAGCAGGGTGCCCGGTCGCATCAGGCCGATCCGGCGGGCGTCGATGATCCCGCGGGTCTCCGGGGTGTCGGGGGCGTGGACGGTCACCACGTCGCTGGTCGCGACCAGGGTGTCGAGGTCGGTCGGGGTGACGCCGAGCAGCTGTGCCTCGGCCGCGCTGACGTAGGGGTCGTAGAGCAGTACCTCCGCGTCGAGGATCCGGAGGAGTTCGATGACCCGGCGCCCGATGCGGGAGGCCCCCACCACCCCGATGGTCAGCCCGTGCGTGCCGAGCCAGTGCTGCCGGTCGAGGTCGGCGCCGGTGCGGTGGGTGCGCCGGGTGCGGAAGAGCCCGGACAGCGGGAACACCCGCTTGGCACCCATGATGATCGCCGCCAGGGTGAACTCGGCGACCGGTACGGCGTTGGCGGCGGCGGCCGACGAGACGACGATCCCGCGATCGAACGCAACCGGGGACAGAAACGTTTTCACCGTGCCGGCCGCATGGATCACGGCCCGCAGCGCGGGCGCCCGGTCCAGCAGCGCGGCGTCGACGGGCGGGCAGCCCCAGCCGGTCAGCAGCACCTCGGCCCCGCTCAGCGCCGCGACGGCCTCGGGGGAGGCGAACTCGCTGATCACGGACGGGTCGAGGAGCTCGGCGGTCTCTTCCAGGCGGACCCGTACCGGTGGCGGAAAGACGTCGTCCAGCAGTCCGGGGCTCATGACCAGAAGCGTGCGCGGCCGTCGCGGGGACGGTGTCGCGGCCTCGCTACCGGAATGTGCCGGTGCCTCTTCGGTGGTTCGCACCCTGCCTCCGGACAGTAATCGCGTTCTATGGGATGACCGGCACGCTAAGGAGCGTGGTGGCCGACCGTCAAGCTCTCACCCGCTACAACTGTCCAATTAGGGGGCATATTTGTGGGTTCGATGCACTGGATTCAGTCGCCGGAACATCGCGGCTCAACGACTTTTGCCCGGATCTCTTGACGCTTGGGTTAACCGCTTACTAACTTGCGGCCCCAGAAGGCCCACCACGCGCCACCCAGCCGAACAGGACGCACCATGGCTGAAACAGCACCCCCGTTGCCGCGGGAAAAGCGGCGGCAGAAGGCTGAAACACACTCCCCGCCAGCCGCCGGGGCCGTTGTCGCACAGCGCCGGCTGAGCCTCTGGCAGCGGATCAAGCGGGACCGGGTGATGCTGCTGCTCACCCTGCCCGGCCTGCTGTACTTCATCGTCTTCCACTACGTACCGCTGCTCGGCTATGTCGTGGCGTTCCAGGACTACCAGCCGTACCTCGGCTACATGCACAGCGTCTGGGTGGGGTTCGCCAACTTCTCCGCGGCGTTCAGCGAGCCGGCCTTCTGGTCCGCGACGTTCAACACCCTGGAGATCGCACTCGTCCAGCTGGTGTTCTTCTTCCCGATCCCGATCGCCCTGGCCCTGCTGCTCAACAGCATCGCCAGCGACCGGATCAGACGCTTCGTACAGAGCGTCGTCTATCTGCCGCACTTCATCGGCTGGGTCATCATCGTCTCGATCTTCCAGCAGATCCTGGGCGGTGCCGGGCTCCTGCCCGACGTCCTCGGCGGTCTGGGGCTGCCGCGCTACGACATGATGAGCGACCCCGACGCCTTCCCCTGGCTGCTGACCCTCCAGGTCGCCTGGAAGGACGCAGGCTGGGGCACGATCATCATCCTCGCCGCGCTGCTGAACATCGACAAGCAGCAGTACGAGGCCGCCGCCATCGACGGTGCGGGACCGCGCCGCCGGCTGTGGCACGTGACCCTGCCGGGCATCGCCCCCGTACTCATCCTGCTGCTGATCCTCAACCTCGGGCAGATCCTCTCCGTCGGCTTCGAGCAGATCCTGCTCCAGCGCGACGCGGTCGGCCCGGACGCCGGTGAGGTCCTCGACACCTACGTCTACTACCACGGCATCAAGGACAACGACTGGGGCGTCGCCGCCGCCGTCGGACTCGTCAAGGCGGTCATCGGCACCGCACTCGTCCTGGGCGCGAACAAGTTCGCCCACCGACTCGGCCACGAAGGGGTGTACCGCGGTGCTGACCGCTGAGAAGACGCGCGCCACAACGGAATCCACCGCACCGGCGCCCCGCCCCGTACCCGCCGCGAAGTCCGACGGCCGGCCCCCGTGGATGGAACGGCCGACCCGCATCGGACAGACCGCCAAGGCGATAGCCGTCGTCGTGGTCGTCCTCGCCGTGGCCTACCCGCTGGTCGGCGTCATCGGCACGAGCTTCGCCTCGCAGACCGACATCATCAAGAGCTCCGGCCTCGTCCTGTGGCCGGACCACCCCACCCTGGACGCCTACCGCACCATCTTCACCGGCGGAGTCGTCACCCGCGCGCTGATCGTCTCCGTCGGCATCACCGTCATCGGCACCCTCGCCAGCCTCCTCGTCACCGTCGGCATGGCGTACGGGCTCTCCCGCCGCGAGGTCACCGGCTCCCGCTTCATCCTGATGACGGCCCTGTTCACGATGCTCTTCAACGCGGGCATCATCCCGAACTTCCTGCTGGTCAAGGGCCTGGGCCTGTACGACACCTACGCGGCGCTCGTCATGCCCACCCTGGTCAGTGCCTTCAACCTGGTCGTCCTGCGGTCCTTCTTCATGAACCTGCCCGAAGAGCTGTACGACGCGGCGAAGGTCGACGGAGCGGGAGACTTCCGGGTCCTGGTGCGGATCGTCCTGCCCCTGTCCAAGGCCGTCCTCGCCGTGATCAGCCTCTTCTACGCGGTGACGTACTGGAACGCCTTCTTCAACTCGCTCCTGTACCTCAACGACTCCGACAAGTGGCCGCTGCCGATGGTGCTGCGCACCTACGTGCTCCAGGGCCAGAGCCTGAACGCCGCCTCGGCCGGCGAGGTGCTCGCCCCGCAGCAGGCCGTACAGATGGCGGTCCTGGTGATCGCCGTCGTACCGATCCTCTGTGTCTACCCGTTCCTCCAGCGCTACTTCACCAAGGGCGTGCTCACCGGCGCCGTCAAGGGCTGAGAGGCCACCCGACGGGCCTCTCGGCGCAACCACCGCCCCCCACTCCTTCCTTCCCCTCTCTCAAGGAGATTCAGGTGTCGAGCTCCACCCCCATCAACCGCAGAGCGCTGTTCCGCATGGGTGCGGGCGTCGGTCTGGGACTGGCCGCCGCCCCGCTGCTCGCCGCCTGCGGCGACGGCGGCACGACCGCGAAGGCCGAGGCCAAGAGCGCCTCGCTGCTGCCCAGCACCGCGGTCCGCAACATCGGCCTCAACCCCGACCTGGCGGGCACCGCCGCCGGCGTTCCACAGGGCTACTTCAGCTACCCGGCCAAGCCGCTGCGCGCCACGAAGGGCGCCCCGCTCAAGGGGGCGAAGCCGATCAGCGCGACGATGGAGACGTTCTCCCCGCCGCCGCCCGCACGCGGCGGCAACGCCGCCTGGCAGGAGATCGAGAAGCTCCTCGGCGGCCAGGTGGACATCACCGCCGTCCCCGCCGACGACTACGGCACCAAGTTCTCCACCATGGTCGCCAGCGACAGCCTGCCCGACCTCTTCATGTACCCGGAGAGCGGCGGTGTCGACAACAAGGCCGCCTTCCTCCAGGCCAAGTGCGCCGACCTGACCCCGTACCTCGCCGGTGACAAGGTCAAGGACTACCCGAACCTGGCCGCGATCCCGAAGGGCGCCTGGCAGTCCGCCATCTTCGGCGGGAAGCTCTACGGCATCCCGATCGCCCGCACCGGCACCGGCGGCGCCGGCGTGTACCGCCACGACCTGTTCGAAGAGGTCGGCGTCACCAGCCTCGACCAGATCACCGACCTCGACCGTCTCATCGAGGTCTGCAAGGAACTGACCCGGCCCAAGAAGGACCAGTACGCCATCATCGCGGGCGCGACCGGCATGCTCGCCATGTCCGCGGGCGCGCCCAACTTCTGGCGGCTGGACGAGAAGACCGGCAAGTTCACCCTCGACCTGGAGACCCCGGAGTACCGCAAGGCGGTCGAGACGGCGCGGCTGCTGTACAAGGCCGGCTGCTACTACCCGGGCACCCTCCAGATGTCCGGGGCGCAGAAGGCCCAGTACACGGACATGTTCAAGAACGGCAAGGGCGCGTACGTCTACGACGGCATGCCCACCTATCTGGCGCCCGGCGTCGGCTACATCGCCTCCATGAAGGCGATCGACAAGAAGTACGACCCGCGCCCGTTCGTGCCGGTCGGCAAGGACGCCGTCGCCTGGATGGACAACATCTCGCTCCAGAACACCCACATCAAGAAGGCGTCCGGGGACCGCGTCAAGGAGATCCTGGCCCTCGCCGACTTCGCGGCGTCCCCGTTCGGCAGCCAGGAGTACACGCTCATCAACTACGGCGTCGAGGGCAAGGACTTCACCCGCGACGCCAAGGGCAACCCGGCGCTCACCAAGCAGGGCACCCAGGACGTCACCGTGCCCTGGAAGTTCATGGCCTCCGCCGTTCCCGCCATCTTCAGCGCCGACTCCGAGCAGGGCGTCCGGCACGTCCACGACGCCTTCACCAGGATGATCCCGATGATGGTGCCGGACCCGACCCTCCAGTACTCCTCGCCCACCTGGGACTCCAAGGGCACCGGCAGCCTCAACACACTGAAGGGCGACGGGCTGAAGGACATCATCGCGGGCCGCAAGCCCATGTCCGCCTACGACCAGCTGCTCAAGGACTACCTGGCCAAGGGCGGCGAGCAGGCCCGCGGCGAGTTCGAGGAAGCCTTCCAGAAGGGGAAGAAGTGACGACGCGACGCTCGGCCCTGAAACTCGGCGGCGCGGCGGTCGCCGCAGCCGTCGCCGTACCCGCACTCGGTTCGACCGCCGTCGCACGGCCGCACGGCTTCGACCCGAAGCCCGGCTCGGACGGCGTCGGCGACCCGCTCTTCCCGACCCTCGGGAACGGCGGCTACCAGGTCGTCCACTACGACCTCACCTTCGACTTCACCCCGGTCACCTATGACTTCACCGCCGTGGTGCGGATCGACGCCAAGGCCACCCAGGACCTCTCCGCGTTCAACCTCGACACCGACGGCCACACCATCGACTCCGTCACCGTCGGCGGCCGCCCCGCCGGCTGGGCGCTCGCACCCGGCAAGAGCGGCCAGGAACTCACCGTCACCCCTGCCCGCCCGCTCCACAACGGGCAGGCGTTCAGCACCGAGGTGCGCTACCGGGGCAACGGCAAGGCGCCCCGACTCGGCCTGACCGGATGGAAGTTCGGCACCGACGGCGGCTTCGCCTCCGCCGCCCAGTCCTCGCGCGCCGACACCTTCCTGCCCTGCAACGACACCCCGTCCGACAAGGCGACGTGGACCTTCCACATCAGCGCCCCGCAGGGCTATGTCGCCGCCGCCAACGGCGAACTGCTCCACAGGACTCCGCGCCCCGACGGCTCCACCGTCTGGCACTTCGCCCTGCGCGAGCGCATGGCGACCGAACTCATCGGCATCGCCGTCGTCAAGGGCACCTACCTCTACGGCACCAGCCACCGAGGACTCCCGCTGCGCCACATCGTCCCCCAGGGCCAGGAGGACAAGTACGGGCCGATCGTCGCCCGTACCCCCGACCATCTCGCCTGGCTGGAGGCGAAGTTCGGCCGCTACCCGTTCTCCGTCTACGGCGTCCACATCTACGACGGCTACACCGACGCCCTGGAGAACCAGACCCTCTCCCTGTTCTCCACCAACTGGTTCAAGCTCAACGCCGACGGTCACCCCGGCTACGAGACCACCATGGTCCACGAGCTGGTCCACCAGTGGTTCGGCGACTCCGTCACCCCGAACGACTGGCAGCAGGCCTGGCTCAACGAGGGCCCCGCCGTGTACTACGCCGGTCTGTACGGCGAGGAGCGCGGCTGGTCGGTCTTCGAGGACAAGATGAAGGCGACGTACGAGAAGCTCGACGCGGTCCGCGCCGCCGACGGACCGCCCGGACTGCCCAAGGCGCTCGGCGGCACCAACATCTACGACGGCGGCGCCCTCGTCCTGTACGCCCTCGGTCTGCAGATCGGTCAGCGGAAGTTCGACCGCGTCATGCGCGAATGGGTGAAGCGCTTCAAGGACTCCACGTACACCAGCGAGGCCTTCATCCGGCACACCGTCGACGTCACCGGCGACAAGTCCCTCGACGCGTTCCTGCGCGACTGGCTCTTCGGAGCCGTGAACCCGCCCATGCCCGGCCACCCCGACTGGAAGGCCTCCGCGTGAACCGCCGCTCCCTGAACGCCGTACGAGGAACCGCCGCTGCCGCCTCCGCCGCCTTCCTGGCCGCACTGCTCGTCGCCCCCACCGCCCAGGCCGCACCCGGTGCCCGCACCCTGTACGCGGCCCCGGACGGACACGGCACCTCCTGTACGGTCGCCCGTCCCTGCACCCCCGAGGGCGCCCGTGACCGGGCCCGCACCGAGACCGGCCACGACGTCCGCGTACTCCTGAAGAACGGCACGTACGAGCTCGACCGGCCCCTGACGCTCGGCGCCGCCGACTCCGGGAAGGACGGCCACACCGTCACCTGGAGCGCGGCCCCCGGCGCCCGCCCCGTCCTCTCCGGCGGACAGGACATCACCGGCTGGCGGCCGAACACCGACGGCACCTGGACCGCCGGGGTCCCGGCCGGCGTCACCCCGCGCCAGCTCTTCGTCGACGGCCGGCGCGCCACCCGCGCCCGTGGTGACGCCTGCGCCGCCGCCACCTGTGACGCCACGAAGACCGGCATGACCGGCGCGGTCGCCACGGGCATCGCCGACTGGCAGCGCCCCACCGACGCCGAAGCCGTCGTCCGGGTCCGCTGGCGCAACTACCACTGCCGGATCACGGGCGTGAACGGCG
The DNA here is from genome assembly GCF_040652135.1 of Streptomyces sp. NPDC048295. Taxonomy (NCBI): domain Bacteria; kingdom Bacillati; phylum Actinomycetota; class Actinomycetes; order Kitasatosporales; family Streptomycetaceae; genus Streptomyces; species Streptomyces sp. NPDC048295. The sequence continues at coordinate 40,291 of NZ_JBEZLL010000009.1, forward strand.
ATGTCATGACCTTCGCCCAGCCCTGCTGGACCAACTCGTCGAGCGGCACCGACCGCACCGGCCCCGCCTGGGACTCCACCACGGTCGACTCCACCCGCTACAGCGGCGTCGCCTACTTCGAGAACGCCCCCGAACTGCACGACCGGCCGGGGGAGTTCGTCTGGAACTCGAAGGCCCGTACCGTCACCTACCTGCCGCGCAAGGGCGAGAACATGCGCCGGGCGCGGGCCGTCACCCCGCACACCGAACAGCTGCTCGTCGTCGACGGCGCCCATGACGTCACCGTCAGCGGGATCGGCTTCGCGTACGCGGCCTATCGCCAGCCCGGCACCGACGAGGGCTACGCGGGCATGCAGGCCGGTCTCACCCTGACCGGAGCCACCGGCCCCGTCGACCACGCAGGCCGCTTCTACACCAAGCCGGCCGCCGCGGTGAGCGTCCGCGGCGGACAGCGCGTCAGCATCGAGAACGCGCGGTTCAGTCGGCTCGGCGGCGCCGGCGCGATCCTCGAAGCGGGCACCAAGGACAGCTCGGTGATCCGCTCCTCCTTCACCGACCTGTCCTCCGGCGCCGTCTACGTGGGCGACACCGAGCCGATGCCGTCGGCGGCGCTCGCGGGGGAGCGGAACACCGTCGCGTACAACACCATCACCCGCTCCGGAGTCGAGTACACCGACTCGGTAGGCATCTGGGCCGGGTACGAGGCAGGGCTGACCGTCGACCACAACAGCCTGGATCACCTCCCGTACTCCGGGATCTCGGTCGGCTGGGGCTGGAACCAGCCCGAGTCCCAGAAGTCCGTCCTGCGTGACAACAAGGTGACGGACAACCGGATCACCGACGTCATGGAGGTCGCGCAGGCACAGCACGACGGCGGGGCGATCTACACCCAGGGCGCACAGCCCGGCACGGTCGTCTCCGGCAACTACATCAACCGCTCCGCCTTCGGGAACACCGAGCGCGACGGCAACGGCATCTACCTCGACGAACAGTCCTCGCACATCCTCGTCGAGAAGAACGTCATCACCCGCATCGGCTACAAGTGGGTTTCGAACTGGGCCGACTACGGCATCCAGAACACCGCCCGCGGCAACTGGACCGACACCGCCGCGCCCGCCCTCGGCGGCAACGGATCGGTCATGACGGACAATCTCACCGGCCTGGACCGGCTGCCCGCCGAGGCCCTCTCCGTCGCCCGCCGGGCGGGCGCCCACGGCGGTCCGGTCGAGCAGCTGCGCACCGACCTGGCCCGTGCCGGCACGGCCACCCAGTCCACCACCGAGGGGGCGGCGGGCGCGGTGCTCGCCCTGGACGGCGACACCAACACCGACACCCGCACGCTGTCCGAGGCGGGCGCCTGGTGGCAGGTCGACCTGGGCAGCCGACAGCACATCCGTCAGATCGAGATCTGGAACAACTCCTCCGCCACGACCGCCGACTTCGACGTGGTCACGGACGACGCAACGGTCCACGTCAGCGGGAAGGCTCTGCGCCCGACGGTCCTGGACCTGGACAGCCGCACCCGCACCGTGAAGATCGTGACATCCGGCACCGGACGCGTGGCACTGTCCCAGGTGCTCGTCCACCCGTAGGGCCCGTACGCCCTCCGATCCACGGGCAGCTCCCAAGGACGCCGCCGGTCACCCGACCGGCGGCGTCGCCGTGCTCGCCCGCACCACCACCTCGCCCGCGACCCGCACCACCCGGGCCCGCCGCCCCGCCGTCCGCTCCCGCAACGCCAGCGCGATCACGTCCTCGCCCATCGCGGTCAGCGGCAGCGCCACCGTGGTCAGCGGCGGTGACAGCTCCCGCACCAGCGGAATGTCGTCGAACCCGGCCAGCGAGACATCCTCCGGCACCCGCAGCCCCGCCTCCCGCAGCGCTGCGAGCGCACCCACCGCCATCACATCGGTGACCGCGAAGACACAGCTCGGCCGCGCCCCGTCGCAGGCCAGCAGCCGACGCGCCGCCGTATACCCGCCGTCGCGGGTGAACGCGCCCTCCACGACCCGGCCCAGGCCGATGCCCGCCTCCGCGAGCCCCTCCCGGAATCCTGCGAGCCGGTCGGAGACAGTGGTCAGTGCGGGCGGTCCGGTGAGCACGGCGAACGACCGGTGCCCGAGTCCCGCCAGCGTCCGGGCCAGCGCGGCCGCCCCCGCCCGGTTCTCGGGCTGCACGGTGTCCACCCGCAGACTGCGGTGCCGGCTGACCACGGCCACCCGCCCGCCGACCCGGACGTACGGCTCCAGCTCGGCGTCCAGCGCACGCTCCCACGCGCGGTCCTGGATGCCGGAGCCGATGAGCAGGATCGCGCGTGCGCGCTGCGCCCGCAGCATCGACACATAGGCGATCTCCCGGGCCGGCTCCCGGAAGGTGGACGCTAGCATCACCAGCAGGTCCTGCTCGGCCGCCGCCCGCATCACACCGCTCGACACGGCGGCGAAGTACGGATCGCTGACGTCATGACAGATCACGCCCACCGTCCGGTTGTTGGTTGCACTGGCGAGTGCCTGGGCATGGGCGTTGGGGATGTAGCCGAGCCGTCCGGCCGCCGCCCGTACCCGCTCGCGCAGATCCTCGCGCACCCGTGCCGTGCCGTTGAGCGCACGCGAGGCGGTGGCGGGGGAGACGCCCGCCTCCCGGGCCACGGCGTCGAGCGTCACGGGCGCGGGCGAGGGACGGCCGCCGCGCGGCCCGGGGCGGTGCGATGCTCCGAATTCACTCAACTCGACCCCCAAGGGCGCGGTGATGGGCGGCCGCCGAAACTTGCCGACGACCTATTGACCGTGCGTGCAGGCAGTCACTAGCGTGGCGAAAACCCTATCAGAAAGCGCTTTCTGAAAGCGCCTTCTCGTCACCGCAGGATCGCACAGCTCTCCACAACTGCCCCCGAAGCGCAGGGAGTTCACAGTGAGCCAGAGCGCGTTGACCAAAAGTCCCCCAGAAGCGGCGGGAGTTGTCCGGCGGGCCGGGCCGTCGACGGGGGAGCGGATAGCCCGGGCGGCCGAGCGGAGCTGGCGCCCCGTCGCCCTGCTGCTCGCCTGCTCCGCGGTGTGGTGGGTGATCTCCGCGGCGGAGCTGGTGAAGCCCTATCTCGTACCGTCCCCCGGCGCGACCCTGGACGTCCTCACCGGCAAGGCCGACTACCTCTGGCAGCACACCTGGGTGACCACCTACGAGACACTCCTCGGCTTCCTGATCGCCGTGGCCTTCGGCGTCCTGGCCGCGGTGGTCATGGTGTACTCCTCGACCGTCGAACGCACCCTCTACCCCATTCTGCTCTTCGCGCAGGTCGTGCCGAAGATCGCGATCGCCCCGCTGTTCGTCGTCTGGCTCGGCTTCGGGATCGGGCCGAAGATCCTCATCGCCGTGCTCATCGCCTTCTTCCCCGTGGTGATCTCCATGGTGACCGGACTCAAGGCGGTCGACCCGGAGATGCTCCAGCTCTCGGCGACGATGGGCGCCAGGCCCTGGCAGACCTTCCTGAAGATCCGCTTCCCGGCCTCGCTCCCGCACCTGTTCTCCGGCCTCAAGGTCGCGGTCACCCTGGCGGTCACGGGCGCGGTCGTCGGTGAGTTCGTCGGCGCCAACGAGGGCCTGGGCTACGTGATCCTCCAGGCCAACGGCAACCTCGACACCCCGATGCTCTTCGCCGGACTGCTCGTGATGTCTCTCATCGGGGTCGTCCTCTTCGTCGCCGTGGAGGCCGCCGAAATGCTGCTGCTCCCGTGGCACGCCAGCCGCCGGGACACCTCCGCCGTCACCACGTACTGACCCCGCCGTTCCGAATTCGTCGCGAGAAGGGCCAGCCCATGCATGCGCGCAGACTCCTGATCGGTGTCGTCCCCCTCCTTCTGGTGGCCACGGCCTGCGGTGGCAACGACGCCTCGACCACCACCAGCGAATCGGGCAAGAAGCTGGACAGGGTCACACTGACCCTCAACTGGTACCCGTACGGTGAACACGCGCCGTTCTACTACGGCAAGCAGCAGAAGATCTTCGAGAAGCACGGTATCGACCTGAACATCCAGGCGGGCCAGGGATCACAGAAGACGGTGCAGGCCACCGCCGCGGGCCAGACCGACTTCGGCTGGGCCGACACCCCCGCGCTGCTCGCCGGCGTCGACCAGGGCGTCCGGGTGAAGAGCCTCGGGGTCTTCCTCCAGACCACCCCGGCATCGGTGCAGTCCTTCGACGCCGAGGGGATCGGTTCCCCGGCCGACCTCAAGGGGAAGACCATCGCCGGGACCGCGGGCGACGCGCTCTCCAAGACCTTTCCGATCTTCCTGAAGAAGAACGGCCTCGACGGGTCCGACGTCGAGGTGCAGAACACCGACCCGGCGGGCAAGATCGCCGCGGTCATCTCCGGCAGGACCGACGGACTGCTCGGCTACGCCAGCGACCAGGGCCCCACCATGCAGGACAAGGCCAAGAAGCAGGTCGCGTATCTGCGGTTCTCCGAGAACGGGCTGAACTTCTACTCCAACGGGCTGCTCGCCGGACAGAAGATCCTCTCGTCGAGGTCCGAACTCGCCGGGCGCATGGTGAAGGCGGTCAGCGAGTCCTGGGCGGCGGCCGAGAAGGCTCCCGGCCCCGCGGTCGAGGCGATGGACGGTGCCTCGGAGCAACTGCCGCCGAAGACGGTCCTGTCCGAACAGTTCAGGACCACGCTCACGCTGCTTCACACCCCGTCGACCGAGGGGAAGGCACCCGGGGTGAACAACGCGGCGGATTGGCAGCAGACCATCGACGTCTTCGCCGAGGCGGGCATGGTGAGCAGTCCGAAGGCCGTCGGGGAGTACTGGGACGAGAACACGGCACTGAAGGGATGACCATGCCCGAGCAGCACACGAAACCGGCCGGGACGCCCGCCCCGGTCTCCTCGGCAGCGGTCGCCCTGACCGATGTGGCGGTCCGGTTCCGCAGCAGGAAACGCGACGTCACCGCCCTGCGCGGAGTGTCGCTCGATGTCGCGCCCGGCGAGTTCGTGGCCATCGTCGGACCGTCCGGATGCGGCAAGTCGACCCTGCTCAAACTGGTCGCCGGACTTCTGGAACCGTCCTCGGGCGAGGTACGGCTGGGCGGCGAGCGGGTGGCCGGGGTGCGGCACGACATCGGTTACGTGTTCCAGCGCGCCGCCCTCCTGGAGTGGCGCTCGGCGCGCCGCAACATCCTGCTCCAGGCCGAGATCCGGAAGATGCCCCCGGCGCAGGCGCACGGCCGGGCGGACGAGCTGATCCGGATGACGGGCCTGGGCGGGTTCGAGGACGCGTATCCGCACGAACTGTCCGGAGGCATGCAGCAGCGGGTGGCGTTGTGCCGGGCACTGCTGCACGAACCGCCGGTGCTCCTGATGGACGAGCCGTTCGGCGCTCTCGACGCGCTCACCCGCGAGCAGATGAACACGGAGCTGAACCGCATCTGGCGGGAGACCCGCACCACCGTCCTGCTGGTCACGCACTCCATCTCCGAGGCCGTGTACCTGGCCGACCGGGTGGTGGTGATGAGCCCCCGTCCCGGGACGGTCTCCGAGGTCATAGAGGTGGGTCTCGCCCCGGAGCGGGAGTACGGCGAGACACTGGGCCGCCCGGAGTTCCGGGACGCGGCCGCCCGCATCCGCGAACTGCTGGGGGCGGCCTCCGCGCACGACTGACGCGGTGCGCGACGCCCCGGCCCGCGCCGTGCGCGGACCGGGGCGGCTCCACGCGCCGTCCCGTTCAGTACCGCAGCCGGGACAGATACGTGTAGCTCGCGAGCGCGGAGGCGAACGGATCGGCCGGCGCGTCGTGCTCCACCAGCCACTGCTTCACCCCGCCCCGCCGGGCCGTGTCGAACATCGCCGGGAAGTCCAGCACTCCCGAACCGACATCCGCGAAGTCCCCGTTCGGCGCCATGTCCTTCACATGCAGCGCCGGGAAGCGCCCCGGATGCCGCACGAAGAGCTCACCCGGCGCCGAGGCGCCGCCGTTCGCCGCCCAGTACAGATCCAGCTCGAACCCCACCAGCTCCGGATCGGTCTCGGCGAGCAGGATGTCGTACAGAGCGACGCCGTCGACCACCTGATGGTCCGTGCCGTGATTGTGATAGAGCAGCTTCAGCCCGGACTCGCGGGCGGCCAGCCCCGCCCTGTTGAACTGCCTTGCCACTTCCCGGTATCCGGCCGGACTGTGCAGCGCGCCCGGCAGGCTGGGGACGACGATCCACCTGCCGCCCAGGGTGTGGATGTCCTCCAGCGCCTGTGGAAGACCGGCCCCCGTCACGATGTCGTAGCCGACGTGTTCGAGGACGGCCCGCAGCCCGGTTCCGTCGAGCATCCGCCGGATGCCGGCCGCGCTGTGCCCGTGCCGGCCGCTCACCCCGACCGTGGCGTATCCGATTCCGGCCAGCCGCTCCAGGGTGCCCCTGAAGTCCGTGGCCAGCGGTGTGCGCATGGTGTAGAGATGCATGCCGATCCCGGACGGCGGGATGCGCCGTCGGCGGGACCCGGCGGCCGAGGCCGGGACGGTGCCGAGCCCTGCGGCTGCGGCGGTGCCCAACGCCGTCCCCAGGAAGGTGCGTCGCGTGCGGTCCATGCGGGGTCTCCCCTCTCAACTCACATCGATGCGTACGCAACCGGTGGTCGTGTCGCCCTTGTCGTCGGTGACCGTCAGATGCGCGGTGTACGCGCCCTTGCGGCCGTAGCTGTGCGTGGCCGTCGCGCCGTCGGCCTTGTCACCGTCGCCGAAGTCCCAGTGGTACGAGACGATCGTGCGCCCGGCGACCGGCTCGACGGCACCGCTCAGCGTCGTGGAGAGCGGCGCGGGGCCGGCCGTCCCGCTCGCGGACACCACCACTTTCGTACCCGGGCGCTTCTCGACGCCACGGCCGTTGAAGTGCAGCCAGTCGACGGCGAACAGGTCGGCCTTCTCGCTGCTCCACTCCGGGTTGCTGAAGACCGCGTACAGCTTCACGGTGCCGCCGGGATCCGTCAGTTCCGTCGTCGGTGAGACGAGCCTGCCCCAGTCGCCGGTGTTCGGGACGGACACCTTGCCGAGCAGCGGGCCCGTGGGTGATCCGGCCCGGAATTCCACACTGCCGCCGATTCCGCCGGAGGCCGCACCGACGGTCACCGATTCGATGTGTTTCAGGTTCACCGGGTCGAAGGCGATCCAGTCCCCGTCCTCGATCTCGGTCAGCCGCTTCCCGCCGGAGGCATCGGCCCTGCTCGCGGTCACCGCACCACCGTGCGCACCGCCGGTCGCCGTGAAGTGCTCCGCCTCGCGGAATGCGGTGCGCAGGGTGAGCGAGGCGGAACCGGTGAGTGCGGGCGCGCCCGGGGCACCCTTGTCCTCGTACTGGGCTGAGATCCCGTAGTAGAGGTTCTGTCCGGGCCCGTGGCTGTCCCCGGCGTCCGTGACGATCTCTCCGGCGCAGCCGGTGTAGTTGTCGAGCGGATGCAGATGGGTGTCGTGTCCGAGCTGCGACTGCACCACCACCCGCGAGCAGTCGATCGGCGTGCCGCTGCCGTCCTCCTTGTCCTTGACCTTGACGGTGAAGGGGATGGTGTCGCCGAAGCTGAACATCCCGCCGTTCGGCGGCTGTTTGATGGTCACCTCCGGACGGGTGTTGCCGACGGTGATGTCCTGCACGGCCTGTGCGGTCAGCCCACCGGGCCCGGTGACCGTGAGCCGCGCGGTGAACAGCCCCTTCGTGCGATAGGTGTACGAGGGGTTCGCCTCCGTCGAGTCGGTGGTGCCGTTCCCGTCGAAGTCCCAGGCATATGTGACCTGTTGGCCCTCGGGCAGCCCGGATCCGGCGCTGGAGAAGCCGACGCTCAGGGGTGCGGGTCCGTTGTCCCGGCTCGCGGTGACCTTCGCGTCGGGCAGTCGCCCGTCACCGACGTAGTCGATCCGGTAGATGCCCGCGCCCTCGTTGCTGCCGCCGCGCCCCGTACCGCTGCCGAGCCCGAAGTCGATGACGTACAGCGCCCCGTCGGGACCGAATTCCGCGTCGAAGGGCTGGTTCCACTCCATGTCCTCGAAGATGCCGTTGACGGACTGGAGTTCACCGGCCTTGACCGGGGCGAACCGCGGATCCTGGAACGACTGGTCCTTCTGCTGGAAGGAGAAGGTCTTGAACCAGCGACGGGTCAGCTCGTAGGTGATCCACTTCCCTTCGAAGTACTCCGGGAACTTGGTCCGGTAGGTGTTGTCCGGGTCGTAGTCGTACACGGGGCCGCTCATCGGGCCACCGCCCCCGGTGCCGAGTTCCGGGAACTCGTCGGAGGCCGAGTACGCGTACCAGACGGTGGCGGGCCGGGCGGGCGGCAGTTCCCGCAGCCCGGTGTTGTTGGGCGAGTCATTGACGAGTGCCGCGCAGTCGAACTTCGGGCCGGACTTCTTCGTGGCGAAGTCGTAGTCGTTGAATGGAGTGTTGTCGCCGATGCAGTAGGGCCAGCCGAAGTTCCCCGCCCCTGTGATGCGGGTGTACTCGACCGTGCCCTCGGGCCCGCGGTCGGCGACGGCCGCCTTGGCGTCCGGACCGTAGTCGGCGACCAGCAGCGCGCCGCTCAACGGGTCGGTGGTGATCCGGAAGGGATTGCGCATCCCCATCGCGTAGATCTCCGGGCGGGTCCTCGCCGTCCCCGGCGCGAAGAGATTCCCCTCGGGAACGGAGTACGTGCCGTCGTCCTCCGGTGTGATGCGCAGGATCTTGCCGCGCAGATCGTTGGTGTTGCCCGCCGTGCCCTGGGCGTCCCAGGCGCGGCGGCCGGGGCTCTCGTCGATCGGGTTGAAGCCGTCCGAGGCGAACGGATCGGTGTTGTCACCGGTCGCCGCGTACAGGTTGCCGGCCTTGTCGAAGGCGAGCGAACCGGCCATGTGGGAATTGGCCCGCCCCTCGCCCCGCCAGGTCGGAATGGTCAGCAGCCGCTTCTCCGATGCGGGATCGACCGCATTCCCGCTGACGGTGAACCGGGACAGATCGAGCTGTTTCTCGGTCTTGTCGGAGTGCAGGAGATAGAGCCAGTTGTTGTCCGCGAAGTGCGGGTCGAGGGCGAGGCCGAGCAGCCCGTCGGACTGGCTGGTCATCTCCGGTGTGTACGCGAAGTCCAGCGCGGTCGACACCTTCATCGTCGTCTGGTCGACGACCTTCAGCTTTCCGGTGCGCTGGGCGAAGAACACCCGCCGGTCGGGGGCGACGGCCAGCTCGAACGGATCGGCGAGATCGCTGGTGGCCAGCGCGGTCCGTTGGAAGGAACCGGTCCGTGTCGCCGTGCAGTCACCCTGCTTCGCGCCCGCGGCCCACTCGATCCCGCCCAGCAGATGCTGGACGAAGCCTTCCTCCTGGAACGCCGAGGAAGCGTGCCCGCCCGCGGTGAACCAGGAGCGGCCGCCGTCGTAGTTCTGGCACCAGGACCAGGGATGGTCCACCCCCTCGTCGAGCCCCGTGATGCCGTCGCGGACCTTGATCTGTGCGAGGGTGTGGACCTTGGAGGTCGGGTTGGTGCGCCAGTTGTACCACTCCTCCGTACGCTCCCAGAGGTCCGGAAGGCCCTTGGTGGAGGGGTGCACGCGGTCGAGGACCTTGACCCGGCCGGTCTGCACGGCCGGGTGCTGGTCGAAAATGGCACCGACGAGTCCCTCGTACCAGTCCCAGTCGCGCTCGCTGGCGGACGCGGCGTGCAGACCGACCCAGCCGCCTCCCGCCCGGATGTACTTCTGCAGGGCCGCACGCTCGGCGGGGTTCAGCAAGTCACCGCTCTCCGGAGTGGAGTTGGTGTTGTTGAAGACCACCGCCCGGAAGCGGGCGAGATCGGCGTCATTGAAGACGGCTGAGTCGTCGGTCGCCTCGACCTCGAAACCGTTTTCCTCGCCGAGCTTCTTGATCGCGTCGATTCCGGCCGGAATCGAGTCGTGCCTGAAGTTGGTGACCTCGGAGTAGACCAGGACCCGGAAGGGCGCCGCGTGGGCACGTGGCGGCGTGGCCACCAGGAGGCCGACGACCAACGCCAGGAGAGCGGTGACGGCGACGAGCGGCGACGGAATCCGGTGACTCCGTAACGGGCGGCTGTACGACGGACGATGACTCATGGGCGCTCCCTGTGCGGTAGATGCCGACTGCGGGATTTAGAAAGCGCTTTCTGGAGTGCATCGTTCAGATTAGGGCGGGCTCCGGATGGGGTCAATGGGCCGGGACGGCACGTGATGGCCGCACGGTGTTGCCGGTGCGGGCCGGGAGAGGGGAGACCCGGCCCGGAATCCCCCGCCCGGTCAGCGGTGGAGGAAGGCGCCGATCCGCTTCCGCAGTCCCCGGGCGTCCAGGCCGTGCGCGGCGAGGTGCTCGTCCATCTCCCCGTACTTGCGCAGCTCGGCCCGCCCCACCCCGAGGCCCAGCACGCGGTGCGGCAGCTCGGCGAGCGCGTCATTGGCGGCCGCCGTGGAGGTGCCCGCCAGATACGGCTCGACGATCACCACGTCGGCAACCCCCTGACCGACGACCGCCCGCCGCAGCCCGGCCCCGTCGAACGGGCGCACCGTCGTCGCGTACAGCACCGTCACATCGAGCCCGTCGGTCGCGGCGAGCACGTTGTCGAGTATCGGCCCCACCGCGATCACCACCCCGCCGGCCCCTTCCCGCACCGCGGCGAACCCGGTCCCCGCGCCGACCGGCCGTGCCCGCTCGTTGGACTGCGCCGACAGACGCACGTACACCCGGCCGTCCCCGGCCGCGGCCTCCCGCAGCAGCGCCTCGGCCTCGTCCGGGTGACCCGGCACCTGAACCGTCCAGCCGTCCAGGGTGTCCAGGAGTGCGACATCGCCCGGCGACATATGGGTGAACCCGCCGGCCGGCCAGTCGTACGAGGCTCCCGCGCTCACCAGTACCCCGCCCACTCCCTGGTGCCCGAAGTCCAGCTTGACCTGCTCGAACGGCCGCTCCACCAGAAAGCTGGCGAAGGTGTGCACGATCGGCCGCAGCCCGGTGAGCGCCATCCCGGCGCCCGCTCCGACCAGCAGCTGCTCCCTGATCCCCACATTGACGACCCGGTCCGGATGGGCCCGCTCGGCCCGGTCGAAGCCGGCCCGGCTGATCTCGGCCAGGACCAGCGCGAGGCGCGGGTCCTCGTCCAGCAGCTGTGACGTGGTGGCGATGAAGCGGTCACGCATCGTGTCCATCTGAAGTGTCCCTCTCATGTTCTCCTCGTTCCCCGCGGCGGTACGCAGCGGTCCTTCGAGCCGGTCGCCCCGGTCATTCCTTCGGGTCGACGCGCGCGACCACGGCCCGCGGCCGTCCGGGGTGCGGCGCGGTGAAGGCCGTGTACAGCGCCTCGTGGTCCCGCCCGTCGACGGTGTCGACCGACCAGCCCGCCGCCGCGAACCGGGCCGCGATCCCGCCGGGCCGGGCGTACGAGGCCGAGGCGTTGTCGATCACCACGGCGTGCAGCTGCTCCAGCCCGGCCGGGCCGGCATAGGCGAGAGCCTCGTGATTGCTGCCCTCGTCCAGCTCGGCGTCCCCGATGAGCACCCACACCCGCGGATCGGTGAGCCCCTGTGCCCGCAGCCCGAGCACGCTCCCCACAGCCAGCGGCAGCCCGTGCCCCAACGACCCGCTCCCGATCTCGGCCCCCGGCACGAGTGTCCGGTCCGGATGGTGCCCGAGCGGCGAGTCGTACGCCCCGAACCCCGGCAGCAACTCCTCCTCGAAGAACCCGTGCGCCGCCAGGACCGCGTAGTACGCCATCGGCCCGTGCCCCTTGGACAGCAGGAACCGGTCGCGGCCGGGTGCGTCGACGGTCCCGGGTGTCACCCGCAGCACCCGGTCGTACAGCACCCAGAGGGCGTCCAGGGTGGACGTCGCCGCGGGGCCGTGCTTCTCGTCCCCGGTCATCAGGCTCATCAGGCGGTTCATGTCGCGGTAGTCGCGCCTCGGTGCGGCGGTGGTGTTCGTCATGGAACGAGCGTTGAACATCAAGCATGGTTGAGGTCAAGCGGTAAAGGTGTTCGTGACCACCCGCCCGAGTGCGGTATTGTTCTCATGCGCGTTCAGCCAGGGGGAAACCCCAGGTCAGGCGGGCATCGGGACGTGGCGCAGCTTGGTAGCGCACTTGACTGGGGGTCAAGGGGTCGCAGGTTCAAATCCTGTCGTCCCGACTGGAGACAGTCGCAGATCAGGGCGGGTTTCGGAGCAATTCGAAACCCGCCCTTGATCATTTTTGGGGACCAGTTGGGGCCCGGCCTCCTTGACCAGGTCAGCGGGTCATGGAGATGGGGCTCGGCATCGAGCGCGGTGCGCGCAGCACGTTGAAGTGGGCGGAGAGCGCCGCCCCGGCCGCGGTGATCTTGTGAACGTCTGGGTGCGGGTGGCGCTGGGTGGTGGTCAGTGACCAGTGGCCGGCGATTCCGCGCAGGACGTGTACGTGGACTCCGGCGTCGGCGAACCAGGTCGGTCCGGTGTGCCGGAGGTCGTGGCGGCGCAGGTGCTCATGGCCTTCGGCTCCGTACGGCGGTACGGGCAGTCGAACGGCCTCGTTTCCAGCGAGGGTGGTGGAGCCTGCATGTCGAGTGACTGGCTCTCGGCCGATGCCTTGCGGGGTGGTGTGATGATCGACGACGAGTCCGGGGTCCCTGGTGGCGGCGGGCCGACCGTGCCCGTCGGCCCTCGGACGACCTCGTGGTGTGGGACGGAGACCGTCCACTCGACGACGACCAAGCGGGCTCGACCTACGACGAGCTCTACGAGCGCTGCCTGGAGTCGGCTCCGGCGCCGTTCTGGTGCACGCACGCGCACGGTCGTGGAGTCGACTGCGCCACCCCGGTCCAAGTCGCCGTCGGCCTGGGGCGGGAGTGAGCCAAGTATCGGCCGCGTCGCGGTCCCGCAGCGGTTCCATGTCGGACTTGTTGAGCCAGCGGGTGCCGCACTGGTGGATGAGTGGCGGGCACACGCTCTGGCCCCGAACGGAAGTCCGGGGCCAGGGCGTGGTCAGGGGGTCAGGTGGAGTGTGCCCGCAGGAGGCGGATCATGGCGTGGTAGAGCTCCGCGCGCGGTGGCACCTGGGGCAGGGCGACGGCCGGCGCGCCCGTGGTGGCGTAGGCGCGCAGCATCTGCGCGGTGAAGCGGCGTGAGGCGTTGGAGGTCGGACCGGCCGCGCGCAGGACACCGGAGTTGGCCATCAGCAGGAGGGTGAGGTCGCGCTCGCTGAAGTCCTGGCGCAGATGACCGATCTCCTTGGCTCGAGAGATGAGGTCGAGTACGAGGCGATCCGCTTCGGCGCGTCGGGTCTCCACGATGCCGTCGGGGAATGTGAGGGGCAGGACCTCGAGGAAGGCCGGATCCGAGGCCTGCAAGGTGCAGACGCACTGGACGTAGTCGGTGAAGCCCTGCCATGGGTCCGGGTCTTTCGAGCAGGTGGTCACAAGGTTGTTGTAGAGGTCGACGCGGTCCTTGAACACGGCTTCGATGAGAAGATCCTTGGCGGCGAAGCGACGGAACAGGGTGGCGTTGCCGACGTCGGCCTCGCGTGCGATCGCGGTCATCGAGACACCGAGACCCTTGCGGGAGAAGAGTCGGCGGGCCGCTGCCAGAATGCGCTCCCGGTTGCGCTCGGCGTCGGCGCGCAGCGCCTGTGCGGGGTCCGGGCTCGGCGGCAGGTCGGGAATCACGGCTTGCTGAGCCACAGGTCGGGGCCGAACACCTCGTAGTGGATGGACCGGGGGCTCAGGCCGTGGTCGAGCAGGTCGGTGCGGACGGCCTTCATGAAGGCCAGGGGGCCGCACAGGAATGCCGTGGTGTCGGGCGTGGGGGAGAGGCGGGCGATGTCGGCCAGGCCCTCGTTGATGTGGGCGGCGACGGCGTCCGGGTGGTCGATGTCTTCGTACCACACGTGCAGTGAGGTGTGCGGGAGCCGCTCGGTCAGTTCGACGAGTTCGAGCCGGTGGGCGTGGTCGACGGGGGAGCGGTCCGCGTGGACGACGGTGACGGGCCGGTCGGGTGAGACCGTGGCCAGGTGTTCCAGCATGGCCAGCATGGGGGTGATGCCGATGCCCGCCGAGACGAGGAGCAACGGGCCGTCACCCTGGTCGAGCAGGAGGTCGCCGAAGGGGAGGGAGACCTGGAGAGTGTCGCCGGGGCGGGCGTGGGCGTGCAGCCAGGAGGAGACCTCGCCCTCGGGAACTCGACCGTCGGGGGAGTGCTCCCGTTTGACGGTGATGCGCCATGTCTTGAGGCCGGGGGCCGAGGAGAGGCTGTACTGCCGTATCTGGTGTGCCCCGTCGGGCAGTTCGACCCGCACGCTCACGTACTGGCCTGGGACGAAGGGGCCGGTCGGCGCCCCGTCGGCGCGTTGAAGGGCGAGAGAGACGGCGTCGGGGGTCTCCTCGTGGCGGTCGCTGATCTCCATGGTCTGCCAGACGGCACCGTCTTTGACCTGCGCTTGCGCGTACAGGCGGGCCTCCATGGCGATGAGGGCGTTGGCCATGAGCCAGTAGACCTCGTCCCAGGCTGCCGCTACCTCAGGGGTCACGGCGTCACCGAGGACCTCGGCAACGGCTCCCAGGAGATGGCGGGCGACCAGCGTGTACTGGTCGGAGGTGATGCCGAGCGAGGCGTGCTTGTTCGCGATGCGGCCCAGGACGGCGTCCGGGCGCTCGTCCGGGTGGTCCACGAGCGCGGTCGCGAAGGCGGCGACGGCGCCGGCGAGGGCCTCACGCTGGGCGCCGTTCGCCTGGTTGGCCCGGTTGAACAAGTCGCGCAACAGCTCGGGCCGTTCCTCGAACATGTGGCGGTAGAAGAGATCAGTGATGGTGCCGAGGGACGCCCCCACAGCGGGCAGGGTGGAACGCACGATCTGCGTGGATCGCTGGGACAGCATGCCAACTCCAAAGTGGTATGTGAGATGCATATTTTCCGGTGCGAGTCACCGCCGGTGTCTCATCCGTGCTCGCATGATTGACCGGACAGCGACTCACCTTGTGACAGCCGCAGGGCACCCTGCGATGGTTACGACGAGAGGCCGCCGCGGGTCTTCAGGAACTCCAGCACGGTGGCGGCGAACAGGGCGGGCCGTTCGAGGTGGGCGAGGTGCCCGGTGTCCTTCAGGATCGCCGACTCGGCGTCGGGCAACCCCTGGTGCAGGAGGCGTGCCCAGCGCGGGCCGCAGATGAAGTCGTCGCCTCCGGCCAGGGCCAGGGTCGCGGTGGTGATCCGGGACAGTTCCGCACGGACGTCGAAGGGCGCGCCCTGCACACGGTTGGGCTCCGCGTACATCCGCAGCAGCCGACGGGCGGGCCCGAACTCCCCTTCTCTGCCCCAGTAGTCGAAGAGATAGGCCGGCATGATCTGCCGCAGGACGGCTGTGGCACCGTCGTCGTTGAGCAGACCCAGTGGGGTGGTGAGGGCGTCGGTGTAACCGGCCACCTCGGGGTGGGCGCCGACGTTGCGTTCCACGAACAGATCCATGGCGGCGACCGCCGCCGACCAGAACGTTTCGTCTGCCACGGGAGAGGTGTCGTACAGAACGAGGCAGGTCAGGCGGTCCGGGTGCTCGAGCGCGTAGCGCTGGGCGACGAAACCGCCGTGGGAGTGCCCCAGTAGATGGATCCGTGGCTGTGCAAGATGGTCGACGACCTGGTGCAGGAACTGTGCGTACGTGGGCACGGTGTAGTCGCGGGCGTCGGGCAGGCGCCCGGAGTTCCCTGTGCCGACCGGCTCGATGTAGACCATGGTCAGGTGCTCTTCGAGCTCGGGCATCCTCAGGTAGTCCCAACCTATTCCCGGTCCGCCGGAGTGGGCGACGCACACGGGACCCGAACCGGCGACGTGGTAGCGCTGCTCGACGCGGGCAAGACCGTGCGGGACGGTGAGGACATGGGTGCCGGGGGACAGCGGTGATGACGGGTACGAGTGGTTCACGCTGTCCGATGATCCGTGCGCGAAGGCGGTACTTCAAGGAAAATGGCGCCATTGATGACACTGTTATGGACAGTGTCACTTCCGGGCTCTCCGAAAATGCCATTTGGTGTGGCACGGTGCGGTAGGGTGAATGCAGTGTTTCCAGCGCCGAGAGACCCCGCACGAGGGCGCCGGGACATTGCCGCATCCGCTGCGCAGCATGTGGCGGATGGCCGTGGCCCCGGACGCCTTCTCGATCCCCCGCGAACCGGTGTCCGGGGCCCGGGCCCTTTTGCGGCTGGGCCACGGCAGACACCCCCTAGGACGGCCGGGAGCGGTAGAGGCCTCGGCCCGTGCGCTGGATGCGGGACGCGCCGACGAGCCGGTCGAGCGTGCTGCGGATCGCGTTGATGCTCCCGCTGTCGGTGGCGCGGCCCAGCGCTGCCGCCACGTCGCGGGCGCGGACATCGGTGTCACCTGCCTGTGCGAGGTAGGCGAGGATCTGCTCGGTCAGCCTGCCGTAGGTGCGGTCCGCGCCATGGGTTGCACGCGAAGGGGCGTCTGCCTCGGACACCAGGCTTTTCGGCTTTTTGCCCGTTGCCTTCCCCGCCGTCTTGTGGGGGTTCTTCTCGCGCGTGGGCGGCCGCGTGGATGCCGTGGGTGAGGGCCGGGGTGCGACGGTGGGCTGCGCTGCGGGCGGTGCGTCCGCCTGGTCCGTCATCACACTTTCCAGGGCGTGCACGGCCCGCCGGACGGTGTCGAGATGATCGGCGACGGCGGCGAGTTCCCGCTCCAGTGACCGTTTCTGCAACTCCAGGCGGTCCCGTTCTCCTTGGAGGCTCTCAGCGGTGCTCTCGATGGTGTGTGCCGTACGTGCTGTACGCGATGCCGAAACCATTTCTCCCTCTCGCCCCCGACTCACGTGCCGCGCCCCGTCGGCCTGCGATGCGCCGCAATGATGCGTTCGGAACTCCGGCGTGCGCGGGATGACGATGCAGTGCGGATGGTGAAGGACGTGTGCACAGGACTTGTCCACCGATTGTTGCCACTGTCATGGGAATCCGCAACGGTGCGTGCGCTATCGGAGGGTCGACCGCTCACTGTCCTGTACGCCGCGTTCGACGGCGTCGGTGGGGTCACGGTTCCAGGCGCGTAGCTTGTCCGGGTTGAGGACTGCCCACACGTGGGTGACCAGATCACGGGTGACAGCGAAGCTGATGACCGCGGCGACCCGGTCGTGGTGGCCCACGACGAGGGCGGTGCGGCCGTTGGCAGGACGCAGCGCAAGGATCGTGTGGGGCCGCGGGGCGAGCAGGGTCAGTAGTGCGTGGCCCACCGCCCGTCGGCCGTGCACCGGGCGGGGCAGGGTGCGGACCTTGCCGCCGCCGTCGAAATACGCGCTGGCGTCCGGTGCCAGCAGGGACTTCAGGAACGCCGCATCCAGTGCGGTACACGCCCCGCGGACGGATTGGACGACCCGGTCGTGCTGGTGAGGCGTGGTGGCACGGGCCCGGGGCTCGCCCGGACCGAGGCGGGCACGGCCGGTCGGTTCGTTCCAGGGACCGGACAACGGCTCTGCGGTCTCCGTGACCGGCTGGGGCGGCGCGACGGGGACGGCGTCGAGAAGGAACGCGGCCCGTTCGGCCGGGGGCAGGGTGTTCAGCGCCTCGCGCAGGATGTCCGAGACCTCTTCGGCCAGCGCCCGGCCGGGCCCGGTGGCGGCCTCACCGGAGACCGCGGACGTGCCCTTGTGCAGGGGCAGTCGGGCCAGACAGATGGTGCCCGTGGTTCTCGCCAGCCAGCTGCGCGGCTCGGCGATCCTCGCGCGCTGGGCGTCGCTCAGGGCATACCACCGCCGGTAGGCATGGGCTACGGCCTCCTCGGCCTCGGGGCCGACGCCCAGCATCCAGGAGGCGACGTCGAGCAGATGCCGTCGTTCGTCGAGCAGCACGGCGATCGGCGCCGTCTCACCAATGTCACCCATGGGGGTCCTCTCCTCCTGCACCCCGCCACCGCGGCGGCGGGACGGTCATCGCACAGCAGACCGGGCGAGCGGGGATCATGTGACACGGGCCGGCGAGCACGGGGAGGGGCGGCTGTGCACGTCGGCGAGGCCGGGCGGTCCCGCGGGTAGCCGGAGGGCCGCACCAGAAACACACGGTGTGACAAGATGTGATTGTCTCCCGCCCTGAGGCGCAGTCGTCTCCTGACGAAAGAATCACTCATGCCTGCCATCCTGATCCACGGCGTGCCCGACACCCACCACGTGTGGGACGGCGTGCGCCGGCATCTGACCCGCACCGATGTGGAGGCCTGGGACCTGCCCGGTTTCGGTGCCCCGCGTCCCAACGGGTTCGGCTCCTCGAAGGAGGAGTACGTCGACTGGCTGATCCGACGCCTGGAGAGGGTCGGTGAGCCGGTGGACCTGGTCGGTCACGACTGGGGCTGCATTCTCACCCTGCGCGTCGCCTACCTGCGCCCCGATCTGGTGCGTACCTGGGCCGGCGGCAACGGGCCGGTCAACTCCGGTTATGTCTGGCACCCGTTGGCCAAAACCTGGCAGGACCAGGTGGAGGGCGACCGGTTCATGCGCGACCTCCGTGCGGAGCCGTTCGCCACGGACCTGGCGGTCGGCTTCGACGTACCTCTCCGCCTGGCGGACGACATGGTGAGCCGCGTGGACGAGCCGATGAAGGACTCCATCCTCAAGCTTTATCGCTCCGCCGTCACCATGGGAGCGGAGTGGGAACCGGGACTCGCGGCCGTGTCGGCACCTTGTCTGGTGTTCTGGGGAGCGCTCGACCCCGCGTGCCAGATCGAGTTCGGGCGCAGGCTCGGTGCCTCCCTGCACGCCTCCGCCGTGGTCGAAATGGACTGCAACCACTGGCCGCCGCTCCAGCGGCCGGCCGAGGTCGCCGAGATTCTGGAAGGCCACTGGAGCGCGCACGCGAGGGACTGACGACCGCTGTGACGGGCGCGGTTCCCACCCCGCGCCCGTCGCCCGTACGCCGTTCCCATGCCACTGTGCTGCCCTGGCCCGCCTGATGCGCTCAACGTCGAACAGAGCGAGGGAAGACCCCAGGCTCCGCAGGCCACAACTCCTGTGGCGCAGGCCCCGCATAGGCGTATCCCTGCCCGCTCGCCGGCAGGAACGTCCCGCGGATCGTTGCCGCGCCTCATGACGAAGACATCGTTCGGCCCATTCAACAGTGAGATGTGAGATGACAGAGACTTCACCCGCCCGGCCTTCCCACCGCCGGCCCGCACTGCGGCGGCGGCCGGTCGCACTCGGCGCAGCGGCCGTGGTGGTGGCGGGCGCCATCGCCCTCCCCGCGGTGGCCCGCGCGACGCAGGACGCTCCGGCGCGCAACGCCACGCTGCAACAGGAGTTCACGCGGGCGGCCGAGGACTACCGCGTCCCGCGGAACGTGCTGCTGGCCGTGGCCTACGAACAGTCGGCCTGGGAGACGCACCCGGGCCAACACAGCACCGCCGGCGGCTACGGCCCCATGCACCTGACGGACGTCACAGCGTCCATGATGGCAGGCGGCGCCGCGGGGGCCGCCGGCCGCAAGGACGTGAGGAAGCTCGCGGACGACGACGCACTGCACACCCTGCGTGCCGCCGCCGAGCTGACCGGCCTGTCGGCCCGCGCCCTGCGCCAGGACGCGGCGGCGAACATCCGCGGCGGTGCGGCGCTGCTCGCCTCCTACGAGAAGCAGCTCCACGGCAGGTTGTCCGGCGACCCGGACGACTGGTACGGGGCCGTCGCCCGCTACGGCCAGGCACGCGACCGGCAGGGCGCCGCCGCCTACGCCGACCGCGTCTTCGCCACGATGAAGAAAGGCGCCGCCCGCAAGACGGCCGACGGGCAGCGTGTCCGGCTCACCGCCGACCCCGTGGTCGCCCCCGAGCCCGCGCGGAGCGGCGAGCTCGGGCTGCCGGCCGCGCCGGCCGCGGCGACCGAGTGCCCATCGACTCTGGCCTGCACGTTCGTTGCGGCCCATCCGTCCAACGGACAGGTTGCCGACCGGCCCGCCAACGGCATCGACATCGACCAGATCGTCCTCCATGACACGGAGGGCTCCTACGCGTCCGCCGTCGCCAACGCCCAACTCGCGGGCACGGCCTCCGCACACTATGTGATCCGTTCCTCGGACGGGGCGGTCACGCAGATGGTCCCCACACAGAACCTCGCCTACCACGCGGGCAACTACGTCACCAATATGCACTCGGTCGGCATCGAGCACGAGGGCTTCGCCGCCCAGGGCGCCACCTGGTACACCGAGACCCAGTACCAGGCCTCGGCCGAGTTGGTGAAGTACCTGGCCGAACGCTTCGACGTGCCTCTCGACCGTCAGCACGTCATCGGGCACGACAACGTCGTGGGCCCCAACTCCGCGCTCGCCTCGGGGGTGCACTGGGACCCGGGACCGTTCTGGGACTGGGAGCACTTCATGGACCTGCTCGGGGCGCCCGTCCACGGCAGGCACGGCGTCGGTGCCATCGGGACCGCCGTGACCATCGCACCCGGATTCGCCCGCAATCAGAACACCGTGCGCATCTGCCCCGACGACGACCCGAGCGGTGCCACGCCCGAGTGCGCCGACGTGCGGCGGGCGACGGACTTCGTGCGGCTGCGTACCGAACCCCGCGCGTCCGCACCGCTCTTCGGCGATCAGGCCCTGCACCCGGACGGATCCGGGACCACCCGGATCAACGACTGGGGCAGCACCGCCCAGGCCGGGCAGCAGTTCGTCGTCGCGGACAAGAAGGGTGACTGGACCGCCATCTGGTTCAGCGGCAGCAAGGTCTGGTTCCACAACCCGCACGGCCGGAACACCGTGGTGGCGCCCGACGCGACCGTCGTCGCCCCCGTGGGCGCCGAAGCGGTGAAGGTCTACGGCACCAGCTACCCGGACCCCGCCGAGATCCCGGCGGGACTGTCGCCGTCGACCCAGGCGCCGCTGAACATGTACACCGTGCCGGCGGGCCAGGCCTACGTCACGGCGGCCACGCCGCGGCTGACCACCGACTACTTCCCGGCGGCCGCCAAGGTCGTCTTCGGCGGCAAGAGGATGTACACCATCCAGTACGGGCACCGCACGTCCCTGGTCTACGAAGGGGACATGAGGGTGATGAGGCGGCCGCAAGGGGCGCGTTGATACCCCGGTCGAGGTAGGGCCACGGTGTCACGGCGAGTGCCGGCGACCGGTCTAGAGGGTGAAGACCGAGAGGAATAGAGGACACCGTGCGTGAGATCTTGATCGTGGGTGGCGGTTACGCGGGCTTCTACACCGCGTGGGGCCTGGAGAAGAAGCTGCGGAGGGGTGAGGCGCGCGTCACCGTCGTCGATCCCCGTCCGTACATGACGTACCAGCCGTTCCTGCCCGAGGTCGTGGCCGGTTCGGTCGAGGCCCGGCACGCGGCGGTCTCGCTCCGGCGCCACCTGCACCGCACGCGGCTGGTCGCGGGCTCGGTGACGGAGATCAGCCACGGCGCGCGCACGGTCACGGTCCGCCCGGAGTCCGGGCCGTCCTTCGACCTGCACTACGACGTGCTGGTGGTGACGGCGGGGGCGGTCACCCGGACCTTCCCGATCCCGGGGCTGAGCGACCAGGCGTACGGTCTGAAGCACGTCGAGGAGGCGGTGGCGATCCGCGACCACCTGCTCACCTCGTTCGACCGCGCGGCCGGACTGCCGCGCGGGCCCGAACGCAGCAAGCTGCTCACGGTCACCGTCGTCGGTGGCGGATTCTCCGGAGTGGAGGGGTTCGGTGAACTGCTGGCACTGGCGACGGCGCTGCTTGAGCAGTACCCGGAGATCGAAGCGGACGAGCCGTCCTTCCACCTGGTCGAGGCACGGGACCGCATCCTGCCTGAGGTCACCGACGGTCCGGGCGCCTGGGTGGTGCGTTCACTGGAGAAGCGGGGGGCCCGGGTGCACCTGAACACCCAGCTCGTCTCCGCCGAGGACGGACGGGTACGGCTGTCGGACGGCACCGAGTACGACTCGGGCCTGCTGGTGTGGACGGCAGGCAACGCCGCCAACCCCATCGTGCACAACCACACCGATCTGCCCGTCGACGAGCGCGGCCTGCTGACCGTACGGGCGGATCTGCGGGTCACCACGGACACCGAGGTGGTGCCCGACGTCTGGGCGGCGGGTGACGACGCGTCGGTCCCCGATCTCGCGGCCGGCCGGGCGGGAGCCCGTACCGTTCCGAACGCCCAGCACGCCGTCCGGCAGGGCAAGCGGCTGGCGAAGAACATCCTGGCGTCCCTGCGCGGCCGTCCTGCGAAGGACTATGCGCACCGCAGTCTGGGTGTCGTGGCCACCCTCGGCCTCGGCCACGGCATCTTCCAGTACCGGGGCCTGGTCATCAAGGGATTCCCGGCCTGGCTGATGCACCGTGGGTACCACGTCCTGGCCATACCGAGCTGGGAACGTAAAACGCGTGTGTTCGCCGTGTGGGCCACGGCTCTTCTCCACGGCCGCGACATCGTCTCGCTGGTCTCGGTGCAGCACCCGAGAGATGCCTTCGTCTCCCACGGCGAACCACGCCGGAGTGAATCGCCTGCGGAGCCCGAGGACCGGGTCAGGGCTTGACGGCGCGGTAGAGCCCGCGACCGGCTCTCTGGATGCGCGAGGCGCCGACCAGTCGGTCGAGGGTGCTCCGGACGGCGTTGATGCTGCCGCTGTCGACGTCGCGTCCCAGCGCGGACGCGACGTCGCGGGCGCGGACCTCGGCGTCCGGCGCCTTCGCGAAGTACGCCAGGATCTGCTCCGTCAGCTTGCCGTACGTCTTCTCGCTGTCGGCGCCGTCATCGCTCGGGACGGTCTTGGCGGCCGGGCGTCGGTCGGCCTTGCCGCCGGATGCCGCGGCGCGCGCGCTCTTCGGCTTCGGCGGAGCCGTGACGTCCACGGGGGCGGGCGGGGCGGGGGCCGGGACGGAGCCGGGCATCAGGGCCTGAAGGGCGTCGAGCGCCCGCTGCACCGAACCGAGGTGGGCGGTGACCGCGGCCAGTTCCCTCTCCAGTGCCTGCTTCTGGATCTGCAGCCGGGCCAGGTCCTCCTGGAGGCTCTCGGCGGTGGTCTCGATGTTGCGAGCCGTCTGGGTCACGGAGCCCATGGATTCCTCTCGTCCTCAACCCTGTGTCCTGGCGGGACCGCTCGATGGCCGGGTCCGCCACCCGGCACGGCACCGGGGGATGGTGCCGAACATCATATGCAGCGGCCCCACCCTGCCGAGGACAGAGTGGGTGGACCCACGCGGAACACACCGTTGTCAGGGGGACGAGGTGTCGGCCCGTGCGGCCGGACCGACCCGCGTACGGGCCGTCAGGGACGGCCCGTCGATGACGGGGGGAGCCCCGTGCCGCTCCCTTCGTCCGCCGCCGTCTCGCCCTCGCCGCCTGCGGCCACGGAGCCCGGCAGCCGTCGGATCCGCTCGGAGACAGCGGAGATCCGGGCGTCCACCTCGTCGATCGCCTCCCGGAGCACCCCGAGCCGCCCCTCGAGGACGGCGGCCTCCGCGGCCAGTGAGACGGTGACGGCGGCGGGATCGGTCGGGCGGTCAGCGTTTCGCGTCATCCTCGCGTCCCTCCCCGGCCCGCGCCGGAACTGCGGTGGACGGGCTGCGGGGGACCAGCAGTCGCCCGGACTCGGCTGAGGTCTGTCCCTGCCATGCTCCTCCTTCGTCGCCGCGGGGCCCGGGGCACGGTCCGCCGCGAGCCGTCGGTACCGCATTGACCGGGCAGCGACGGGAGCTGTGACAGCCGGTGCGTCATGGCAGTTCGCAGCCGGGGGACGGGGCGTCCTCGGAGAAGGGGGCGCCGTGCGGCAGGACGTAGAGCACCTCCAGGACCACGTTGTGGTAGTGCCACCCGGTCGCCTGGCCGGGCGGAATGGTGATCTCGCGGACGATGTAGTCCGTGTCACCGACGGTCCGCTGGGCAAGGACTCTGCCGCTGACGCCGGGGCCGCCAGGGGCGGCCTGCGCAGTTCACGGAACGAGCGAGAGCCCTGCGAGGGAGGCTCCGACGATAGCTGTACGTGCCGCATCGCGCATGATGTGTCCCTTCGGAACGTGAGAGTGAGGGGCGGACCGTGGGACACCCTGGGGCAGCCCGCTCACACGAAACACTGTATTGCCACTAAGTGGGACAGAAGGGCGTACGCCCGCACCACGGTGGGATTCGTTGCGGAGACGTCAACATCCCTCCCACTTCCGCGTGCCGCGGGATCACTGGTGGGTGAGCGGGGTCAGGCGGGTACCGTTCCGTGCGGAAGGGGGAGTCGGTATGGAGCACAACGGTGACACTCTGCCGCTGACGGAACTGCTCGACGAGCGGCGGCACCTGGTGGAGGTCGCGCGGTGGATGCTGGGCGGCACGGTCGCGGCCGAGCGGGTCACCGACGAGACGTATCGGGAGTGGTACGCACTCTCCGACGGTCAGCGAGCGGGTATCGGCACGCCGCGGATCTGGCTGACCCACGTCGTGGGCGGCCTCGCGCTGGCGCGGCTGTCCCCGCCCGGTCCGGGCGGTGACGCGCGGGTGGACGCACGGGCTCGTGCGCTCCGCCGAGAGCCCTGCGACGACGGTCCCGAGCGCGAGGCCGGTGAGGCGCTGCTGCGGGCGGTGGGCGCACTGTCCCCCGCACAGAGAGCCGCGTTCGTGCTCGACGGCATCCTCGGAGCGCCGGCGCGCGCGGCAGCGACCGGTGCGGCGCGACCGGTTCAGGAGCGCACGGGCCCGGCCGGCCCCGTGGACCCGGTGGTCGCCGCCCGCGCCGGTCTGCTCGCCCGGAACGGCCGGCCGCCGTCGCCGGCGCACCGGCAGGACGAGGTCGCGCGCGCCGTGCGCCAGGCCTGCGCCGACGGGGACCACGAGGGCCTGCGAGCAGTGCTGACCGACGACGTCATCGCGTGTTTCGACGGCGGGGGCAAGATACGCGCACTGACCACGCCCGTCGCCGGCGGCGAGCACGTCGCGCGGAACCTGCTCACTCTGCTCTCGGACCGGCGGCGCCTCACCGTGGACACCTGGCCGGTCAACGGACGCACCGGGCTGGTCGTCCGTCGACACGAGCGGGTCGTCGCGGCGGTCACCCTCGACCTGATCGACTCCCGTGTGCACCGGATCTGGGCCGTCCTCAACCCCGACAAACTGCGGACCTGGAACAGCGCAGCCCCGCATCACAGGTGATGCATCGTCAGGCCGTGACGAGGGCCGCCTCGCGCGTCTGCGCACGGGAGCGGAGGAGAGGGGCGATCTTACTCGGATTGAAGACCCACATCACCTGATGGATGCCCCGGTGCGTGGCCGCGACGGTCATGAAGGTCGAGGCCCGGCCGTCGCGGTACAGAAGGATTCCGGCGCGGCCGTTGGCATCGACCCGCTGCACCTCGACCGTCGGCCAGAACCGTGGATAAGCGGTCGACAGGTTCGCCACACGGGCCCGGCCGCGCACAGGAACGCGGGCCGCCCCGCGCATGCCGTTCCCGTCCGACAGGCTGACGGCGTCGGGGGTGAGCAGGGCTTCCAGCGAGGCGACGTCCCCGTGCCGGGCCGCGGTGACGAACGCGTCGAGCAGCCTGCGGTGCTCGGCTGTCTCGACGCTGCCCCGCTGCTCCTCGGTGAGGTGCTTGCGGGCCCGGCTCACGATCTTGCGCACGTTGACGGGGCTGAGCCCCAGGATGTGCGCGATCTCCGGGTAGGAGTAGTCGAACGCCTCCCGTAGGACGTAGGCGGCGCGTTCGGTCGGCGGGAGCTTCTCAAGCACCAGGAGCAGGGCGAGTTCCAGTGCCTCCGCGCGTTCGGCGCCGGCCTGCGGGTCGTCGCTGGTGTCGATGGGTTCGGGCAGCCACGGGCCGATGTAGGTCTCCCGGCGGACCCGGGCCGACTGGGCCACGTTGATGGCCAGTCGGGTCGTGGCGCTCGACAGGAAGGCCACGGGGCTGACCACGACGGTCCTGTCGGTGTGCTGCCACCGCAGCCACACCTCCTGGACGACGTCCTCGGCCTCCACCGCGCTGCCCAGCACGCGATAGGCGATACCGAAGAGCCGCGGTCGGAGCTTCACGAAGACGGACACGGCCTCATGCAGGTCGCCTTCCACCGTGATCGCCTCTGAGTCCATGTGCTCGGTCTCCGTTTCAGTTGCCGGTTCTCGTCGGGAGGCGCGGGAAACCTCCGCTCCAACAGACCAGACACACCGGCACTTCGTTACAGGCGCGCGACGCACTTTGTGCCCCAAATTCCCGACCGGCCACCGGCTGGACTCCGATGTCACACATGTGTTGATCCGTCGGTCCTAAACAGTGTTCGTTCCCGAGCAGGAGGTGTTCCATGGATTGGCGTGAAGTGAGCCTGTGCCTACGAGAAGACCCTGATCTCTTCTTCCCGGTCGGCAATATCAGGAGCGGTCGGACGGCCCTTCAGATCGACGAGGC
The DNA here is from genome assembly GCF_040652135.1 of Streptomyces sp. NPDC048295. Classification (NCBI taxonomy): domain Bacteria; kingdom Bacillati; phylum Actinomycetota; class Actinomycetes; order Kitasatosporales; family Streptomycetaceae; genus Streptomyces; species Streptomyces sp. NPDC048295. Next base: position 66,612 of record NZ_JBEZLL010000009.1, read on the forward strand.
CAAGGCCGTCTGCCGCCGGTGCCCGGTGGCGGAGAAGTGCCTGTCGTGGGCCGTCGACCTGGGCCCGGTCGAGGGGATCTGGGGTGGTACGACGGAAGGAGAACGCCGCGCGCTGCGGATACGGGCGATGCGGGAGCCGGCGGCACAAGAGGCCGCGTGAAGGCGGCCGGACGAGTTCAGGGTGGCCCCGGTATCGGGACCACCCTGAAATGCGTGCGGTGGGCAGCAGGCACGCACCGGCGCCTGCTGCCCGGCAACGGCTCAGCCCTGCTGCTGCGCCAGCCAGTCGGCGAAGCGGGTCTGCGCGATGTGCGCGTCCGGACCGGGCAGCAGGGTGTCCTCCTGCAACTCGGCGCCGAAGTACGGTGCGTGCACGTCGGACACGACCGTGCGCGGGTCGTTCTTGGCGGCCAGGCCCTTGCGGATCAGCTCGTCCAGCTGGAACACGTCGGGCCCCGCGACCTCCACCACGCGGTTGACGGGCGTGCCGACCGCGGTGCGGCCCACGGTCGCGGCCACGTCGTCGGAGACGACGGGACGGATCTTGACCGGAGCCAGGCGCACGGTGTCACCGTCGGTCGCGGACTCGGCGATGCCCTTCATGAACTCGAAGAACTGCGTGGCGTGCACGATGGAGTACGGGATGCCCGAGTCCTTGATCAGCTCCTCCTGCGCCTGCTTGGCGCGGAAGTAGCCGCTCTCCTGGAGCCGCTCCGTACCGACGACGGACAGGGCCACATGGTGGGTGACACCGGCGTCCGCCTCCGCCTTGAGGAGGTTGGTGGTCGAGGTGCGGAAGAACTCCATCACCGCGTCGTCCGCGAAGGACGGCGAGTTGGAGACGTCGACCACGACCGAGGCGCCCGTCAGGACCTCGGCGAGGCCCTCACCGGTGAGCGTGTTGACACCGGTGTTGGGGGCGGCCGGCACGGCCTCGTGTCCGTGCTCCTTGAGCTTGGCGACCAGCTTCGAGCCGATCAGGCCGGTACCGCCGATGACGACGATCTTCATGGGGGAATCCTTTCGGTGGTGCGTGGGTGCCGCGAGGGCAGAACTATCGGTTTGCAAGGAAAGACCGGGTTCACCTGGTATGTGTGACACCGTGCGGAGGTGTTCGGCCCGGTCTCCGGCTACTCGACGAGCTTTCCTTCGCTGGAGACCTCCGCCATGAGCACGGCGATCCCCTCCGGAATGGCGGGAATGCTCTCGTGGGTGACGCCGGTCTTCGGGGACCAGACGAGGTTGACGCGGAAGGCCGGATCCATCTCGGGGAAGTCGCTGCGGTTGTGGCAGCCGCGCGTCTCCCGGCGCTCCAGCGCGGCTTCGAGCGTGGCCCGTGCGGCCAGGGCGGCGGACTTCAGGTCGAAGGCGTGGGCAAGGTCCTGGAAACCGGCGATGTCCGGGTGGACCCCGACGTTCTCCATGCGCTTCTCGATGAGGTCCAGCTCCGCCAGACCGGCGCGCAGGCCCTGGTCGTCGCGGACGACGCCCGCGTGCTCGGTCATGGTGTTGCGGATGGCACGCTGCAGGGCGCGGACGTTCTCGGGCCCGTCGGCGGCGAGGAGCTCGTCGACCTCGGCGCGGGCCTCGGCCGCGGCGGCGGCGCTGCGGGGCTGCGCGGTGAGCGCGTCCGAGTAGGCGGCGGCCGCCCGGCCGGTGATCCGGCCGTAGACCAGGAGCTCGATGAGGCTGTTGCCGCCCAGGCGGTTGGCGCCGTGCAGTCCGCTGGACGCCTCGCCGATCGCGTACAGGCCGCGGACGTCGGTGCTGTGGTCCTCGGGGCGGACCCAGACACCGCCCATCGAGTAGTGGGCCGTGGGCGCGACCTCGATGGGCTCCCGTGTGATGTCGAGCATCTGCAGTTCCAGGAGGGTCTGGTAGACCCGGGGGAGCCGCGCCATGATCGTCTGGCGGGGCAGGTGCGAGACGTCGAGCCAGACGCCGCCGTTGGGCGTGCCGCGCCCCTCCTTGATCTCGGTGTACGAGGCGAGCGCCACGCGGTCGCGCGTGGACAGCTCCATACGCTCGGGGTCGTAGCGGCTCATGTACCGCTCGCCGAGGGCGTTGCGCAGGACGCCGCCCTCGCCGCGGGCCGCTTCGCTGACCAGCGTGCCGGCGGCGTTCTCCGGCTCGATGATGCCGGAAGGGTGGAACTGCACCAGTTCGGGGTCGCGAAGCCGGGCCCCGGCCTCGACCGCGAGGCGGAAGGAGTCGCCGGTGTTCTCGTCGCGTCGTGAGGACGTACGGCGCCAGATGCGGGTGTGGCCGCCGGCCGCGAGGACGACGGCGTCCGCGTGGATGAGGTAGCGGGTGCCGTTGTTCAGGTCGAAGCCGTAGGCGCCGAAAACCGCGCCGTCGTGGACCAGCAGGCGGGTGATGTAGACGGTGTCGAGCATCGGGATGTTCAGCTGGCCCGCCCGCCGGATCAGTGCGCGCTGGATCTCCAGGCCCGTGTAGTCGCCGGCGAAGGCGGTGCGCCGGAACGTGTGGGCGCCGAAGAAGCGCTGGGAGATGCGGCCGTCCTCCTCACGCGCGAAGGCCATCCCGTACCGCTCCAGGTCGTCGATGCCCAGGGCGGCGCCCTGGGCGACGATCTCGGCCGTACGGGGGTCACCGAGCAGATAGCTCTCCTTGAGTGTGTCGGCGGCGTGCTGCTGCCAGCTGTCCTCGGGGTCCATCGTGGCCAGGGCCGCATTGATGCCACCGGCGGCCAGCGAGGTGTGGGTGTCCTCCTTGGGGCGTTTGCCGACTGCGAGTACGTCGACACCGGCCTCGGCCAGCTCGATCGACGCTCGCAGGCCGGATCCGCCGGTGCCGATCACCAGCACCGAGGTGGCAAGACGTTGTTCGGTAAGGGCCACGATCACTCCCGTCGCTCTGGGTGGGTCACGGAAAAGTGACAGGCCCGGTCGGCGGTTTGTGACACGGGGACCGGTGCGGTGACGGTGAACACCACGCGCGTTCAGGTGTCACACCCTTGCGGTGTCCTCGGTCACATGGGTGAGCTCGAAGCCCGGAGAGGAGCAAGGGGATGACGTACGTCATCGCGCAGCCCTGTGTCGACATCAAGGACCGGGCGTGCCTGGTCGAATGCCCGGTGGACTGCATCTACGAGGGTGAACGCACCCTGTATATCGACCCCGGCGAATGCGTCGACTGTCACGCCTGCGAGCCCGTGTGCCCGGTGGAGGCGATCTTCCCGGAGGACGAGCTGCCGCGGCACTGGGCGCACTACCGGGCTGTCAACGAGGAGTTCTTCGACGAAGGCCGGCCGCGACGGCGTGACCATCCGGTGGTCGAGGCCTTGCCGCCGCAGCACATGCGCAAGAAGGACATCTCCAGGTTCGCCGTCCGCAAGGAGGAAGCCGCCGACGCGGATCCGTGGTTCCCGCTCTGACGGGTCAGGGCGCGAGCGTGAGGGTGATCGGGGTGCCCCGCCAGGCCATGCGCGCGTACGGGCACAGCGCGTCGGCCCGCTCCATCAGGCTCGTGGCCGTCGTACGCGGGACGCCGGGCCACCGCACCACCAGGTCGACGTGGAGCAGATAGCCGCCGTCCCCGGGGTCACGGACGAACGCGACGGTCGCCAGGACGGTGACGGCCGTGGGGTCGAGCGACTCCTGCCGCGCGAGAAGGCTCAGCGCGCCGTGGAAACAGGCCGCGAATCCGGCCGCGAACAGCTGCTCGGGGTTGGTCCCCTCCCCGGTGCCGCCCAGTTCGGCGGGCATCCGTAGCTCCAGGTCCAGGGCGCCGTCGGAGGAACGCGCACGGCCGGACGCCCGTCCGTGCGCGGCGGCACCGCCGTCGACGGTCACCGTCGTCGTGTAGAGGGGAGCGAACTTGTCCCCGGTGAAGTCCTTCTCGGTGGACAGGTCGGGCAGCCGGATCGGATCGGTCATGGCAGGACTCCCAGTCGTCGTGGTGAGGTTTCCGTGCTGCATGACCGGCGAACGGGTATTCCTGTGACGCCGGTTGGCACCGGGGCGCGGGGCGAGGGGCCGCCGTCGGCGGCTCAGTCCCGCAAAGAGGCCAGGTAGGACGCCAGTTTGGCCGGGTTCAGCATCCACATGACCCGGTCGATGCCCGCCTCCGAGACGTCGAGCGACAGCAGGCCGACCGGTTTCCCCCCGGAGGAGATCAGCACGGCCGGCAGACCGTTCGCCTCGACCCACCGGATCTCCGTCCCCGCCCAGAAACGCGGGGCGAAGGCCACGAGGTAGCGCGACACGTGAGTCCGTCCGCGCACCGGGATCCTGGAAGCACCGCGGGTCCCGCCGCCGTCCGAATAGCTGACGACGTCAGCGGTCAGGATGTCCTCCAGGACCGAGAGGTCGCCCGTCCGGGCCGCGGAGAGGAACACCTTGAGCAGACGCCGGTGGGCGACGCGCGTGACGCGCGCCGTGCGCTCGGCGGCCAGGTGCTTGCGTCCCCTGCTCACCAGTTGACGTGCGTTGGCCTCGGTTGTTTCCAGGATCTCGGCGATCCGGCCGTAGGGGTAGTCGAACGCCTCCCTCAGCACGTAGGCGGTGCGTTCCACGGGATTCAGCTTCTCCAGAAGCAGCAGCACCGCCAGCTCCAGGGCTTCGGCACGCTCCGCGCCGAGCTGCGGGTCCTCCGTCGTGTCGACGGGATCGGGAAGCCACGGCCCGACGTAGGACTCCCGGCGCACGCGCGCGGACTGCGCCAGGTTGATCGCCAGCCGTGTGACGACCGTGGTCAGGAAGGCGGCCGGTTCCTTCACCTTCGTACGGTCCGTGTTCTGCCACCGCACCCAGGTGTCCTGCACGACGTCCTCGGCCTCCACCGCGCTGCCCAGAACCCGGTAGGCGATGCCGAAGAGCTGAGGGCGTGCCGCGAGGAATTCCTTCGTCGCGCCGTCAAGTGGGTCGGGGCGGCTGCCGGCGTGCATGAGGGGTCCCTTCTGGCCTTGTGCGCACCATGTTACAAGCGGCCACTGTGTGACAGTCCGTGGTCGGCCACATGCGGGCGCTCGATGTGTTTCCGGCAGCACACCGTGTCACGGATCGATCGCGTACGCGGTCATGACTGCGTAGGGCAAGAGATCAGGAAGGTACACGCAGTGGGGGAGATGCCGTCCATGCGCACACCCGTCGACGTCGAGCACGGCCTGCTCACGGTGCTCTTCGCCCTTGTCGCGGCGCACGAGCTGTGGCAGGGCCTGCGGGCCCGGGGCATCGGAAGCCGCGCCCGGGTGGACCACTTCCTGCACGGCGTCATGGCCGCGGCCATGACGGTGATGCCCTGGAGCCCCGGCCACCGGCTGTCCGGCCGGACGGGAGCGCTCCTGTTCACGGCCGCCGCCCTGTGGTTCCTCATGACCGGCTTCGACCGTCGGGCGGCGCACGCCGTCGCGGCGATCGGCGCACGTCTGCCGTCGGCGGTGGGCATGGCTGCGATGGCCTGGATGCTGCGCCCGTCCCACGACCGGGATCCTGTGGTCACCGCCGTGCTGACGGCGTATCTCCTGGGGTGCGCGCTCTGGTCGTTGACCCGTCCCATGCCCTCGTTCAGGTCCGTCACCGAGCACGCGCACCGCACCGCGGAGGCGGATCCTTATGCCCGGACGCGCCACGGGGCCATGGCGTTGGGGACCGCGCTGATGCTGCTCATGCCCCACTGAGTGCCTGACCGCGAACGCCCGTCACAGTGTGCCGACAACCGCCTTGCCGCGCATCAGGAAGTCCGACAGATAGCTGTCGTGGGGTATGCCGGGAGCCATCCAGTGGGTCGGGTGGTCGCCGACGTGCACATTGGCGACGGTGGGTTCCGCCAGCAGCCTGTCGAGCAGCTCCCGGTCGCGGGTGAGGGCCGTGAGCACGAGGGTGTCCCGCAGCGGAGCGGTGCCGTCCGCCCGGTTCCAGGGCGCCACCCACACACAGGGGAAGGGCAGTTCGGTCCGCAGCTGCTCGGCGCCGGCGCTCTCGGCCTGATGGACTGCCGGGCGCAGCACGGCACTTCCATCACCCAGATCCTCCACGATGCCGTCGCCACCGAGCCAGGGCCGGGTTCCGGCCGCGACGAACCTCAGATAGGAGTCGAAGGCCCGGGCCCGCTTCAGGCCGCACACCGGCAGCACCGCGCGCTCGTCCTGGGGAGGCAGGCCGGGCAGAGTGGACAGGCGGGCCGCGAGGGCCTCGGCGAGCGGTGCCGGATCGTCCTCGACGAGCACGGCGGTGGCGTTGACGCACGCGGTGCCACCCTCGTCGGCGACCGACGCGACGATCGTGTCGATATGCGCGCGCCAGTCGGTGTCCGCGGTGACGAGGATCTTGCTCCGGCCCGGCCCCTGGGGCAGCACACGGGGATCGCCCGCGTACCGGGCGACCACGTCGTCGCCGCCGTACACCACCGTGCGGTCGGCGCCGCGGATCAGCGTGTCGGCTGCCCGGTGGTCCGTGGGCAGCAGCACCAGTTGGTCCTGCCGGACACCCGCCCGATGCAGCGCTGCGACCAGCCTGTGCGGGGTGAACGGCTCGCGTCGCGACGGGCGTACGGCCACGCGGTAGCCGAGAGCCAGGGCTTCCAGCCACAGTCGGTGGACGCCGGGGTGGTTGCCGGAGGCGTTGACGGCGAACACGTCACCGCGCCGTGCCCATACGGCGTGCCCCGCGTCCATGTGCGCAAGGCCCGTGAACGTCCCGCGCGGCCTGCCCTGCTCCGCGGACGAACGCGCCAGGGCGACGAAGCGGGCCGTGCCCGCGGTCGCGGCGCGCACCACCGGGAGGGGAGTCCCGGAGGTGCGGCTGACGAGGTCCTCGTAGGCGGGTACGTCCAGGCCGCCGACGGTGCCGGAGGCGAACTCCTCGGCGGCCGCCTCCAGGACCGTGTCGACACGGGCACGCGGTACGGGCTCGGCCCCGCGCAGCGCGGACAGCGCCCGGGTCACGTACACCGGCGGCACCAGGCTCAGCCGCGCCACCTCGGCGCCGGTCACGTCGTGCACCGCGCTCGGCATCCGCGTCCGGTAGGGACCGCGGGGGCCGAGCGCGTCCAGCTGAACCGGCCGCGCATGTGGGGGAGTCGGCATCAGTACACGCCCTCGATCACCCGGTCGCCCTCGACCACGGAGACCGGCGCGACATCGGCCACGGCGTCCCCCGCCTGACCCTCGGCCGGCCGCACGCGGACGGCCGTGTCGCGTTCCGCGTTGTTCGGGATGAGCATGGACTTGCTGACGTGACTGACGATCACCTGCCCGCGTTCGCCGAACCCGACCGGTTCCCGGGTGCCCGGCTTCACGACCGACAGGAACACGTACGGCGACACCGGGTCGAACACGCAGGGCTCGTCGGGGCGGAGCCCGACGCGTTCCAGGAGCGCGGTGAGCATCATGGTGTTGCCGTACATGCCGAGGAGGGCGGTGTCGGGGAAGACGTCCGTGGCCAGCAGGTGGCGGGTGTCGGGGTCCATGTGCGTCCCGCCCCAGACGATGGCCCGGACCGAGCCGTTGATGCGCTCCAGCAGGTCGTCCTCCCGGGCGAAGCGCTCCAACAGGGGGGTGGTGGCGGCGAGTACGCCGACGGTCTGCGTCGACAAGATCCTCCGGCATTGGTCGACGAGGTGGTCGGTGTAGGACTCGACCTCGTCCCCACGACCCGCGGCGATGAGCTTCTTCACCCACCGCGGGTCCATGTCGACGCTCAGTGCCGGGCCGCCCAGGGAGCGTGCCGCCCGTTGCAGGACGTCCCCCACCAGGTGCGGGCCGGTCGGCGCCACGGTCAGCCACTGCGCGCCGATGGGCAGGCCGTGGGCGCGCAGCCGCCGGTCGATGTGCGCCGTGCTGTGCCCCACCCAGTCGTCGAGCTGGACGACCCGCTTCGGCGCGCCGGTCGTCCCGCCGCTGTCGAAGACGTTGACCAGGCGGACGCCGCTGCCGTAGCCGTGGGGGACCAGGTCCGCCACCGGGACGACGCGCAGCTCGTCGGTCAGATCGGGGAAGAGGGACAGGTCGGCGACGCCCTTGACGTCGTGCCGGGGGTCGAATGCGAGGCGGTCGGCCCGGTCCAGCCAGAAGCGCGAACCGGTCGCGGGGTCGAAGTGCCAGCGCATGGCGGCTCGTACGTACGCGTCCGGGTCGACGTCGTCGAACGGTCCGGCGTCCAGGACGGCAAGAGGTTCGGGGGCCATGACTGGTCCTCTCTCGGCGGATTGTCAAAGGAGGGTGCGCGAGGGTCGTGTCCGGCGGTGCCTCACGGAAGGAGGCTCTCCAGGGGGACCTCGGGGTCGGCGAGCACGTCGTCGTCGTTCTCCGTGCCGGACTCGACGAGGGACCGGACCGTGTCGATGACGTCCCACACGTTGACGCTCATGCCGGCCAGGACCCGCTTGCCGGACATCCAGAAGGCGACGAAGCGTCGCTCGTCCCGCGCTCCGCGGAAGACGACCCGGTCGTAGCCGCCCGGCTCCACATAGCCGGTGTACTCCATACCGAGGTCGTACTGATCGGTGTAGAAGTACGGCAGCCGGTCGTACACGGCCTTCTCGCCCAGCATGCTCAGCGCGGCCGTGCGCGGCTGGTGCAGCGCGTTGGCCCAGTGCTCCACGCGCACATGGCGGCCGAGCCGCGGGTGGTAGGCGTTGGCGACGTCGCCGGCGGCCCAGATGTCCTCGGCGGAGGTCCGCAGGTGCGCGTCCGTCACGATGCCGTTGCGTACGTCCAGCCCCGCCTCCTCGGCCAGCCGGACGTTGGGTGTGATGCCCACTCCGACCACCACGGCGTCCGCGGGCAGCCGGGTGCCGTCGGCGAGCACAACGCCGTTCACGCGTCCGCCCGTTCCGGTGATGCGCTCGATCCCGGCGCGGGCACGCAGGTCGACACCATGGTCCCGGTGCAGGCCGGCGAAGACCTCGGCGGCCTCGTGCCCCAGGACCTTCAGCAGCGGCAGTTCGCCGTGTTCGAGCACGGTCACGTGTGCCCCGGCCGTCCGGGCGGCCGCCGCTGTCTCCAGGCCGATCCAGCCGCCGCCGACCACCACGATCCGCGCGCCCTCGGTGAAGGCGGCCCTGAGCCGGTCGCTGTCGCCCAGGCGCCGCAGGTACTGCACGTTGTCCAGGTCCGCGCCGGGGACGGACAGGTGTCGGGGTGTGGAGCCGGTCGCCAGGAGCAGCCGGTCGTAGGGGACACGGCTGCCGTCGTCGAGGCGCACTGTGCCGCCCGTCCGGTCGACGGACGTCACGGTCCGGCCCAGCAGCAGGTCGACCTCGTTCGTCCGGTACCAGTCCTCGGGGTGCACGTGGACCGACTCGCGGTCCTCCTTGCCCAGCAGATAGCCCTTGGACAGCGGCGGCCGGATGTAGGGCCGTTCCTGTTCGTCGCCGATGACGACGAGGGGTCCGTCGTGACCGTGCGCGCGCAGTTCCTCCGCGGCCTTGCCGGCGGCCAGGCCGCCCCCGACGATCACGAACGTGTTCACATGCGACATGTTGATTCCAGTCCCAGACGGAGTGATGCGGTCGTTGAACAGACCAGGTGGAACGGCCAGTTGTGACAGGCGGGCGTGGGCGGGACACACAGCGCCCGACGGCTCATGGACGGTGCCGAAGGGTGACGGCCAGCAGTTCCGATTCCTCGTACCCGGGCAACGGGGCGAATCCGTGCGGTGCCAGTTCGCCGATGAGCCGGGATCGGGTCGCGGGCCACATCCAGAACGTCTCGGTGTGTTCCCGCAGCACGTCCTCACCGCCTCTGACCCAGTAGTCGGCGCGGGCGAGGATACGGTAGCCGGCGGCCGACATCGTCAGGCGCCCACCGTAGGTGTGTGCGCCGACGCGCTGGTCCGTCAGCAGGCGCACGAGGGCGCGGACGGGGGGCCGGGCCGGCGGCAACTGCACGAACAGCGAACCGCCAGGGGTGAGGGCCGCGCCGATCGCGGGCCACAACCTCTCGCGTGCGGAGGGCGGGAGGCAGCCCACCACGTTGTGGCAGACAGCCACGTCCGCGACCGCGTGCAGCGCCGCCTCGTCCAGGGAATGCGGGTGCACGGTGACCCGGCCCCGCTGCTCGGCGGGAAGGGAGGAGAGCCGGGTCAGTAGGGACGTGCGCATGGCGCGGGCCGGCTCGACCGCGTGCACGTCGGCCCGGGAATCGGTCAGGGCCAGCATGGTCACCCGCCCGGTGCCGGCCCCGATGTCCAGCACGCCGCGGCGTGCCGTCGCGACCTCGCGGCCGTAGAGGCGGCGGACCCGCGCCTCGTCCGCGTCGGCCTGGAGGATGTCGTAGAACTCCGCGGTGACCGCGTAGGAGTCGGATTCCCGCCGGATGCCCGACGGTTTGCTGATGACAGTGTGCATGCCCGGCATGACAACGTATGGGCAGTGTGTGTGACAGCGAGGGTGAGCGATCGCACCACGGGCCGCTGTCACAGAAGCACGCGGTGCGCAGACAATGATCCGGCTCCGTTCGGGCCTTTTCACGACCGGACCGGTGGCCCCGAAACCGTCGTGAGAGCGCAGGACGTCGTCAGGACCGCCCGTCCCCCCGGTATGGCTGCCCGCACAGTTCGGCCGTCTCGCCGATCTGCCGCCGACCGAGGACATCGCCGTCATCGCGGGGCCGCTCGCCCGGACGGCCCGGCTGCGGGGCCGCTCCCGCCGGGGCACCCGCTCCGGACCGTGCCCGGCGTCCTGATCACCCCGCACGTCGGCGCGTTCCCGCCCGCCCCGTGGCCTCGTCTCGAAGCGCTCATCCGGCGGCAGTCGGTCCGGTTCGCCGCAGGTGAGGAGCTGGAGAACGTCGTCACACGCCGACATCGGCCTGCACGTCGGTGTCACACCTTTGCCGTCGTCCCGGTCTTGAGTGGGACGAATCGGCTTCGCGAAACGAATGGTGACGAGATGGGCAACGACAGCCGGCCTACCGAGCCGGAACAGCGGCGCGGGGGAGAGCGAATCGCCGCGTGGGCGGCGAGCAGAACGGGCCTGGGTGCACCGCTTCGCTCCGCACGGCGGCTGGTCTTCCCGGACCACTGGTCGTTCCTGCTCGGCGAGATCGCGCTCTACAGTCTCGCCGTCCTGCTGATCACAGGTGTCTACCTCAGCCTCTACTTCCACCCCTCCGCCGACCTCGTGGTCTACGACGGCCGGTACGCGCCGCTGCGGGGGCAGTTGGTGTCCCAGGCATTCGACTCGACCCTGCACCTCTCCTTCGACGTCCGCGGCGGTCTCCTCGTCCGCCAGGCGCACCACTGGGCGGCGCTGGTCTTCGTCGCCGCGGTGTTCGCGCACCTGATGCGGGTCTTCTTCACCGGCGCGTTCCGCAAGCCGCGCGAGCTGAACTGGGTGCTCGGGTTCCTGCTGCTGGTCCTGGCAATGTTCGCGGGCCTGACCGGCTACGACCTGCCCGACGACCTGCTGTCCGGAACCGGCCTGCAGGTCGTCAACGGCACACTGCTGTCGATACCGATCGTCGGAACGTACCTGTCGTTCTTCCTCTTCGGCGGCGAGTTTCCCGGCGAGGACCTGATCGCCCGTTTCAACACCCTGCACACGCTGGTCATCCCCGCGCTGATGATCGTCCTCCTGGCCGGCCACGTGGCACTGGCCGTACGCCACCGGCACACGCAGTACCCCGGGCCGGGCCGCACCGAGAAGAACGTCGTCGGCCTTCCGTTCGCGGTGCGTGCCGTCAAGTCCGCCGGCTACTTCTGCTTCGTCTCCGGCGTGATCTTCTTCATGGCCGGTGTGGCCCAGATCAACCCCGTGTGGAACTACGGCCCCTTCCGCCCCGACCAGGTCTCCGCCGGATCCCAGCCGGACTGGTACATGGGCGTCGCGGACGGTCTGCTGCGCGTCATGCCCGGCTGGGAGATCGACCTGTGGGGCCACACGCTGGCCCTGGACAACTTCCTGCCCCTGCTGGCCGGGATGCTGCTCTTCCTGGCGATGGGCGCCTATCCCTTCCTGGAAGCCTGGGTCACCGACGACGACCGTGACCACCATCTGCTGGACCGCCCCCGCAACCGCCCTGTGCGGACCGCCTTGGGGGTGGCCTGGCTCAGCGTCTACGCGGTGGCACTCATCGGCGCCGCCAACGACGTGATCGCCACCAGGCTGCATGTCTCCGTCAACTCCGTGACCTGGACCGTGCGCGTCGGCCTGTTCGTCGCCCCGGTGCTGGCGTTCGTCCTCACCAAGCGCCTCGCGCTCGCCCTGCAACGGCGCGACCGCGACAAGGTGCTGCACGGGCGTGAGACCGGCGTCATCAAGCGATTGCCGCACGGCGAGTACGTCGAGGTCCACGAGCCCCTCGACCAGGCGCGACTGCACACCCTCACCGCCCACCACCAGTACCGGCCGCTGGAGGCCGCGCCCGGGACGGACCCCGCCGGCTCCGTGCCCGCCCGCACCCGTCGCCTGCGCGTCGCGCTCAGCCGCGCCTTCTACGGACCGGGCACCCAGATCCCCAAGCCCTCGCCGGCCGAGCACAAGGAACTCACCGGCCGGCACCGGCCCTGAGCCGGAGCGGCCGTACCAGCATCCCGTCGGACGGCCCGTCGGCCGACGCCGTCCGACGGGACCATCGCCCGCTCCCCGTCCGGGAGACGCGGGCACCGATCACCGAATCCCGATCACCGATCATCGCTCCCGTCCGAAAGGACATCGCCATGAACCGAACCACCCGTACCGGCCGGACCACCCGTACCGGCCGGACCACCCGTACCGGCCGGACCACCCGTACCGGCCGGACCCGTACCGCTCTCACAGCCCTCGCCACCGCGAGCATCTTCGCCGGGCTGCTCGTCACCACCAACGGATCGGCCGCCGCCGACAAGGCCGCCGCCACCGAGGCGCCCAAGCCCACCGTTGTCCTCGTCCACGGCGCGTTCGCCGACACCACGAGCTGGAACGACGTCATCCGCAGACTGCGGCACGACCAGTACCCGGTGGTCGCCGTCGCCAACCCGCTGCGCTCCCTGAGCGGGGACTCCGCCTACCTCAAGGACGTCCTGGCCGGCATCGACGGCCCCATCGTCCTGGCCGGGCACTCCTACGGCGGCTCGGTGATCAGCAACGCCGCCACCGGCAACGCGAACATCAAGGCGCTGGTCTACCTCGCGGCCTTCCTCCCGGACAAGGGCGAGAGCGCGACCGACCTGGCGGCCAGGTTCCCCGGGAGCACCCTCGGCGACGCGCTGCGTCCGGTGCCGACCACGAACGCCGACGGCTCCCGGGTCAACGACCTGTACATCCGGGACGAAGCTTTCCATCACCAGTTCGCGGCGGACGTGCCCCGCGCCAGGACGGACCTGATGACCGTCACGCAGCGGCCGATCACCGACGCGGCCCTGGCCGGGGGCGCGGCTGAACCGGCCTGGAAGACCGTCCCCTCCTGGGTCCTGGTCGCCACGCAGGACCTCAACATCCCGTCGGCGGCCCAGGAGTTCATGGCCGAGCGGGCTCACGCCCACACCTCGAAGGTACGGGCCTCGCACGCGGTGAGCGTCTCGAAGCCCGGGAAGGTCACCGAGGTCATCGAGGACGCCGCCCGGTCGGTGCGCTGACCCGATTCGGAACGAGCCGTGCGGACGGGCGCGACAGCGCGCCGTCCGCACGGCTCCTCGTGTGTCACACCCGACCGGTGCGGCCGGTCAGGTGTGTGCGACCCGCGCCACCGATTGACGGCCCGGCGGGCCACCTCCCGCACCGGTCCTGGATGTGCAAGGACGAACTCATGCGCCGCGAACCACGGATCGCACCGACAGGCCCCGCCGACCTCGCCCGCACCGTGGCACTGCACCGCCGCTGCTCGCCGCAGACCCTGTGGAGCCGCTACCACCGGGCGATGCCCGACCCCGCCACCTACCTGCCCGGCTTGCTCAACCGCCCCGGTTCGGTCCACCTGGCGGTGCAGGACGTCACGGGACGCCACATCGGCGTGGGTCATCTGATGCCGGATCACTCCGCTGTGGAGGTCGCTCTGCTGGTCGAGGACGACTGGCAGGGCCGTGGACTCGGGACCCGTCTGCTGCGGCGTCTCGCGGGGTACGCGCTCGGAGGCGGCTGGGAGACCCTCTACGGGCTGTTCCTGTCCGGCGACGAACGGATCGACGCGATCCTGCGCCACGCGGACGTTCCCGTACACCGCACGCGGGAGGGCGATTCCGTCACCGCGTGGGCCCGCATCCGCGACCTCGCGCCGACGCGCTGACCCCGAAACGCGGCCGGCCCGCGGCACCTTCCCGGAGGAGGCGCCGCGGGCCGGACGTGGTTCGGGCTCGTCTCACCCCACGGTGTCGGCGTACAGGTCGTCCTCGAACGCCGCTGCCTCCAGGATCGCCTTGACCGAGGTCAGGTAGCGAGCCGCGTCCGCCCCGTCCACCAGCCGGTGGTCGTACGACAGCGACAGGTGTACCAGGTCCCGGATGCCGATGACCTCGTCGTCGCCGTCGCGCACGACCGCCGGCCGCCGGACCGTGGCTCCCACACCCAGGATCGCGGCCTCCCTCGGCGGCACGATGACGGTGTCGAACAGGGCGCCGCGCGAGCCGGTGTTGGAGATCGTGAAGGTCGCTCCCGTCACGTCGTCGGGGGTGAGGTGTCTGCCGCGGGCCCGCTCGGCCAGGTCGTGGACGGACCGGGCGAGCCCGGCGACCGTCAGGTCACCGGCCGCCTTGACGACCGGGGTCATCAGGCCGTCCTCCGTGTCGACCGCGATGCCGATGTTCTCCGTGTCGAAGTAGGTGATGGTCCCCGCGGCGTCGTCGATCCGGGCGTTGACGACCGGGTGCGCCCGCAACGCCTGGGCGGCGGCCTTGATGAAGAACGGCAACGGCGACAGCTTGAGCCCCTCGCGGGCGAGGAACCCGTCCTTCGCCCGGCCGCGCAGCCGCATGAGCCGCGTGACGTCGGCCTCCACCGTGGTGGTCAACTGCGCCTGCTCCTGGAGCGCCTGCTTCAGGTTGCTTCCGATGGCGCGGCGTATGCGGGATATCGGGACCGTGCGGCCGCGCAGGGTGGAGGTGGCTTGAGGAACGGCAGGTGGCGCGGTTTCAACTGATGCCATGGCCAAGACAGCCGCGGCTGGAGCCGGAGTGGGCGCCGGAGTCGGTGCCGGAGCCGGAGCCGGAGCTGGTGCTGGAGTGGGAGTCGGAACTGAGGCCGAGGGCGGAGTCGGGGCCGGGATCGGGGCAGGTGCCGGCGCACCGGGCTCAGCCGGGGGCGTGGGCGGTGCGACCGGGGCGGGAGCCGGGGTCGCCGGCGCCTCGTCCGGTGCACCGATGATGCCGAGCACGGCGCCGACCTCGACGGTCTCGTCCTCCGCTGCGACGATCTCCAGCAGGACACCGCCGGCCGGGGCCGGGATCTCCGTGTCGACCTTGTCGGTGGAGACCTCCAGCAGGGGTTCGTCGGCCTCGACACGCTCGCCGGCCTGCTTCAGCCAACGGGTCACGGTGCCTTCGGTGACGGATTCACCGAGGGCGGGCAGGGTGACGGAAACCGTCATGATGTCCTCAACTCCTTACGACCGGCGGGCGCGACGCGACGGCCCGCCGGATCTGTCGTTCATGGTCTGTGTCGTACGGAGCCGGTCGCGCCCGGCATGTGTCAGCGGTCGAGGCCGTAGCGTGCGCGGGCCTGTCCGACGGTCGCGGGGAGGATCTGCCCCGTCCGGGCCAGCCGGTCGAGGGCGCTCACGACGATCGACTCGGCGTCCACCCGGAAGTACCGGCGGACGTCCTCACGCGTGTCGGACAGCCCGAAACCGTCGGTGCCCAGGGAGTAGTAGTCCTGCTCGATCCACTGGCTGATCTGGTCCGGCACCTGCCGCATCCAGTCGCTCACCGCCAGCACGGGGCCGGGCGCGCCGGCGAGCGCCTCGGTGACGAACGGTGTGCGTTCCTCGCCGCGCGTGCGGGCGTCGTCGGCGCGCATCGCGTCCCGGCGCAGCTCCGTCCAGGACGTCACCGACCACACGTCGGCGTGCACACCCCAGTCGGCGGCGAGGAGGTCCTGCGCCCGCAGCGCCCAGTGGACTGCCGTACCGGAGGACAGCACCTGCAACCGCGGCCCGGCGGCGCCGGGTTCGGCAGGCCGGAACCGGTAGATGCCCCGGACGATGCCCTCCTCGATACCCGGTACCGCGGGCATGGCCGGCTGAAGCTTCGGCTCGTTGTAGACGGTCAGGTAGTAGAAGACGTTCTCGGGCCGCTCGCCGTACATCCGGCGCAGCCCGTCCCGGACGATCACCGCGATCTCGTACGCGAAGGCCGGGTCGTAACTGACCGCCGCCGGGTTGGTCGCGGCCAGCAGATGCGAATGGCCGTCCCCGTGCTGCAGCCCCTCACCGGTCATGGTCGTCCGCCCGGCGGTGCCACCGACCACGAAGCCCCGGCCCATCTGGTCGCCGAGCGCCCAGAACTGATCGCCGGTGCGCTGGAAACCGAACATCGCGTAGAAGATGTAGAACGGGATCATCGGCTCGCCGTGCGTGGCGTACGAGGTTGCCGCGGCGGTGAACTCGGCCACCGAGCCGGCCTCGGTGATGCCCTCGATGAGGAGCTGCCCGCCGGCGCTCTCCTTGTAGTGCAGGAGCTGGTCCGCGTCGACG
This sequence comes from Streptomyces sp. NPDC048295, assembly GCF_040652135.1. Lineage (NCBI taxonomy): Bacteria > Bacillati > Actinomycetota > Actinomycetes > Kitasatosporales > Streptomycetaceae > Streptomyces > Streptomyces sp. NPDC048295. The sequence continues at coordinate 83,179 of NZ_JBEZLL010000009.1, forward strand.
GGGTCGTAGGTCTGACCCTGCGGCGCGTAGATACCGGCCGTGGGGAACAACGACTCCATGCCGAACGTGCGGGCCTCGTCGGGGACGATCGGCACCCAGCGTGCCCCCGTCCGCTCGTCCCGCATCAGGTCCTTGACCAGCCGGACCAGCGCCATCGTGGTGGCGATCTCCTGGTGCCCGGACCCCTTCTCCAGGGCCTCGAAGGGTTTGGCGGGCGGTTCGGGCAGCGGCGTGGACGTCACCCGGCGCAGCGGCAGGGGACCGCCCAACCCGGCCCGCCGCTCGCGCAGATAGCGAACTTCCGGCGCATCCTCCCCGGGGTGCCAGAACGGGACCTGGTCCCCGGCGAGCGCGCTGTCGGGGATCGGCAGGTCCAGCACGTCGCGCAACGCACGGAACTGGGCCATCGTCAGCTTCTTCATCTGGTGGTTGGCGTTGCGCGACTCGAACGCCGGACCCAGCGTGTGGCCCTTGACCGTCTGGGCCAGGACCACGGTCGGCGCGCCCCGGTGCTCCACCGCGGCCCGGTAGGCGGCGTACACCTTCAACGGCTCGTGTCCGCCGCGGGAGTTCTCGAACAGATCTACCACCTGCGCGTCGCTCAGGGACGCGGACAGGGCGGACAGGGCATCGCCGGTGAAGAAGTTCTCGCGTATGTACGGGGCATCGCGTACGGCCAGGGTCTGCAGCTGGGCGTCGGGCACGTGGCCCAGGCGCCGTACCAGGTCGCCCGTGGTGTCCCGGGCCAGCAGCGGGTCCCACGCCTCGCCCCACAACGTCTTGACCACGTTCCAGCCCGCACCGCGGAACCGTGCCTCCAGCTCCTGCACGATCTTCGAGTTGGAGCGGACCGGTCCGTCGAGGCGCTGGAGATTGCAGTTGACGACGAACGTGAGGTTGTCCAGGCCCTCCCGGGAGGCGAGCGTCAGCGCAGCCAGCGACTCCGGTTCGTCGGTCTCTCCGTCGCCCAGGAACGCCCACACCCGGGAGGCGGAGGTGTCCTTGATGCCGCGCGCGTGCAGATAGCGGTTGAAGCGGGCCTGGTAGACGGCGCTGAGCGGGCCGAGGCCCATGGAGACCGTCGGGAACTCCCACAGCCACGGAAGCCGCCGGGGGTGCGGGTAGGACGGCAGGCCGCGCCCGCCCGCCTCCCGCCGGAAGCCGTCCAACTGCGTGGCACTCAGCCGCCCTTCGAGGAACACACGTGCGTAGATGCCCGGCGACGCGTGCCCCTGGAGGAAGAGCTGATCGCCGGAGCCGTCCGCGTTCTTGCCCCGGAAGAAGTGGTTGAACCCGATCTCGTAGAGCCAGGCCGCCGACGCGTAGGTGGAGATGTGGCCACCGAGCCCCAGACGGGACGCCCGGGTGACCATCGCGGCGGCGTTCCACCGGTTGAGCGCGGTGATCCTGGACTCCATCTCCAGGTCACCGTCGAACGCGGGCTGCGCGGCGGCCGGGACGGTGTTGATGTAGTCCGAGGACAGCAGCGGGGGCAGCGGCGTCCCGGACGCCTCGGCGAACTCGTGCACGCGCCGCATCAGGTACGCCGCGCGTTCCGGCCCGGCGTTGCGTACGACGGCGTCGAGCGAGGCCCGCCATTCGGCGGTTTCCTCCCGGTCGCGGTCGGGTAGCTGGTCGAGCTCACTGGACGCGGGCGTCTCGGTGGGCCGGGACGGATCGTTCATGTCAGCCTTCCTGTCACGGCGTGGGGGCGAGTGGGGCCGGTCGCGGGCCCAGGGGGGCCGACGGACGGCGTGGAGCGCGGGCGGCGGTGCGGCGCCGCCCGCAGGACTCAGCGGTTCTTGAGCCACTCGGTGAGGGTGCGGTGGCCCAGGTGGGCGCCGGGGGCGGGCAGCAGGGTCCGCTCCCCGAGCACCGCACCGAAGAAGGGGGCGCGGACGTCGGGAACCACAGGACCGGTACGGCCCAGGACGGCCAGGAGTTCGGCGGCGGCCTCGTCGAGCCGGAGCTCTTCCGGCCCCGCGACCTCGAGCACCCCGAAGCGGGGCAGTCCCACCGCGGCATGGGCGAGTGCCGCGGCGACGTCGTCCGTCGCGACCGGGCGCACCAGCAGCGGTGGCACGTGCACACCGTCGGCTCGGGCTCCCTCCGTCGCGATCGCCTCGACGGACTCGTGGAACGGGGTGGCGCGCACCAGGGTGTAGGGCACGGTGGCGCGCCGCGCGAGGTCCTCCTGCGCCGCCTTGGCCCGGAAGTAACCGGACCTGACGCGGTCGGCGCCCACCACGGACAGCACCACGTAGTGCTCCGCGCCGGCCGCGACGGCGGCCTTGAGGAGGTGGCCCGTCGAGGCGGTGAAGAACTTCGTGCTGACCGTCTGTTCCCGCGAGGGGGCGTCGGTGACGTCCACGACCACTTCGGCGCCGCGCACGGCCTGCGCAAGGCCCTGCCCGGTGCTCACGTCGACCGCGTCCGCGCGGGAGACCGGCACGACCTCCACCCCGTGGTCGCGGAGCCTGGCGACCGTCCGGGAACCGATCAGACCGGTGGCACCTATGACGACGACTCTCATCCGGATCTCTTTCGTCGGGGGCCGATGGCCCTGCCGGGTGTCCGAGGCGACGGCGGCGCGGGCGTCCGCCCGCCACCGTGCTCACCTCACCTAGACAGGCCGCAGCCGGTTCTTGTGACACCGAGTCGGCCGCGGCCGCACCGTCGTGTGTCACAGATTCCCGGGTCGCCCGGTCAGGAGAACCGAGCGGCCGCCACGGCCGCGACGATCACGTGATGGCGCGGACGATGTGCCGCGCGGACACGGTGCAACCACGGAAGGTGCGACCCAGTGTCGGAGAACCCACAGCACAACCACCACGGCCACCACGGGCACGGCACGGGCGGCGAGGACGGCCCCAGCTGGACCCGGGCGGCGAAGATGCTCCAGGACGCCTCGCCGGTCGTCGTTCCCGAAGGCGCCTCGGCGATGACCATCCACGTCCAGTGGGAGCCCGGCGACCCCGGCACCCCGCCGCACCGCCACTCCGGCCCGGCGTTCGGGTACGTCATCAAGGGCGCCGTCCGCTTCGAACTGGAAGGGGAGCCGGAGCGCGTCGTCGAGGCCGGCGGCACCTTCTGGGAGCCCGGCGGCGACGCCATCCACTACCAGGACGGCAACGCACTGGACGACGAGCGGACCGAGTTCGTCGTCACGATGATGTGCGCCCCCGGCAAGCCCATGCTCGAACTGGTCGACGAGGCGGAACTGAAGGAGCGCGCCCACCTGCGCGCACCGCGGCCGACCGCCTGACACACGGTGAGGGCCCCGTGCCCGTGACACCCCGGCGACCACCGGTGTCACGGGCACGGGGCCCTGCCCTATCTGCCGTCACTCCACGAAGTACGAGTCGTGCCGGTCGAAGAACGCGGCCCGCTCCTCCTCCGAGGCGTGCGCCAGCTTCGACACCTGCTCGAAGTACTCCTCACGCGGAGCACCCGGTGTGAACAGCAGCAGCATGTCGGCCGGGGCGTCGGAGTCGTTGCGGAAGGCGTGCAGCCCGCCCTGCGGCACGTGCAGGAAGTCGCCCTTGCGCGCGTCGACCCACCGCGCTCCGTCGAAGAGGCGGACGGTGCCGTCCAGGATGTAGAACGACTCCGAGATCCGCTTGTGGAAGTGCGTCTTGGGGCCGCCGGCCCGGGGCCGCATCTCCACGCGGTACAGGCCGAACTCGCCGCGGGTGGTGGCGGTCGTCGCCAGGTAGTGGGTGGCGTCCTTGCCAGGACCGCGCTGCCCGAGGTCCGGCGGTGTGGTGGCCGGCCGGAAGACGGCACTGACCTCCCCGTCCTCGCCCCAGTACTTCTGTTCCGGATACGGATACGACATGGCGGGTTCCTCGTCTCTCGTTTCTCTGGGTTCGGTCGACGCTTCAGTCGACCGTTCGGTCGATGGTTCGGTGAGGGGAGAAGCGGGACACCAGCGGCGGTTCCAGGGACCAGCCGTGGGCCCACCCGTGTGCCCGCCCGTGCGGCCGGTGCGTGACCGGGGCGGTCCGCCTCAGCAGGGCGAAGGCCAGCACCGCACCGGCGAACAGCAGCCCCGCGCACAGCGGCATGGCCCTGCGGAACGACGTGTCGAAGGCGGCAGGCGACCGGTAGGCCTCCGGTCCCATCCCGACCAGCAGCGGCAGCGCCGCCACCGCCACCAGACCAGCCGCCCGCGCCGCGGCGTTGTTGATGCCACTGGCCACCCCGGCGTTCGCGGCGTCCACCGAGGACAACAGGGTCACGGTCAGCGGAGCGACCAGGACGGCCATGCCCGCGCCCATCACCAGCAGTGCGGGCAGTACGTCGATCACGTAGGACGAGTCCGGCCCGACCCGCAGCATCATCAGCATGCCCGCGCCGCACACCAGCGGTCCGACAGCCAGTGGGATCCGGGGCCCAAGCCGCTGGGCGAGCACTCCCGACCTGGAGGAGAACAGCAGCATCAGCAAGGTCGTGGGCAGCATCGCGGCGCCGGCCGCCAGGGCCGAGTACCCGATCACGATCTGCAGGTCCAGCGCGGTCAGGAAGAAGAACCCGCCCGTTCCCGCGTAGACGCACAGGGTGATCAGGTTGATGGCGGTGAACGACCGGGAGGAGAAGAGGGCCGGCGGCATCATCGGGTCGGGAGTGCGCCGCTCCACGTGGAGGAAGGCGGCGCCGCAGACGACGCCCCCGACGGCCGCGACGACGGCCACCGGACCGTTGGCCCGCCCCGCGGTGAGCGCGTAGGTGGTCAGGGCGAGCGCCAGGGCGCCCAGGACGGCGCCGGGTACGTCGAAGGCCGGCCGTCCCGGCCGTGCGGCCCGGTGGGGCCTGCCCACCGATTCCGGGACATGCCTCAGCGCGACGGGCACGCACAGCAGGGCCGGGACGATGCTCAGCAGAAACGTCCACCGCCAGCCGGGGCCGTCGACCAGCCACCCGCCGAGGAACGGCCCGAGGGCCGCCGCGATCCCGCCGAACCCCGACCACAACCCGATCGCGCGCGGCCGGTCGTCCGGGTGGAAGGACGCCTCGATGATCGCGAGCGAGCCCGGGGTGAGCAGGGCGCCGCCGACGCCCTGCAGGGCCCGGGCGGCGATCAGCGTGCCGGGGCCCGGGGCGAGGCCGCACAGCAGGGAGGCCGCCGCGAACCACACGACGCCGACGACGAACACCCGCCGTCGCCCGAGTCGGTCGCCCAGCGATCCCCCCAGCAGGATCAGGCCCGCCAGGGTCAGCATGTAGGCGTTCACCGTCCACTGGAGCACGGCGATGTCGGCGCCGAAGTCCCGGCCGATGCGCGGCAGCGCGACGTTGGTGACGGTCGAGCCGAGCAGGACGACGCTCGACCCGAGCACCGTCGCCAGCAGGGTCCACCGGCCGCGGGCACTGGCGATCCGGAGGAAGGGAACGGGGTCGTTGTCGTCCCCGGCGGGAGAGTGCTTCATGTCGAGTCCTGGCGTCGTCCGGTGCGGTGGGGCGAACGGATGAAGGGTGGCCTGGGCCCGTCGCCCGGCCGGGGGCCGGGGAGGCAGGGCGACGGGCCCGCGCGTCCGGACGAGCCGGAGCGGTCGGCTCAGCCGAACATGCCGGGCTTGTAGCCGCCGGCCGGCTGCCGGTTGATGATGTTGATGCGGTTGTACGCGTTGATGACTGCGATCAGCGAGATGAGCGCAGCGAGCTGGTCCTCGTCGTAGTGCTTCGTGGCGTTCGCCCAGGCCTCGTCCGAGACTCCGGCCGAGCCGTCCGCGACGCGCGTACCCTGCTCGGTCAGTTCCAGGGCCGCGCGCTCGGCGTCGGTGAAGACCGTCGCCTCGCGCCACACGGCCACCAGGTTCAGTCGCTGCTGCTCCTCGCCGGCGGCGGTGGCGTCCTTGGTGTGCATGTCGGTGCAGAAGCCGCAGCCGTTGATCTGGCTGGCGCGGATCTTCACCAGTTCCTGGGTGGCGACCGGCAGGGCCGAGTGCACCGCCGCCCCGGCCGAGTTCAGGTGCTTCATGACCTTGCCGGCGAGTGCGTTGCCGAAGTAGTTGATGCGAGCTTCCACGGGGGGATCTCCTCAGGTGCTGAACGGTTACGGTCCACCTGACCGGGCACCCGCCGGTTCTGTGACAGCGCAGCCGCGGGCGCATCGGGGCGTCAGTGTGACACTGTGTGAGACCGCTAGCATCGAGACACGCCATCAGCGACTGCAAGGTGATCACCATGGCAACCGAAAGTGTTCTCCACCCGAGCCTCATCGTTCCGGTCGGGCACGTCGAGCCCGTCCCGCGCCGCATCCGGGGAATGATCGCCGGCCGGGTCGTCTTCGACACCCGCAGGGCCCTCTACGTGTGGGAATGGCAGGCCTACCCCCAATTCAGCATTCCTGTCGAGGACTTGGCCGACGGCGTGCTGCGCGGCGACGGGCACATGGAGCAACTCGGCGCCGGACCGGCCCACCGTCACACTCTTCAGGTCGGTCCGGAGGTCCGTGAAGGCGCGGCGTGGGTCTGGGGAGAGGGTGCGCCGGGCCCGCTGCGTGACACCGTGCGTTTCGAGTGGGAGGCGCTGGATTCCTGGCTGGAGGAGGACGAGCCGGTCTTCGTGCACCCCCGCAGCCCCTACTCCCGGGTCGACGCCCTGCGCTCGAACAGTCGGGTCCGGGTCGAGCGGGACGGCGTCGTGCTCGCGGAGGCCGGCAACTGCGTCAAGCTCTTCGAGACCGGCCTGCCGACCCGCTACTACCTCGACCCCGCGACCATCGACTGGACCCGGCTGCGTCACTCGGACACCGTCACACGCTGCCCGTACAAGGGGACGACGAGCAGCTACTGGTCCTTCGACAGCGACACCGCCTCCCACGAGGACATCGCCTGGACCTACGACTTCCCGACCACCCACGTGCACCGCATCGCGGGGCTGACCGCGTTCTACAACGAGCACGTCGACCTGTACGTGGACGGCTTCCCGCTGCCCAGGCCCGATGACTCCGGCGTGACGTCGGCCGACTAGACAGGAACGTTCGGCGACTGTCGGACCTGCGCGTCACACAATGGCTCCCGGCCCGGTCTCAGAGGAGGGAAAGACCTCCCGAGCCCACTGCCCGTAAAGGACCGCGCCATGAATGACATCGTTCTCGAACCCGCCGCGCAGGACTTCGCCGACGCCACCGCCAAGCCGCCACTGCTCTACGAACGGGGTGTCGAGGGCGCCCGTGAACTGCTCGACGACGTCCAGGCAGGGCCGATCGAGAAGTCCGACGTGGACGAGAAGTGGATCATCGTTCCCGCGGAGGTCGGCGAGGTGCGGGTACGCATCATCAGGCCGGTCGGCAGCACGGGTGTCCTGCCCGTGATCCTGTACGTGCACGGCGGCGGCTGGATCCTCGGCAACGCCGGCACCCACGACCGCCTGGTGCGCGAACTCGCCGTGGGCGCGCGGGCCGCCCTGGCCTTCGTCGAGTACGACCGTTCCCCGGAGGCGAAGTACCCGGTCGCCATCGAGCAGGCCTACGCCACCGCCCGCTGGATCACCACCAAGGGCGGTGACGAAGGGCTGGACGGCTCCCGCATGGTCGTCGCCGGGGACTCCGTCGGCGGCAACATGAGCGCCGCCCTCACCCACCTGGCCAAGCAGCGGGGGGACGTGACCTTCCGGCACCAGTCGCTGTACTACCCCGTCACCGACGCGGGCCAGGACACCGAGAGCTACCGCACCTTCGCCCACGGGCCGCACCTGACCGCCAAGGCCATGGAGTGGTTCTGGGACGCCTACACCACCGACCCCGCCGAGCGGAACCAGGTCACCGCGTCCCCGCTGCGCGCGACCCTGGAGGAGCTCCGGGGCCTGCCGCCGGCGTTCGTCGTCGTCGACGAGAACGACGTACTGCGCGACGAGGGCGAAGCCTACGCGCGCAAGCTGACCCAGGCCGGTGTGCCCACCACGAGCGTCCGCTACAACGCCACGCTGCACGACTTCATGATGCTGAACCCGGTCCGCGGAACCCAGGCCTCCACCGCGGCGATCGAGCAGGCCGTCCACGTACTGCGCAAGGCCCTCGGCACCCTTTGATCCCGCACCGCGCACATCAGTGAAAGGCCCCTCCCATGAGTGAACAGAACCCCACCGTCGTCCTCGTCCACGGAGCGTTCGCGGATTCCTCCAGCTGGAACGGCGTCGTCGAAAAGCTCCAGTCCCACGGTCATTCCGTGGTGTCCGCGAGCAACCCGCTGCGCGGGCTGAGCAAGGACAGCGACTACGTCCGACAACTCGTCGAGTCCATAGCGGGCCCCGTGGTCCTCGTCGGGCACTCCTACGGCGGCTCCGTGATCAGCAATGCCGCACGCGGGCTCGACCACGTCAAGGCGCTCGTCTTCGTCGCGGCGTTCCTGCCCGAGGAGGGCGAGAGCGCGGTCACCCTGTCCGAGAAGTTCCCGGGCAGCACCCTGGGCGAGACGCTCCGCCCCGTGCCGGTCACCCTCCCCGACGGCAGCCGGGCGGCGGATCTCTACATCGACAGGAGCGCGTTCCACCAGCAGTTCGCCGCCGACGTCCCCGAGAAGACGACGGCGGTCATGGCGGCCACCCAGCGGCCCGTCGCCGACGCCGCGCTCGCCGAGAGAGCTTCGGCCCCGGCCTGGCGGGACATCCCGTCCTGGGTCCTCGTCGCGACCGAGGACCGCAACATTCCGGCCCGGGCGCAGATCTTCATGGCCGAGCGCGCGAAGGCCACAGTCGTGACCGTCGACGCCTCCCACGCGGTCGCCGTCTCCCGGCCCGGTGACGTCGCCCGCCTGATCGACGAGGCGGTGCGGGCCGCCGTTTGAGCCGCACCGGTATCGGGGCGCGGTGTCTGATGCACCGCGCCGTCCTCGTGGCCCGGCTCCGCTCCGGACGCCGGGCCGCCGACGTCTGGAGCACATTCATGAGCACGGAGGAGCAGGCCGCCCGCGGCCTGGTCGACATAGAGGCATACCTGTACCGGGAGGCTCACCTCAGCGCCGCCCGGCTGCGCGTGGCCGCCTTCATCGCGCAGTCGGCGGGGCTGACCCACCGGCAGAAGAGAGACATCGAGGAGTGGTACCTCGACGAGCAGAAGTACGTCGCGGGGATGGTGACGCAGCACATCGCCGACAGCATCGCCGAGGCCGACTCGGACCACCACCGGCGCTTCCTGCGCAGGCTGCACCGGCTGCTGACCGCTGTGGCCGTCCTGACCCTGCTGACCTTCGCCGGCACGGTACTCCTGGTGTGCCTGCTCGCGTGAGGAGACCGCGGACAGCGCTGCCGCCGGCCGCGGACACGGTGATCACCGGAGGTATCGTGGCTGCGGGAGGCTTCCATGGTGAGGGGCGGGGCACGGGCCGGACTCATCGGCCGACAGGACGAGTGCCGGATCCTCGACGACCTGCTCGCGCGGGCCAGAGGCGGCCGCAGCGGTGTCATCCTGGTCCGCGGCGAGGCCGGGATCGGGAAGAGCGCACTGCTCCACCACCTGATCGACCGGGCCGACGGATTCCGCGTCGTGCGCGCGGCCGGCGTGCAGTCCGAGATGGAACTGTCCTACGCCGCACTGCACCAGCTCTGTGCCCCGCTGCTGTCCCAGCTCGATCAGCTCCCCGGGCCGCAGCGCACCGCCCTGCGCACGGCGTTCGGCATGCAGGCGGGGCCCACGCCCGACCGGTTCCTGGTTGGGCTGGCCACCTTGGGCCTGCTGGCCGGGGCGGGCACCGACCAGCCGTTGCTGTGCCTGGTCGACGACGCACAGTGGCTGGACCAGGTGTCGTCCCAGACGCTCGAGTTCGTCGTGCGCCGACTGCTCGCCGAATCGGTGCTGCTCGTCCTGGCCGTCCGCGAGTCCGGCCCCCGCTATGTCCTCCCGGACCTGCCCGACCTCGAACTGCACGGGCTGAAGGAACAGGACGCGCACCACCTTCTCGACTCGGTGATCACAGGCCCCCTCGACCCGCAGGTACGGGACCGGATCGTCGCCGAGACCCGGGGGAACCCGCTCGCCCTGCTCGAACTGCCGCGCAGCCTGACCGCCGTGGAGATGGCCGGCGGCTTCGAGGGTTCCGCGGCCCGGCCCGTGACCGGCCAGATCGAGGCGGACTATCTCCGCCGTATCCGTGCCCTCCCCGCCGGGGCGCAGCGCCTGCTGCTCGTCGCCGCCCTCGAACCGGTCGGCGACGTCTCCCTGCTGCGGCGGGCCGCCGAACGCCTGGACGTCCCGGTGGACACCGCCGTCACCCAGGTCGAGGCATCGGGCCTGCTGACGCTCCGTACCTGGGTCCGCTTCCGCCACCCCCTGGTCCGCTCGGCGGCACACCGCGCCGCCGACGCCGAGGAACGGCGCCGCGTGCACCGCGTGCTGGCCGACTCGATCGACGTGAGCCTCGACCCGGAACGCCGGGTGTGGCATCTGGCCAGCGCGGCCACCGAGCCCGACGAGGCCGTGGCCGCCGAACTCGAAAGGTCCGCCGACCACGCCCACCGCCGCGGCGGACTCGCGGCCGCGGCCGCCTTCCTGCACCGGGCCGGCGAGCTGACGCCCGACCCCGAACGGCGCGCGGCCAGGACCCTGGCCGCCGCGCAGGCCAAGTTTCAGGCGGGCGCCTACGACACCGCGCGGGAACTGGTCGACGTCGCGGATCCGGACGTGCTCGGCGACGTGGGGGCCGGCCGGGCCGGCCTGCTGCGGGGACAGATCACCTCGGCGGCCCAGAGCGCCAGTGCCGGACTTCCCCTGCTGCTCGAAGCTGCCCGGCAACTGCAACCGTACGACCTCGAACTGGTTCGCCAGACCTACCGGGACGCCATCCACGCGGCGCTCACCGCGGGCCGGCTCACCACGGGCGGGGTCCGCGACGTCGCCGAGGCCGTGCTGAGCCTGCCGGACCCCGGCCGCCCCGCCGAACGCGAGGACCTCCTGCTGACCGGCATCTCACGGATGGTCACCGAGGGGTACTCCACGGGTGCCTCCCTCGTCCTCGACGCCGTGCACGCCTTCCGGACACAGCGCGGCACACCGCAGGACGCACTGGGCTGGCTCCCGCTCGTGTGCCGCATGGCGCACAGTGTGTGGGACTTCGCCGCCTGGTCCGAACTCTCCGCCCGCCTGGTCGAGTTCGCCCGGGAGAACGGTGCGCTCGCCGTGCTGCCCTCCGGCCTCCTGCTGCGCTTGTCGAACCGAGTCTTCGCGGGCGATCTACGGGCCGCCGACTCCCTCAGGGCGGAGGCCGACGCGATCGGCGAGGCCACGGGCAGCACCTTCTTCGCCCACTACGGAGCCCTCGTCGTGGAGCCCTTCAAGGGCCGGGAAGCCCCCACCAGGCAGGCGATCGCAGCCGTCGCGCAGGACCGGTTGCTACAGAACGAGGGCAAGGTCGTCACCGCCACCCAGTGGGCCGAGGCGGTCCTGTACAACGGCCTCGGCCGTTACGAGGAGGCATGCGCCGCAGCCGAGCTCGGCTGCGCGAACCCGCAGGAACTCGGCCTGTCCCTCCAGTCCAGGGGCGAACTCGTGGAGGCGGCCGCCGGGCTGGGCCGACCCGAGCGCGCGGCCGAGTCGGTGCGCGCGATCGAGGAGATGGCCCGGGTCAGTGCGACGCCCTGGGCGCTCGGCACATCGGCCGCCGTCCGCGCCCTCGTGGCGCAGGGAGCGGACGCCGAGTCCCTGCACCACGAGGCCGTCGAACAACTGGACCTGGCCCAGACCCGCATGGACAGTGCCAGGGCGCGGCTCCGCCACGGCGAGTGGCTGCGCCGTGAAGGGCGGGAGGCGCAGGCGCGGGCCCGGCTGGGCGAGGCGTACGAGATGCTCGGCGAAGCGGGCGCCGAAGCGTTCGCGGAGCGTGCGCGGCGGGAACTGCAAGCCGCCGGGGTGAAGACGCGCCGACGGGCCGCTGCGACGTCGGTCACTTTCACGGTGAAGGAGGCCGAGATCGCGCGGCTGGCCCGGGACGGGTTCACGAATCCTGAGATCGCCGCCCGGCTGCTGCTGAGCCCGCACACGGTGGAGTGGCATCTGCGCAAGGTGTTCGCGAAGCTGGGGATCTCCTCCCGCAAGGAGATCGCCTCGGTGGAGCTGGACGCCGTGGCGACCGCGTCCTGACCCGGCGGACCCGCACTCAGGGCATCAGGGGCCCGTCGGGGGAGACCGTCCCGGGCTCCGCCAGCAACGCGGGCACGGTGACGATCTCCATCTCGCGCGTCAGCAGACGGTGCACGGGACAACGCCCGGCCGCCGCCAGCAACTGCTCCCGCTGGGCCGGCTCCAGATCGCCGGTCAGCCCCAGGTTCTTGACGATGCGCCCCTGACCGCCGAACCGGACAGCCACGTCCACCCGGTCGAGTGGCCAGCCGTGCCGGTCCGCCAGGGCTCGCACGGCCATGGAGGTGCACGAGCCCAGCGCGGCCAGCACCAGCTCTCCCGGGGTAGGCCCGGCATCGGCGCCGGCGGGCTCGGGTTCGTCGGCGGTCAGCGTGTGGGTGCCGATCGCCACGGAGCGTGTGAGCCGCTCGCCCTCGGCGACGGAGACGAGGCGCGTGATCATGGGTATTCCTCTCGGCAGGGATCCGGGGCCGTGGCGAAACGCGGCCCCGCCCTACAGACCGAACCTGCGACGCAGCTGTGACAGCTGCCTGTCACAGCTCCGTGCGCAGGGAACGCCGGGAGGTGATGCCGAGCTTGGCGTACACCTTCCGCAGATGCCACTCCACCGTGTGCGGGCTCAGGAACAGCTGGGCACCGATCTCGGAGTTGGTCAGGCCGTCCCGGGCCAGCCGCGCGATCTGCGCCTCCTGGGCGGTGAGAGTCGCCGTGGCGCCGCCGTCGCGCCGGGCCACCGATTCACCCGCGGCCCGCAGCTCACGGATGGCGCGGTCGGCGAAGGCCAGCGCGCCGAACCGCGTGAACAGAGCGTGCGCCGAGTGCAGTTGCTCCCGGGCATCGCTGCGGCGGCCCTCCCGCCGCAGCCACTCCCCGTACAGCAGGTGGGCGCGGGCCAGGTCCGTCGCGACGCGGGTGCGCCCGAGCCGTTCGATCGCCTCGCGGTAGTCCTCCTCGGCCGTGGCGCCCTGGCCGAGCAGTGCCCGGGAGCGCGCCTGGACGCCCAGCGCCCAGTCCGTACCGGCGGCCCCGGTGGTCCGCACGAGCCGTTCCAGAGCGGTACGGGCCGCGTCCGTGCGGCCGCTGCGCGCGCCGGCCTCCACCAGCTCGATCAGTCCCGCGTTGGCCGCGACCAGGTCATGCGGGTGGGTGCTCGCCGAACGGGCCGCGTCGAACGCCTCCTCGAACCGGCCGAGGCCGTTGAGGAGTACGGCCTCGGCCCGCCGTGCGATGGCCACGCCGATGCCCTCACCGCCCCGTACGGCGTTCTCCACGCCCTCCTTGATCAGCGGGAGCGCTTCGTCCGCCCGGCCCTGCCAGGCGGCCAGCGTCATGGCGCCGAACGGGGTGAAGCCGTGGCCGACCGCCTCCTGGAGACGGGTGATCTCCGCGATGAGCAGGGCCGCCTCGTCCAGTTCCCCGGCGCAGGTGTGCACCACCACGCGGGAGTTGAGGGCGAGAGGCAGTTCCGCCAGTGCGCCGACCGCGCGGGCGGTCCGTACGTGGCGTGCCGCCAGCATTGCCCAGCTCTCGTCGTCCCACACCTCGGCCGCCAGCGTCGAGGCCAGCCACGACCAGCGCAGGATCTGGTCGGGGTCGGTCTCCCGGCGGAACAGGTCCAGTGCCCTGCGTGCGGACGGCACCGCGTCGTCGTACGCGTCGGTGAATCCGGTGGCCAGGGCGACCAGGAGCGCATCGGCGGCCCGTGTCGGCCCCCCGGCGGGCGCCGGCGAGGCGAGCCCGGCCACCGCCACCTCGCGTGCGTCCGCGCCGGTGGCGAGGCGTCCGGCGAACAGCGCGGCCGACAGGGCGTCCAGGAACGTCTCATGGGCCAGGTCGGTGTCGAGCGGAAGCAGGCGGCGCGCAGTGGCGAGCAGCAGCGGGATCGCCTCGCCCGGGCGTCCCGAGGCGAAGGTGATCTGGGCGTGGACCAGCTCCGCGCGGGCCCGTTGCAGGTCGTCGAGGGCCTCGGCGCGGGCCAGCGCCAGGAGCTCGCGGGCCGCGGAGGTCGCGCCGGTGCGCAGTTGAGCCTGGGCCGCGGCAAGGGCACGGGTCGCCTTGCGTTGCGGGTGGGATGTCAGGGCGGCTGCCCGAGCCAGGAAGGCGGCCGCCGCCGGGGTGGCGCCGCGCGCCGCCGCCCTTCCGGCCGATGCCTCCAGTTCGGCGGCGATCGCCTCGTCCGGCCGCACTGTCGCCCGTGCCAGGTGCCAGGCGCGGCGGTCCGGGTCGAGGTCGGGGTCGGTCACCTCCGCCAGCACCCGGTGGGTCTCGCGGAGGTCGGCGAGGTCGGCCGCGCGCAGGACGGCGGAGCGCAGCAGCGGGTGCCGAAAGCGGACGAGCGCGCCGACGGCCAGCAGGCCTTCCGTCACCGCCGGGTCGATCGCGCTCGGGCTGATGTCCAGCTGCCCGGCGGCCCGCCTCAGTAGGGTGACGTCACCGACCGGTTCGGCGGCGGCGACGAGCAGCAGGCGCCGGGTCGCGGGGGGAAGGGTGTGGACCCGGGCGACGTAGCTGCGCTCGATGCGGCACGACACCGAACCCAGGCCGGGGCTGTGGAGCGCGTGCTCCGATCCCATGTCGGGCCGGTCGTGCGGCAGTTCCAGCAGGGCCAGCGGGTTGCCGCAGGCTTCGGCGAGGATGCGATCGCGGATCGGTGCGTCCATGGGGCCCACCGCGGACGCGTTCAGCAGATTTCGGGCGTCCGTGTCGTCGAGGCCGTCGACCAGCAGCTCGGGCAGACCCGCCAGCTCGTCGTTCCCCCGCTTCTCCCGGGAGGCGAACACCAGCGCCATGGATTCGGCGAGCATCCGGCGTGCCACGAGCGCCAGGGTCTGCGCGGAGACCCGGTCGAGCCACTGCGTGTCGTCCACGAGGCAGAACAGGGGCTGCTCCGAGGCGACGTCGGTCAGCAGCCCGAGGACGGCGAGGCCGACGAGGAACCGGTCGGGCGGCGGGCCGTCACTCAGACCGAACGCGGTGGCAAGGGCGTCCCGTTGCGGAGCGGGAAGGCGGTCGAGGCGGTCGAGGAACGGGGCGCACAGCTGGTGCAGTCCCGCGAACGGCAGCTCCATCTCGGACTCGACACCCGCCCCACGGGCGACGCGGTGCCGTGCGACGCGGGCCTCCAGGTGGTGCAGCAGGGCGGACTTGCCGATTCCGGCGTCACCCCGCAGGACCAGTGCAGCGCTGCGTCCGGCTTCCACCTCGGCGGCCAGGACGTCGAGCGCCTCCCGCTCACGGCGTCGGCCGCGCAACTGCTTCGAACCCTCGTCGCCGCTCATCCTGCCCCCATCCCGAAGGGGAGCATAACAAGCGCTCCAGTGGCCGGGGCCGCTGAGGAGAAGCGCTGGGGGCCGCCCCGGCGAGAGTCCGTTCGCCAGGTCGCCGGGGCGCGGCGGACGCGCGCCGGGGCAGTGACGTGGATCATGGGCCTGGGAGGGCATGGATGCCGTGCGCCGGGCGAGGTCTCCTGGGCACATGAACACAACACACACGGTTTCTTTTCCGGCGCCGTCCCACTGGATCGACGGCCGTGCCGTCCGCGGCTCCGGGCCGATGCTCGACGTGGTGAATCCCGCCGACGCGTCGGTCGTCGCCACCCTGCACGAGAGTACGGACGCGGAGCTGGATCTGGCGGTGAGTGCCGCGCTCGCCGCGTTCGACGGGTGGGCGGCGACATCGGTGGAGCACCGGGCCGCCGTCATGCGGCGCCTGGCCGAGGGCCTGGAGAAGCACGGTGAGGAGCTGGCAGCCGTCATCACCCTGGAGATGGGCGCGCCGATCAGCTTCTCCCGGCAGGCGCAGGTGGGCTTCCCGGTCGCCTCGGTGCTGGCCGCGGTCGCGGCGGCCGAGCGGTTCGAGTGGACGTCCGAGGTGGAGAACTCGCTCGTCGTCCGCGAGCCCATCGGCGTCGTAGGGGCGATCACTCCATGGAACTTCCCGCTCCAGCAGCTCGTGACCAAGGTCGTCCCCGCGATGCTCGCGGGCAACACCGTCGTGCTCAAGCCGTCGGAGCTCTCTCCGCTCAGCGCGCGGATGTTCGCCGAGGCGGCCACCGAGGCCGGCTTGCCCGACGGTGTGTTCAACGTGGTGCAGGGCACCGGATCCGTCGTCGGCGAGGCACTCGCACGGCACCCGAGAATCGACATGATCTCCTTCACCGGCTCCACCCGGGCCGGCCGGGCCGTGTCCGTCGCCGCTTCCGGCACCGTCAAGCGGGTCGCACTCGAACTGGGCGGCAAGGCGGCCCACGTCATCCTTCCCGAGGCCGACCTGGACGCCGCCGTCCCCCGGGGTCTGGCCTTCGCCTGGGCCAATGCCGGCCAGGCATGCGGCGCCTACGTGCGCATGCTCGTCCCCGAAGCACTCCAGGAGACGGTGGTCGAGAAGCTGCGGGCGGCGGCCGAGGAGTACACCGTCGGCGACCCGGCCGACGAGGCCACGCGCATCGGCCCGCTCGCCTCGGAGACCCAGCGCCGACGCGTCGACGGCTATATCCGCCGCGGTGTCTCCGACGGCGCCACGCTCGTGGTCGGCGGCCCCGGCCGGCCGGAGGGCCTGGAGACCGGTGCCTACGTCCGGCCGACCATCTTCTCCGACGTCGACCCCGAGTCGGTCATCGCCCAGGAGGAGATCTTCGGCCCTGTGCTCGTCGTCATCCCGTACGTCGATGACGACCACGCCGTCGAGCTGGCCAACGGCACCATCTACGGGCTCAACGGCGCGGTGTCGGGCGATCAGGAGCACGCCCTGGCGATCGCCCGGCGCCTGCGCGTCGGCCAGGTCGATGTCAACGGCGGCCCGCACAACTTCCAGGCCCCCTTCGGCGGGTACAAGCAGTCCGGCAACGGCCGTGAGATGGGCCGTGCCGGCCTTGAGGAGTTCCTGGAGACCAAGGTGATCACCCGGTAGTGCGCTACGGTGGGACACACTGTGTTTCGGGAATGCACTGTTCGGGCCGCATCGTTGACCGTGAAGGAGGGTGGGAGCACGAGAGGACAGCGATGACGGACCGAGCAGCTCTGGCGGCTTTTCTCCGGACCCGGCGCGAGGTGCTCCAGCCGGAGGACGTCGGCCTTCCCCGCGGACGCCGCAGGCGAACGGCAGGGCTGCGCCGCGAGGAGGTCGCGGCACTGTGCGACATGTCGGTGGACTACTACGGCCGCCTTGAACAGCCGAGGGGCCCCCGCCCCTCCGAGCAGATGCTCGCCGCGCTCGCCCGTGGTCTGGGTCTGTCCCTCGAGGAGCGGGATCACCTCTACCGGCTCGGCGGCCACGCGGTGCCGCGCCGGGTGCGCGGGGAGGACCACGTCGATCCGGGGATGATGCGCATCCTGGACCGGCTGGAGGACACCCCCGCGCTGGTGATGGACCATCTCGGCCGGACGCTGCGGCAGACGCGTCCGGCCGTGGCGCTGCTGGGCGACGCGACGGTTTACACCGGGCAGACCCGCAGCGCCCACTACCGCTGGTTCACCGATCCCGCTTCCCGGTTGATCCGTCCGGAGAGCGAGCACGCGGAGCAGAGCCGTCTGATGGTGGCCGATCTCCATAACGCGTACACCCGCGAGGGCCGCGACTCGCGGGTTGCCGAGCTCGTGGACGCGCTCATCGAGGAGAGTCCCGAGTTCGCCGGTATCTGGCAGCAGAGGCCCGTCCTCGGGCCTTCCTGCGCTTCCCAGCGTTTTCTCCACCCTCAGCTCGGCATGCTGGAGTTGCACTGTCAGACACTGGTCGACCCTGTCCAGGCCCAACGTCTCGTCGTCTACACCACCACCCCGGGAACCGCGAGCGACACCGAGGTGCGCCTGTTGTCCCTGCTGCCGGACCGCCTGTCACAGGGCGGGGCCGTACACGGTCGCTAGGGGGTGTCTGACACGTGCCTGCGGTGTCGCGGGGTCCGGCACATCCCCGAGCTCTCGGCTTCGTTCGAGCAGGGGAGACCCCATCCGCGGACGCCCCGGCGCCTTGCGAGCGCACGCACCGGGCCCGCTTCTTCACCCGCACTCATTTATCAGATTCCTGGGCCGATGTCCGAACGGCGACACCCTGGCCAGGCTGCGGCACGGACCCCAGGGTTACGCCAAGTCGCGGCGTGCGGTGGACGGCATCAGCGACTCGGTCCTCCCGCAGCGCCTGTCCGAACTGTCGAGTGCGGGCCTCACCGTGCGTGAGGTGGAGTCCGGGCCGCCGGTCATGGTCCGCCACCGCCTCACTCCCGACGGGACGGCCCCGATGCCCATCCTTGGCGAGCTGGCCGGACGGGCCTCCCACCGCCTGCCGGAGACGCCGGCCACGCTGCGGCGCGGCAAGAGCTGAGCCGGCCGGGCCGGCCCCGGGTCACCGGGGCTGCCGCGGTGACCCGGCATCTGCCCCGGGCTCGCGCCGCACCCCGGTGGCCGGGGACCACACCAGAGCGACCGTCAGCTCGGGGCCGGCACCGGAGTGGCCGGACCGGTGATGACCGCTCCGGGCCGCCAGGCGTTCCCGCGCGCACTCCAGCGTCGCACGCGCGGCGAGCAGGGCCGACCGGAGGTCGTAGGCGTACGCGAGGTCCTGGAGGCCACCGATGTCGATGTGGATCCCGGCGTGCGCCGTGCGGGCCTCGATCCCGTCGAGTTCGTCGAGCCCGGCGGCGAGCCCGGCTTCGTCGCGTACGACGCCCGCGTGCTCGGTCATCAGATGACGCACCGAGCGCAGCAGGGCGCGGACGTTCTGGTCACCGTCGGCCGCCAGCAGGCGGGTCATGTCCGTCTCCGCGGCGCGCACCGCCGAGGGGGAGCGCTGCTGCACGGTGAGCCGGGCCGAGTACTCCGCCGCGGCCCGGCCCGCGATTCGGCCGTGGACGAGGAATTCGAGCAGCGCGTTCTCCTGCTGCCGCCTCGCGTCGTGCGGTGCGCCGGCCGCCTCCCCGATCACGTACAGCCCGGTGACCTCGGTGCTGTGGTCCTCGGGCCGCACCCGGACACCGCCCAGGGAGTACTCGGCCGTCGGTGTGACCTCGACCGGGTCACGGGTGATGTCGAGCGTCTGCACGTCCAGCAGGGTCTGGTGCACCTGGGGCAGCCGCGTCAGAACGGTCTCGCGTGGGAGGTGGGACAAATCTAGCCATACCCCGCCGGACTGGGTGCCACGCCCCGCCCTGATCTCGGTGCAGGCGGCCGCCGCGACCCGGTCCTGACTGGAGCGCTCCAGGTGCTCGGGTTCGTAGCGCGTCATGAACCGTTCGCCGAGGTTGTTGAGCAGTACGCCGCCCTCACCGCGGGCCGCCTCGTCGAGGAGCAGGCCGGCCGCGTGCTCCGGTCCGACCAGTCCGAGGGGATGGAACTGCACCAGCTCGGGGTCGCGCAGCCGGGCGCCGGCCTCGGTGGCGAGGCGGAAGGCGTCGCCGCCGCTCTCGTCGCGGCGCGACGACGTGCGCCGCCAGATGCGGGTGTGCCCTCCGGTCGCGAGGATCACGGCGTCGGCGTGCATCAGGTAGCGCGAACCGTCGACGAGGTCGAATCCGTAGGCGCCGAAGACCGTTCCGTCGTCGACCAGCAGCCGGGTGACGTACACGCCGGTGACGACGGGGATGCCGAGCTCGGCCGCGCGGATCGTCAGCGCCCGGTGCACCCCCGGCCCGGCCTGCTGGCCGGCGCATGTCGTGCTGTCGTGCGCGTGGCCGGACCGGCGGGGGACCTGTCCGCGGCGCTCGGGGTGCGGGCCGTGGCGTCCCATGTCCTGGCTGCCCTGCTCCGCATAGCGGGCGACGGCTCGGGCGGTGCGGGGATCGGCCAGAAGACGCCCCTCGCGCAACGTTTCGGCCGCGTGCCGCTGCCACACGTCGTCGGGCCCGGAGCCGGCCGCGGGCCACATGGGGCCCGCGGGCCCGAGGGCCGCGGGCGCGTTCTCGACCGTGCTCTTGGCCACGGCGATGACCGAGACTCCGGCCTCCGCGACCTCGATGGCCGCGCGGAGGCCTGACCCACCGGCCCCCACCACGAGAACGGATGCGGCGAGCTGGTGTCCGAGCGACGACATGGGGGGACCTCCTGCAACGGGTATAAACATCGGCACTGGTCGACCGGACAGCGGGCTCGTTTGTGACAACCGCCGGGGACTTTTCGAGGTGGAGACCGTCACAGGCGACGGGCCCGCGAGGGATACGCCGTTCCAGGTATCGTTTCAAGACTTGTTCCGACCACGATGTGGGACCCGTTTTGCCCCTAGATGTCCCGAGGAGCTGCGTCGCATGATTGCCAGTCCGCTTCCCGACCTGGTCGGCCGGCAACGCGAGTGCGCGGCACTCGACGACCTGCTGTCCGGACTGAGTGACGGCGGGTCGGGCATCCTGGTAGTCCGAGGCGAGGCCGGCATGGGCAAGTCGGTGCTCCTGGAGTACGCGGCCGCGCAGGCGTCGCGGGTTAAGGTGACCTGGGCGCACGGCATCGAGGCGGACATGGAACTGCCCTACGCCAGCCTGCACCAGGTGTGCACCCCCTTCCTCGGCGAACTCGACGAACTGCCCGAACCGCAACGCGACGCTCTCCAGGTGGCGTTCGGCATGGCAGCCGGAGATCCCCCCGACCGCTTCTTGGTCGGCCTGGCCGTGCTGACCCTGCTCACCCGGGCCTCCGAGACCCGGCCGGTGCTCGTCCTGGTCGACGACGCCCAGTGGCTGGACCAAGTGTCCCTGCAGACGCTGGAGTTCGTCGCGCGCCGCCTGCTTGCCGAGCCTGTCGCCATGGCCTTCGCGGTACGGGATCCCGAGGGCGGGGCCGCCCTCAACGGACTGCCGACCCTGCGCATCGAGGGCCTGGACACCGCCGCGGCCGGCCGACTCCTGGAATCCGTCGTCGGCGGCCGGCTGGAGAAGCGGGTCCGGGACCGGTTCGTGGCGGAGATGGACGGAAACCCGCTGGCGCTACTGGAGTTCTCCCGCGGCCGCAGCGCCGCCGAGCTGGCCTACGGTCTCGACTCGTCCATCCGGCCGGGCGCCTACGGGCCGGTCGCCGGACGCGTCGAACGCGACTTCGCGGGCCGCATAGCCTCCCTGCCCGAGGCGACCCGCACCCTGCTGCTGATCGCCGCTGCCGAACCGGTCGGCGACGCGCGCCTGCTGGTGCGCGCGGCCGCCCGACTCGAGATCGTGCCCTACGCGGCACCCGCCAAGGCGGCCGGACTGATCGAGTTCGGCGAGTCCGTCAGGTTCCGGCACCCGCTGGTCCGTTCCGCCGTCTACCAGGGAGCCACTCCAGAGGAACGCCGGACGGTGCACCGGGCGCTGGCCGACGTCACGGACCCGGTCCTCGACCCCGACCGGCGCGCCTGGCACGCCGCCCAGGCCACCGACGGGCCGGACGAGGACGTCGCCGCCGGGCTCGAACAGGCCGCCGACCGCGCGCGTCAGCGCGGCGGCATTGCCGCCGAGGCGGTGCTGCTGGAGCGTGCGGCCGAGGCGACACCTGACGCGTGGGCGCGCGGCCGACGGGCCCTCGCGGCCGCCGAGGCGCACTTCTCCGCTGCGGCGCCCGACCGCGCCACCGAACTGGCGACGGTGGCCGAACTGTGTCCCCTGAGCACCCTGGACCGGGCCCGCCTCGCGCGGCTGCGGGCCCGGATCCTGTTCGCGCGCAGCCGCAGCGACGAGGCGGCACCGCTGCTGCTCGAGGCCGCCGCGCAGTTCACCGCCGCCGCGTCGCCGCTGGCGCGCGAGACGTACGTGGAAGCGATCAGCGCGACCATCTTCGCGGGCCGGGTCCACGGCCCGACCGGTGCCCGCGCGGCGGCGATCGCCGCCCGCGACTCGGGGGCTCCCCCTTCCGGTTCGGAGGCCGCCGACCGCCTTCTGGACGGGGTCGCCGCACTGCTCGCGGACGACCCCGACACCGGGGTCCCGGCGCTGCGCGGCGCCCTTGACCTGCTGGTGCACGAGGAGCTCGACACCCGGGAGGCGGTCATGCGCTGGCTGCTGCTGCTCCCGGTCGCCCTGGAGGCGTTCATCCACTACGCCTGGGACCTGCACGCCTGGGACGCCCTGTCCAGCCGGGCCGTGCGGCTGGCCCGCGACGTCGGAGCGCTCGGCGCGCTGCCCCCGGCGCTCATCTACGCCGGCGGCGTGCACATCCACTACGGCGACTTCCCCGAGGCCGACCGGATGATCGACGAGGCCGACGCGCTCACCGCCGCCACGGGCCATGCCCCGCACAAGTACGCGACCCTGGTCCTGGCCGCATGGCGCGGCGAGGCGGACGTCGCCACCGGCATCATCGACGAGGCCCGGCAGCAGGCCGAACAGAGCGGGGAGGTCTCCCTGCTGGGCGCCACCGGCTACATCCAGGGGGTGCTCTTCAACGGACTGGGCCGCTACGAGGAGGCGCTGGAGGCCGCACGCGAGGGCATCGAGCACGACGGATTCAACTTCACCGGCCTGTCGCTGGTGGAACACGTCGAGGCCGCCACGCGGTGCGGTGAACTCGACCAGGCCCGCGCCTCACTGGGCCGGCTCATCCAGCTCACCGGGGCCGCCGAGTCCGGATGGGCGCACGGCGCCGCCGCCCGCTGCCGGGCGCTGCTGGCCGACGGCGAGGAGGCCGACGGGCTGTACCGGACCGCGATCGAGGAGTTCGGGCGCGGCGGTGTGGCCGTCGAGGTGGCGCGCACCCATCTGCTGTACGGCGAATGGTTGCGCCGCGCCCAGCGCCGCTCCTCGTCCCGGGAGCAACTGCGCACGGCGCACGAGATGTTCGACGGCATGCGCGCGCACGCCTTCGCCGAGCGGGCCCGCCGCGAGCTGCTCGCCACCGGTGAGCACGTCAGCGTGCGGGAGGACCGTCCGGCCAGCTCCCTGACGCCGCAGGAGTCCCAGGTCGCCGCGCTCGCCGCCGACGGCATGACGAACGCGAAGATCGGCGCGGAGCTGTTCATCAGCCCGCACACCGTGGAGTGGCACCTGCGCAAGGTGTACATGAAGCTCGGCATCAACTCACGCCGCGCGCTGCCCGGTGCCCTGGGCGACGCCCCGGCCGACAACCTCCACGACCAGGACACGGCGCGCAGCGCCTGACGCCCGGCACGGGCCCCCACGGGCTCGGCCATGGGTGGGTCGCGGGGCCTGCGGGGGAGTCCCACCGGGGTCCATGGGCCCCCAACCCCCGGGGGTCCACGGACTCCACCACGGGGTCCCACGGACTCCACCACGGGGAAGCAGGGGCGCGGGGGGTGGTGTCCCGGGGCGAGGGTGGAAACACGCCCTGGACGGGCGTCCCCTTCCACCACGAGGAGTTCCCCATGCCCGCGACCAGCCCGCAGACGACGACCGAACCCGCGCCCGCCCGGCCCGCAGGCCACGACGACATGGACACCGCCCTCGGCACCTTCCTGGCCGAGCGGACACGGCTTTTCCGCATCGCCTACCGCATTCTCGGCGACGTCACGGGGGCCGAGGACGTGGTCCAGGAGGTGTGGCTGCGCTGGCAGCTCACCGAGCGCGTGGCCGTCGACAATCCGGCCGCGTTCCTGGTGACCGTCACGACCCGGCTGGCCATCAACGTGGTCCGCTCCGCACGCCACAGCCGTGAGGTCTCGGTCGAGCCCCAGCTGGCCAGCCTTGGTGACCGGGTCGCCTCGGACCCCGCGCCGAGCGTCGAGCACAGCGTGGAGCAGAGCGTGGCGGTCGAGGGGGCCCTGGCCCTGCTCATGGCGCGCCTGACCCCCGACCGCCTGGCGGCCTACGTCCTGCGCAAGGGCTTCGGCTACGCCTACGCGGAGCTGGCAGCGCTGCTGCGCATCAGCGCCCCGAACGCGCGGGTGGTGGTCCACCGGGCGCAGGCCCGCCTGGAGTCCGGCAAGGAGCACCCGGTCCCAGTCGAGTCGCACAGGCGTCTTGCCGCCGCGTTCCGCACGGCCGCCCACACCGGCAACCTGGACGCCCTGCTGGAGCTGCTCACCACCCAGGGGCAGGTGCGCTGCCTGCCATCGGCGTCCGGACCCGCCTCCCGGCCCGTCGAGCAGGCGGCGTGACGCGCCGGCCGGGCCGGACCCATGTCACACTGTTCAACGTTTGACGATAGTGTGAAAACGCACCATGCTGTGTGTACCAGTGAAGACAGTAAGGAACATGTGATGTCCGCAGACTCTCCCGACCAGACCTTCGCGGGCCACGTGGCCGTCGTGACGGGAGCCGGCACCGGCATCGGCCGGGCCACCGCCGTCGCCTTCGCCGCGGCCGGCGCCCACGTGCTCGGGGTGGGGCGGCGCGAAGAACCGCTGAAGGAGACCGCGGCGCTGCACCCCGGCATCGACGTCCTGGCGATCGACATCTGCGGCGCGGGCGCACCCGCCGAAGTGATCAGGGCGGCTGTGCAGTGCTGGGGGCGACTCGACTACCTGGTCAACAACGCAGGCGCCACAGCGGTGATGACGCTGGCCGACACCGACGAGCGCACGATCACCGACCTGTTCGCCCTGAACGTCGTCGCACCCAGCTTGCTCGCGCATGCGGCCCTGCCGCATCTGCGTGAGTCCTCCGGCACGATCATCAACCTCTCCAGCACCTACGGGCACCGGCCCATGCCGGGAGGTGCCCACTACGCGGCCACCAAGGCCGCCGTCGAACAGCTGACGCGCAGCTGGGCGCTGGAACTGGCGGGGGAAGGGGTCCGTGTCAACGCCGTCGCCCCCGGACCCACCCGCACCGACGTCTTGCTGCACGCCGGTCTCACGCCCGAGGCCACCAACGACATGTACGCCTACGAACGCGAGCGCATCCCCACCCACCACATCGCCGGCGCCGAGGAGGTCGCCTACTGGGTGCTGCGGATGGCCGATCCCGCCGGACGGCACGCGACCGGACAGGTGATCGCCGTCGACGGCGGACTCGAACTCGTATGACATTGACGAGTGCTGATGGTGTGCCTCAGGCAGGGAAGTCGAACAGGTGATAGCCCCACACCGACGTGAAGTCGAACCGCCGGTACAGCGCCTCACCCGCGGGACTGGCCACGAGCGCCGCCACGTCCATGCCGCGCTCCCGCCCCACCCGGAGCGCGGCGGCCGTCAACGCGGCACCGACCCCCTGCCCCCGGTGCGCCCGAGCGACGTGGACGAGGAAGATCCCGGCCACGCCGTGGGCGGCGATCACCGTGGTGGTCCCGACGACCCTGTCCTCCCGCACGGCGGCCAGCCGGACGATGTCCCCGTTGTCCGCGCGCCGTGACTCGATGCGCGCCATCGCGTCCTGCAGTGCGGGCCCGATGCCCATCGACGTCCGGTATGTGGAGACCAGTTCCGCCAGGCGTCTTGCGCCCCGGACTTCTTCCACCCGTAGCCCGGATTGCGTCGGCAACGGCCCGGCCGGTCGGGCGAGCGAACGGATCATCACCGGAAGGCTCGCGACCTCCCGGCCGCCGTGGCGCCGCAGGAGGCCGGCCGTGTCCGCCGGGCTGTCCGGACCGACCCACCACCACCAGGGGACTCCCGTCAGTTCCCGGCGGGCCGCCGCCACCGCCGTCGCCTTCGCCGCGGCCGGCGACGCGAGCCGCACCACGCCGTTGAACTGCGGGGTGGCAAGGCCGCTGCGGAACAGGTCGACGCCGTGTCCCGGCCGACCTCCGGTCTCCCAGCCGAGCAGGTACTGACGGAAGTTGGCGAACACCGAAGTCATCCGAGCGGGCTGAGCCATTGACAACATCTCACTCACCTTGCACTTCTCCACACACTGTGTCCGTTGTCGTTGCGTTTGGCGTTCCCGGCCCGTCGCCGACCGCCAGCAGCGCTGCTGCCCGAGCGCCCGCACCCGATCACGTCAGAAGGAACCGGACACCGGACGCGTATCAGGAAGGCTGCCGTCGTGGCGGCCGGTGGGTGCAGGAATGACATGTTGTATCACACTGTCTCCCGGCCTGTAGGTGGCCCGGAACAAGGTGTCCACATGCCAGGACATCATCGGCCTTGCGACCGCACAGCACCCCACCGGTGTCAGCACTCCCGCGCTTCGGCGGCCCTGAGCCGCGAGCGCGGTGTCACACATCGGGCGCCGGCCCGGTCAAACCCCTCAGCCGACTTCGGCGTTCACGCACCGGCGCGGCCCGTGAACGCCGCGAGGCCGACCGCGAGAGGAGGGGTGCTGCAATGAAGGTCGTGGTGCTCGACGACGGCTCACTCATGGGTGTCGAGACAACTCTGTGGGTCCGGGACCACGGGCACGAGGTGGCGGTCCCGGCGCTCGGAGGCCTCGGCGCGCTGACACCGCAGGAGGTCACCGACGCCCTGCGCGGTGGCGCGGTGGCGGTCGATCTCCTTCATCAACCGTCCCCGGTCACCGCCACGTTCCCCGCCCGCAATGACCCTCACGAGCCGAGGCGGATCACCTCGGCTCGTGGCCCGCTTCCACCGGCAGACTCCTGAACTCCGCGATCGCCGCCGGGGTGCGACACCACGTGTGCCTCCCCGCGGTCGGCGTGGACCGGGTGCACGGTGACGGAACCTTCCGGGCGCTGCGGAACCGGGAAACCATGATCGAGCGCTCGGGTACCGCATTACTCCATTCTCCGCACCACGCAGCTTGCACGCACGCGGAGTGCTGGACGGGCCCGGCCTGCGCGCCATCGAGGCGGCCGCGCCCCCGTCCACCGACGCGTGAGGAGACGCACGAACTGAACCGTGCCGACCGACTCAGTGACCACTGGCGCTGAACGCGCCCGCCGTGCCCCGCCACAGCAGAAAGCGATGATCCATGCCCGCAGGAGCCGAGCAATCCGTGCCGCAGATGATTCTGTCTCCACTGACCAGCGCGGCGATCTTCCTGGTCGTCACCATCGACGACGCAGGCGAGCCAACCGTCCGCGACTTCCTGGGAGATCTCGGCTCACTGGAGAGGGCCGTGGGATTCCGCGCCCACCCCGACGGCCTGCTGAGTTGCGTGACCGGCATCGGGTCGCACGCCTGGGACCGCCTGTTCGCCGGCGCACGCCCGGCCCGTCTGCACCCCTTCAAAGAACTGCGCGGCGCCCGGCACCGGGCGGTCGCCACCCCGGGCGACCTGCTGTTCCACATCCGTGCCGCACGACAGGACCTGTGCTTCGCTCTCGCCACCGAGATCACGAGCCGGCTGCGCGGAGCGGTCACGGTGCAGGACGAGGTGCACGGCTTCCAGTACTTCGACGAACGCGACCTGCTCGGCTTCGTCGACGGCACGGAGAACCCCACCGGCGCCCGAGCGCAGGCCGCCGTGCTCGTGGGGGAGGAGGATCCCGGCTTTGCCGGCGGCAGTTACGTGGTGGTGCAAAAATACCTCCACGACCTCGACGCCTGGCAGAACCTGCCGGTCGAGGCCCAGGAGCGGGTGATCGGCCGGCGGAAACTCTCCGACGTGGAACTGGCGGACGACGTCAAGCCGCCGAACTCCCACACCGCCCTTGCCACCGTGACGGACGCGGACGGCACCGAGCGGAAGATCCTCCGCGACAACATGCCGTTCGGGACGGTGGGTACCCAGGAGTTCGGTACGTACTTCATCGGTTACGCGCGCAGCCCCGAGGTCACCGAGACGATGCTGGAACGCATGTTCCTGGGCACGGACACGGCGACGCACGACCGGATTCTGGACTTCTCCACCGCAGTCACGGGCGCCCTGTTCTTCACCCCGACCACGGACTTCCTGGAAGACCCGTCCCCGCCCCCGCCGCCGGCCACCGGGCGCCCACCGGCCGACGTCACCGTGTCACACCGGCCGAACGCCATCGGCCGTCACGACGAGCGACCCTAGCGCAGCCCGCACCACGGCCCACGGCGCCGGTAAGGCCGCCCACCACCCCTGCCTGCACCCCAGGCATACCCCGCACCCGTGCACCTGCCTTCGCCTGCGCCTGTCCACCAATGTCCGTCGACCGTCGACCGTCGACCGTTGACCAACGGCCGTTGACCAACGGCCGACGGTCGCCCCGGCCCGGTCGCACGGCCCGTGCCACAAGGAGTTCGCATGACCAGCACCGCCGAGATACCCCCGTCACCGGCCGGGGCGGCCGATCCCGCTCCCCTCGCCCACGTCGCCTCCATCGCGGCCGCCGCCGCGATGGGCGGTTTCCTGTTCGGCTACGACAGTTCCGTCATCAACGGCGCCGTCGAAGCCATTCGACACCGCTACGACGTCGGCTCCGCCGTACTGGCTCAGGTCATCGCCATCGCCCTGATCGGCTGTGCCGTTGGTGCCGCCACCGCAGGCCGCATCGCCGACCGCATCGGTCGGATCCGCTGCATGCAGATCGCGGCGGTCCTGTTCACCGTCAGCGCCGTTGGCTCCGCCCTGCCCTTCGCGCTGTGGGACCTGGCACTGTGGCGGGTCATCGGCGGGATCGCCATCGGCATGGCCTCCGTGATCGGCCCGGCCTACATCGCGGAAGTCTCGCCGCCCGCCTACCGTGGCCGGCTCGGCTCCTTCCAGCAGGCGGCGATCGTCGTCGGCATCGCCATCTCCCAGCTGGTCAACTGGGGCCTGCTGAACGCCGCGGGCGGTGACCAGCGCGGTCGGCTGATGGGCCTGGAGGCCTGGCAGGTCATGCTCGGCGTGATGGTTGTTCCGGCCGTCCTGTACGGGCTGCTGTCCTTCGCGATACCGGAGTCGCCGCGCTACCTGATCTCCATCGGTCGGCACGAGGAGGCCCACCGGGTCCTCGGCGAGATCGAGGGTAGGGGAACCGATCTCCAGGCGCGCGTCACCGAGATCGAGACAGCCGCGCGGGGGGAGGAGAGGCCGACCTTCGAGGACCTGCTGGGCGGCGGCTTCTTCTTCAAGCCGATCGTCTGGATCGGCATCGGCCTGTCGGTCTTCCAGCAGTTCGTCGGCATCAACGTCGCGTTCTACTACTCCTCGACGCTGTGGCAGTCGGTCGGTGTCGACCCGGCGGACTCGTTCTTCTACTCGTTCACGACGTCGATCATCAACATCGTCGGCACGGTGATCGCCATGCTCCTCGTCGACCGCATCGGGCGCCGGCCGCTGGCCGTGGTGGGCTCGGCCGGCATGGCCGCAGCCCTGGCGTTGGAGGCATGGGCGTTCTCCGCCCGCTCGGCCACCGGTGAACTCCCGGCCGCACAGGGCTGGATCGCGCTGATCGCCGCCCACGCCTTCGTCCTCTTCTTCGCCCTTTCCTGGGGTGTCGTCGTCTGGGTCATGCTCGGCGAGATGTTCCCCAACCGGATCCGCGCCGCCGCCCTCGGTGTGGCCGCATCCGCGCAGTGGATCGCCAACTGGACGATCACCGCGAGTTTCCCGTCGTTGTCCGATCGGAATCTCTCGGGCACGTACATCGTCTACGCGCTCTTTGCGGTGCTCTCCATCCCCTTCGTCCTCAAGTTCGTCCAGGAGACCAAGGGCAGGAGACTTGAGGACATGGGCTGACCGCCCCGAAACCCGGGGGAGGGGAGGCCACCCCGCACCGGGCGGCCGGGGACGGGAACGTGCGCCGCACTCCGCCTGCGGCCGACGGCCTACGCCTCCTCGTCGACCCAGCTCATCAGCTTGCGCAGCTCCCGGCCGGTGTTCTCCAGCAGTAGTTCGGAGTCCTGGACGCGATACGCGTGGTACTTCTTCAGGCCACCGTGGTACTCGGCCATCCAAGCGCGGGCGAAGGTGCCGTCCTGGATCTCGGCGAGGACCTTCTTCATCTCCGCCCTGGTGGCGTCCGTGATGATCCGCGGGCCGGTGACGTAGTCGCCCCACTCGGCCGTCTCCGAGATGGACCAGCGCATCTTCCCCAGACCGCCCTCATACATGAGGTCCACGATCAGCTTCAGCTCGTGCAGACACTCGAAGTACGCGATCTCCGGCTGGTAGCCGGCCTCGGTCAGCGTCTCGAAACCGGCCTTCACCAGGGCGGATACACCACCGGCGAGCACGACCTGCTCACCGAACAGGTCGGTCTCGGTCTCCTCGGTGAAGGTCGTCTTGATGACGCCGGCGCGGGTGCCGCCGATGCCCTTGGCGTAGGACAGCGCCAGCGCCAGAGCGGCACCCGTGGCATCCTGTTCCACGGCCACCAGACACGGCACACCGCGGCCCTCCTCGTACTGATGACCGCGACTCTGCGGTTCTGGATGAGGGCCAGATCGGCGTCCGCGTCGTAGAACAGCTCAGCCATGGAACACACCTTTCAGGACAACTCCCGTCGGCCCACCGGCCGAGACCAGGCCGACAGAGCCGGCCTGCGCAGGAGAAGGAACACGAAGAAACAGGCGAGAAGAGCCGGCAGCAGCGGCAGCAGCCGCCTCCCCGCTACCGGCGCCCGGGTGCCCCGCACACCGGACTCACCATCACAATAATGACACTATCTCACGCACACTGTGCATCGACTGCGTGCCACCTCTGCCGGACAGTGTCACAGATGCTTCCGCTCACCGGTCAGAGGACTGATACCCACGCCGACGAGCCGAAAGAGCTTTGACATGCCCCAGGACCAGTCCACCACGGCCGACGCCACCGCGACGACCGGCATCACGACCTTGGAAGACCTGCGCACCCACCTGCAGTGGGCGATCGAGGTCGAGCACTCCACCCTTCCGCCCTACCTGACCGCCCTCTACTCCCTCGACGCCGAACACAACGCGGACGCCGTCCAGTTGATCGGCGGCGTATTCGTCGAGGAAATTATCCACCTCGCCCTCGTCGCGAACCTGCTCAACGCCATCGGTGGCGAACCCCGCCTCGACGCACCGCACATGCTGCCGCCGCACCCGCGGACCATGCCGCACGCCGATCCCTCCATCGAGTTGGCACTCCTGCCGTTCGGCAAGGAGGCCCTCGGCATGTTCCTCCGCCTCGAACAGCCCGCGCACCCGGGAGACGCGGCGGAAGGCGACAACTACGAGACGATCGGACAGTTCTACGACGCGATCGAGAAGGGCCTGCGCGGCCTGTGCGCCGAACTGGGCGAGGACCAGGTCTTCACCGGCGACCCCGCCCGCCAGGTCGCCGGCGGCCCGTTCGCCCACACCGCAGGCCACCTCGCCCCCGTCACCGACCTGCGCACCGCCCTCGCGGCGCTGGAGGAGATCGTCGAACAGGGCGAGGGCGCGGCGCGGGCCGACGTCTGGGACGGGGACAAGGACCTGGCCCACCCCGAGACCAAGGCCGTCTCCCACTACTACCGCTTCCAGGAACTCGCCGTAGGACGGCGCTACCAGCCCGGTGACACCCCGCAGTCCGGCCCCACCGGGGAGACCGTGACCGTGGACCCGGCCGGAATCCGGCCGGTGCGCCCCAACCAGCAGCTGACCGACCACCCCGAAGGCCACGCGATCCGCACCGCGCAGGAGGCGTTCAACCAGACGTACTGCAAGATGCTCCAGATGCTGGAGCAGGCCTTCAACGGCAACCCGGCGATGCTGGGCATGTCCGTCGGCACCATGTACGCGGCCAAGGGCCAGGCGCAGAGCCTGATGGCGATGCAGGACGACGACGGCCTGGCGGCCGGCCCGACCTTCGAGTACATCGCACCCGAGGACCGGGTCTAGTCGGCACACGGCTGCCGTCCTGCGACGGATCCGTCAAGAGCCGGACACCTGCTCCTCGCGCCGTGCGAGGACGACAGAGCCCACGATGAGGAGCGAGGCGACGACCCCGGTCCCGAGCACGGGAAAGGGCGAGAACGTCAAGGACAGGACGACCAAAGCCGCGGCAGGCGGAAGGACGTTGCCCGCTGCGGACGCCTGGGCGGCCCGCCGGTGCAGCAGCCATACACAGATGACGAAGAGGGCGACGGGTACCGTGTACACGGCCGCGGCCTGGACATCGGTCAGCGCGCGATCACCGGTGACATGAGCGACATTGACCGCGAGCGCCGCACCGATGGCAGCCGCCGCGGCGAACACCACGTAGTACCCGTAGCCCCACAACATCGCCGTCCTCTGCGTCCGCAGTTGCCGATGAGCGTTCTGGGCGAAGTGCAGCCACCACAGCGCGAAGACGGTCAGCAGCCCGCCCAGCGCGACCGGCAGTACAGCCCCGTACCGCTGGTGAGTCTCCAACGCGGCACTGACGGCAAGCCCTGCGGCCATCACGGACTCGCCAAGCACGATCAACGTGAACAGGCCGTAGCGCTCGGCTATGTGCTGAGGGTGCCAGGTGGTGCCCTCAGCACGCTCGGCCCAGACCGGCACCGCCAGTTCCAGCACAGCCAGGACGGCGAACGTGAAGGTCCCGCCGACCACCGGCACGGCCAGCCGCACCAGCCACGCGACCTGCAGCACCAGGATGCCCACGGCGTACCGCACCGCGGACCGTCGCCGCTCCCGATCCGTACAGGCGGCACGCACCCACTGACTGACCATGGCAAGCCGCATCACCACATAGCCCCAGGTGGTGACAGCGAAGTCTCCGTGCTCCAGGGCCTTGGAGGCCCCCGCTGCCATCACCAGCGCACCGATGATCTGAACCAACGTCAGAAGCCGGTAGGGGACGTCGTCCGTGTCGTAGGCCGACGCGAACCAGGTGAAATTCATCCAGGCCCACCAGATCGCGAAGAACACGAGCGCATATCCGAGCAGACCGTGCCCTGCACGCCCCGAGACCAACTCGTGCTCGAACGCGGACGACGCCTGTGCGACAGCCACCACGAAACACAGATCGAAAAACAACTCCAGCGCACTGGCGGCACGATGTTCCTCACCGGACCGGCGAGCCAGCATCGGCCGGTACCAGGCGGTGAATGTGTTCGTGGACTGACTCATGACGTCCTGATCTCTGGGCGGAACGGCCTTCGACGACGCCTTCATTTCAAGTCGGCGTTCGTCGGCCGAAGGTCGTCGGATACGACCGGGCCCGACGACGATTTGTGACACGCGCCCGAGGACACGCGTTCGAGGACATGCCCACACCCCGACGACCGATCGCCGTGCAGACCCGCTTGAGAACGTGCTCGGTGACGTGCTCGTCGACTGCTGAGGGGTCGCAGAACGGGCCGTCCGAGCGACCTGCGTGTCACAAGGAGCCGGGCCGCACTGTCAGTAGTGTGAGGCCGACAGAGAGTGCGTCGGCTGACTACACGAACTACACGAACTGCCGTGACCCCGGCCACCCGCCCTGGAGGAACCTCCATGACCGAACAGGTCCCACAGTCGTCGCCCCTCGTCCTGGACCCCGAAGCCTCTGACCACCACGCCGAGCACCAGGCGCTACGCGCCTGCGGCCCGGCTACCCGCGTCGATGTCCTGGGCCTGACCGTCTGGTCGGTCACGGACCCCACCCTCCTCAAGCAGCTGCTCACCAGCGCGCAGGTCTCCAAGAACGGCCGCGCTCACTGGCCCGCCTACACCGACACCGTGTCCACGTGGCCGCTCGCCCTGTGGATCGCGGTGGAGAGCATGTTCACGGCGTACGGCGGCGATCACCGCAGGCTGCGGCGGATGGTGGCGCCGGCGCTCAGCGCCCGCCGCATCCAGGACCTGCGGCCGACAGTGGAAGCGATCGTCACCGCCCTCCTCGATGACCTCGACACACAGCCTTCCAGCCGGAGCGTGGACCTGCGCGAACACTTCGCCTACCCCCTGTCCATCGCGGTCCTCGGCCGCCTCATGGGCATCCCCGACACCCAACTGCAGGGCTTCCGCACCGTGGTGGACGGCGTCTTCGACACCACGGCCACCGCCGCGCGGGCTGCCGAGAACACAGCATCCCTCTACAAAGCCCTCGACGACCTGATCGCCACCAAACGCGCCGAACCTGCCGACGACATGACTACTCTCCTCATCGCCGCCCGCGACGACGAGGGTGACGGCGACGGTTTCACCGACCGCGAGCTGCGCGACACACTCCTGCTGATGATCAGCGCCGGCTACGAGACCACGGTGAACGTCATCGACCAGGCGGCCACCGCCCTGCTGACCGACCCCGAACAGCTCGGCCATCTCCGTGCGGGCCGGGCAACCTGGGACGACGTCGTGGAGGAAACCCTGCGCCACGAACCCGCCATCAAGCACCTGCCTCTGCGCTACGCCCTTACGGACATCCCCCTGCCCGGCGGCGGGACGATCCCCCGCGGTGACGCGATCCTCGCCTCCTACGCTGCCGCCAACCGCCACCCGGACTGGCACGGTCCCACCGCCGACCGCTTCGACGTCACCCGGCCGACAAAAGACCACCTCTCGTTCGGCCATGGCGTCCACTTCTGCCTGGGCGCCCCGCTGGCCCGTCTGGAGATGGCCACGGCGCTGCGCCTGCTTCTCGCCCGCTTCCCCGACATTGAACTGGCCGTTCCCGCGACCCAGTTGCAGCCTTTGCCCACTCTGATCAGCAACGGTCACCGGACGTTGCCGATCCATCTTCGCCGCAGGACGGTTGGATAACCGGATTCGCACATCTACAGCTGCTTCGCCCACCGGTAAACCGCAAGGCGTGCGTGACGAGTGTCAGGAGACCGTACGCGAGCGGTGTCCTTTCTTCGTGCCAGAGGGCCGCGAAGGCTCGCGTGCGAGGTTCCCGCGGCCATCGTTGATCAGGCGCACGGCGCAGCCTCACGGATCCCACGGATATTGCCCACTACATCTGCTTCTCCTCGGCCGGGACCCCGTTGGAGGAACTCGCGCGCGCAAGCGTCACCTGATCACCGACACGCTCGGCCTGGTCCTGACCGTTTTTGTCACCGCTGCCTCCGTCCACGACTCGGCCGGCGGCAAGCAGGCTCTGACCGAGCTGGCGGCGGCTCATCCGGGCGTGACCAAGGTGTGGGCCGACGGCGGTTACCAGACCAGCGTCATCCAGCACGGCGCGCGCCTCGGGATCGATGTGGAGGTGGCGCAACGACCGAAGGAGAAGGGCTTCCAGCCGCTGCTCAAACGGTGGGTGATCGAGCGGACCTTCGGCTGGCTGATGCAGCACCGCCGCCTGGCACGTGACTATGAGGCACTGCCGCAGAGATCCCGAACGATGATCCACTGGGCGATGGCTAACAGAGTGAGCCGCGAACTCACCCGAGAATCTGCACCAACCTGGCGAATCGAAACGGACATCGCGCCTGTATCTGTGTGAACGTTGATCAGATGCTCTCTAAGAACTCCTAACGGAATGCGCTGGTCGGGGCGGCAACCAGTCGGCGCCAGCAGATCAGCGCGCATCCGAGGGTCAGGAAGGCTTCGTGGATGTCGTCGCGGATCTCCCAGCGGATCCGCAGGCGGCGGAACCAGTGCAGGTGGGCGAAGGCACGCTCCACGACCCAGCGTTGGGCGCCCAGCCCTGAGCCGTGCTCGGTGCCGCGCTGGGCGATCACCGGCTTCACGCCGAGCGCCCAGACAAGGCGTCGGTACTTGTCGTGGTCGTAGCCCCGGTCACCGAGCACGATGTCCGGACGGCGCCGAGGCCGGCCGCGCTTGCCCCGCACCGGTGGAACCGCTTCGAGCAGCGGGATGAGCTGGGTGACGTCGTTGCGGGTGCCGCCGGTCAGGGTGACGGCGAGCGGGATGCCGGTGGCATCCGTGATCAGGTGATGCTTACTGCCCGTCCTGCCCCGGTCAACAGGACTTCGTCCTGTCTTGGGTCGCCTTTTAGCGCCCG
Source organism: Streptomyces sp. NPDC048295 (assembly GCF_040652135.1). Taxonomy (NCBI): domain Bacteria; kingdom Bacillati; phylum Actinomycetota; class Actinomycetes; order Kitasatosporales; family Streptomycetaceae; genus Streptomyces; species Streptomyces sp. NPDC048295. The sequence continues at coordinate 118,776 of NZ_JBEZLL010000009.1, forward strand.
AATGTGGGAGCCGTCGACCGCCGCTCGGGAGAAGTCCAGGGCGTTGACGCTGCGAAGCTTGGCGAGGAGAACCTCGTGCAGCCGCGGCCACACACCCGCCTCGGTCCACTCGGCCAGACGCCTCCAGCACGTCATGCCCGAACCGAAGCCGAGTTCCTGCGGCAGGTGTTCCCAGGAGACTCCGGTGTGCAGCATGAACAGGATGCCCTGGAACACCAACCGATCCGGATGCCGCTTGCGCCCGGGATACCGAAACCACCGCTCCACCCTCGGCAGCAACGGCTCGACCACCGCCCAGTCACGCAGGTTGGCCTGGGCGAAGCCGTAGGCAGCGGCGGCCGCCCCGTGATTGGGGTCAGAGAGCGAGTACTCCAGGGCGGTCCTCCTCTCGGGGATGACACAGGCAGGCGTGGCGAGCTCCGCATCGCATCGAATTTTCGCCTGGACTGGGCTGTCCCACTTGACGTTGGGCTGAGTGGGGATGCTGCCCGTGGTGGTGACGTACATGTGGGACTTCGTCTGGAAGCTGTCCGACGCGCCAGAAGCGACGTTGCTGTTGTAGGTGACAGATCCGGACGCCTGCGCACCTACGCCCAGAGTCCATGACCTGCGGCCCCAAGGCCCTGGGCCCTGTCTCCCCGATCACGGCTGGAGAGACAGGGAAGAGGGATAAGGAAGGTGTTCAGGCGGTCTTGATCGCTCCGCCGTCGATGACATGGTCGGCGCCGGTGGTCGCGGCGGCGAGCGGTGAAATGAGGTATGTGACGAGGGCCGCGACCTCGTCCGGTTCGACGAGACGGTCGATGAGCATGCCCGTCGCCGCAGGCAGACCGGCCAGGAGGTCGGATTGCGGGATGCCCATGGACGCGGCCAGCTCAGCGCCGTAGCCGGTCGGGCTCTCCCACATGTCGGTGCGGACCGGACCGGGGGAGACGGTGTTTACCCGCACCCCCTTCGGGCCGAACTCGTGGACGAGGGCCTTGCTGAACGCGGTCAGTGCGGCCTTGGCCGTCGTGTAGGCGACAGGGCCGCCGTGCGGGACACGGGCGCCCATGGAGGACACGTTGACGATCGCGCCGCGAGCGGACAGCAGGGCGGGCATGGCCGCGCGGGTCACACGGACGGTCGCGAAGAAGTTCAGGTCCACCACCCGTGCCCACTGTGCGTCCGTCAGGTCCAGGAAGCCGCCGCTCAGACCGCCGTCACCACCGCCGATGTTGTTGACCAGGATGTCGATGCCGCCCAACTCGGCCGTGGCCTGGGTGACGAGGCTCTCGGCTCCGGCGGGGTCGGACAGGTCCACCGCGACCAGCGTCGCGCCGACCGCCTCCAGTCCCGGGGTGGGGGTGCGAGCTGCCGCGACGACCCTGACGCCCTCGGCGGTCAGGGCCCGGACGACGGCCAGCCCGATGCCGCGACTGGCACCCGTAACCAGGGCGGTCTTGCCGTTCAGTTCCAGATCCATGGTGTCCCTCCACGACTAAGAGCATCTCGTTTGTCGCAGAGAACGTAGAACATGCAACACAGTTGTTGCAACTACTTGGAGAGTCGACACATGGATGTACCATCGTCAAGTCGTCCTCCGAACCAGAAGGGCCGTACTCCCATGGCGCTGCCAGCCTCCGCCAAACCGCTCCGCGCCGACGCCGAACGCACGGTCCGCGCGATCCTCGAAGCCGCAGAGCGAGTACTGTCCGCGAACCCAGCGGCGTCGATGGAACAGATCGCCGAGGCCGCCGGGGTCGCCCGGACCACCGTGCACCGGCGGTTCGCCTCACGGGAGGCTCTGATCGCAGCACTGGCCGCATGGGCAACACGGCAGTTCCACGACGCTGTCGAAGCTGCCCGGCCGGACACCACCCCACCTGCCGTAGCGCTCTACCAGGCCACCGCGAACGTGCTGCGCGTGAAGATCGGATGGGGCTTCGCCATGAGCGCCCTCCCCACCGACGCCCCCGAGGTCGCACGCATGCACGCCGCGGTGCTGGCCCAGTGCGAGCGGCTGTTCACCCGGCTTCGCGACGCCGGGCTCCTGCGGCCCGACACCGATCTGGACTGGGCGCGGCGCGTGTACTACGCACTCATCCACGAAGCAGCAGTCGAAGCACCGGACACCGACGCCGCCGTGGACACCCTCGCCACACGGGTGGTCGACACTCTGTTGCACGGCATCGGCACGCCGACCACCCCCTGATACCAACCCCCTCGGCCCAGATGGTGCTGCTGTCCGCGCAGCGCATGCCGGTGGCGAAGATCGCCCAGGTGACGTTCATCGGCGTGGCTCTACCCCGAGTAGAAAGGCGGCCGGCCCAGTACGTTCACCCCTGTCCGAGCACCGTGAGATCAAGAAGACCGCGAAGTCCAAGTCCGTCGAGCACGGCCTGCCGGTCTCGACCTGGAGCCTGGCGGAACTGGCCGACTTCCTGGTCGCCGAGGGGGTGGTCGACGACATCAGCCACGAGGGCCTGCGCATCCTGCTTCGCGAGGAGGGTGTCTCCTTTCAACGCGTGAAGACCTGGAAGGCCTCCCGCGCCCCGACCACGCGGCCAAGAAGGCATGGGTTGAACACCACTACGCGATCGCTGACGGCGAGGTCATACCCGAGGACGGCGAGCCCAAAGTCACCTTCTGTATGGACGGGCTCGGCCCCCTCAACCTTCAGCCCCACCCCGGATGGCAGTGGGTCGAACGAGGCGGCTGGCACAAGAACCCCGACCGCGAGCCCAGACCCCGGCGGCGGGCACCTGCACCCGCCCGCACGGCGTCCGCAACCTGTTTGCTACCTACGACCTGGCCAAGGTCCACGGGGGCCTCCGCGCCGCAGCACGGTGTGATCACAACCCCCACAAAAAGATCATCTCAGCGACGAGCCTGACACCCTTGCCCGCCCGGAGGCATACGGCCCGTGACTTTGCCGGGCCGAGGTCAGTAGAGCCAGCGGTCCAGGAGCCCTGGCCAGAGAAACCCCTCGTAGCCGTTGAAGGCTGCCGGGTCGATCTCCTCCAGCTCCTTGGCCAGCTGGTTCAGCTCCGCGAAGGCCCGCTTTTCCTTCTCAGGGAAGTACTCCTCGGGACCGTCCGGCTCGCTGAGAAGCTCAGAGGCTGTGACTCGGCTGCCGTAACAGTGAAGAACGTCGAGCCACACGCCGACACCCGAGTCGGCGAACCATGCCTCCCCATCCGGCATGACGAAGTAGACCGCCCCGGTCTCCGGCTCGACGCCGAACGATGACCGCTCGGCCTGGTCATCGGGGTCCGCCTGCTCGGTGAGACGGTAGAGCGGGCCCCGGGACGTGAGCAGGGCTGGCTCAGCCTCGCCCTGCATCATGACTCGTTCGATGAGGCGCGGAGCTACCGGGATGCCCACCTCGACGAGCTGTGCCTTCATGAAGCCCGGGATCCGCCAGCCGGCCACAGTGTCCCGTCCGGCTCGCGTGACATGCCCCAGACCGGCCCACTCGGTCAGCTGGTCGTACGTTGCCATCGAACGATCCTCTTCCGCCGGCTGTGGCCCTGGCCCTATCGAGCCGGGTCCGGCGCAGCTCTCTTCAACATCTCGACTCCATGCTGACCGGCTATCGGGCCGAGCTGGAGATCCATCGAGCGGACGAGGAGTCCGACTTCGTCAACGGCGGCCCGTTCAGCGAGTGGCTATGGAAACGCCTTGGCATGTCGTACCCCAGCGCGCTGAGGTGGGCTGTCGAGGTCGAACGAGAGGCTGAGCGAAGAAACATGCGAGCAATCGAACTCTTCTTCGCATTCCTTGACGGATTCCTCGCAGAACACGGCAACACGGGATCCACAGGAGCGATGCGGTAAGAGTTTCCCTACTTCATCAAGGCACCCGCCGCGCATGCCGCAGCACGTGCGGTCGTCGCCCGGGCCTGCGCTCCTGGGAGATACGCGCGAAAGGGGACTCCATGGCGCTGACTTGCCGAAAGCAACTTTCGCGCTGAAACCCACGTCTGCCAGTGGGAAAGGGGCCGAACCCCACCGACCCATGCATGAACGGAGCTTTCGGTGCTCATAGGACTACTCGCCGCCGTGGCAGCGTCTATCTGTTACGGCACGGGCTCCGTCCTGCAGGCCGTCGGATCACGGAAGTCAGCCCGCCGTGAGGCCGCCGCGGGCAGCATGACCCAGCACGGTGGCCCGAGCCTGTCGTCCACTGCGAAGGCGGCGATGACCTGGGAGTTCATCGCCGGGACCATCCTGGACTTCGTCGGCTTCGGGCTCGGCGTACTGGCGGCGCGCCTCCTGCCACTGTTCCTGTCGCAGACCGTGATCAGCGCCAACCTGGTGATCACGGCGGTGCTGAGCATCAAGCTCCTCAGCATCCGCCTCACCCGCGCCGAGTGGACCTCGATCGCTGTCGTCTGCTCCGCGCTGGTACTTCTCGCGACAGCGGCGGGCCCAGAAGGCACTGGCGACACCCCGATCTCCACGCACTGGTGGCTGCTGGGGATCTCGCTGCTCCTGATCGTGGGCGGCACCGTGGTTGTACGCCTACTCGGGGCGCGCGCCGCGATCCCGGCCGGCCTGCTGTCCGGACTCGGCTTCGGCGCCCTCGGCGTCGGGGTCCGTGTGCTGAACGGCATCGACCCTTTCGATCCGGCAGCACTGCTCTGCGACCCGGCGCTCTACGCGATCCTGGTGGGAGGCATCGGCGGCATGTACCTGCACACGGTCGCCCTGCAGGTCGGCTCGGTCAACGGCGCCACCGCCGCGCTGGTCGTCGGCGAGACCGTCCTGCCGGGCATCATCGGCGTGCTGTGGCTCGGCGATGCCTCCCGTCCCGGCTTCGCCTGGGCAGCTATCACCGGATTCGTGCTCGCCGTATCGGGCGCGGTGGCAGTGGCCTGGTTCGGGTCCCCGACAGGACATGACAGCGACCTGAAGCAGCGCCCGTGACACCCATCAAGCGCGCCCCGGGCCTCCAACGTGCTTCCACGGAGCACGTCCAGGCGCCCCGCCGGGGCGCCGCGTACCACCGGCGAGCAGAAGCCTGCCAAGCCTGGTGCGCGCCAGGCCCAGTGGATCGACGGATCCCGAAGCAGTGCGCGGGCGACGGGCGGAGGGGCTGAGATGATCAGGCGGTGACGACGAGCCGAGAACTCCGCGAGATCGAGCGGCGGCTGACCCGGATGCAGTAGCGCCCCACCCCGGCGGAGAACGCGCTCGGCCGCGGCTTCCTCGCGGTGGAGAAGGACGCGCGTGCCGCGACAACCGCGATCGGCTACCCACGAGGGAGCGACAGCTGGGAGGCGACCACGCTGGAATACCTGGCGGCCGTCCGGCTCATCGCCGAGCGCGTCGAGCGGGAGCTGCTGTCACCGGTCACGCGACGGTTGGCCTCCGTCCGGGAACAACATGGACCGTGAGGCGTTCGCGAGGCGACAGAGTCCGTTCGCTGATCGCCGGCAGGACGTCGGCCGTCACCATCTCGCCGTCTCTGGAGCGCGTCAGCCGACGCTGGATCGCCCCGGCACGCTCCGAGTGCCGGGGCGGCCCTGCGAACCACTCGCTGCCCTTCGGCCTGACCAACTCCAGGACGACCGCGTCAGCGGCCTCCGCCGCGTCCTGCTTCTCAAGCCGCCATGCTCGGCTCCACGCGCCCACCCAGGCCGCCTGCTCCCGCTCGGGAAGGTCGCAGACATTGAGGAAGGCGAGGAACTGGTCCATGTTGTGCGGCAACGCCTGCCGGTTCACGATGCGGCGCGCGGTGCTCCGGGGCAGTGCTCCGAACCCGCCGGCCCGCTCCTCCATTGAGCGGAAGGACGGCGAGCCGGCTCGGCGGTACAGCTCCACGAGGGCTACCCCGAGGTCGGCGAAGTCACGAACCAGCTCAAGCCGCGGGGCGGACAGCCGCTGGCCGCCCTGCGGCCGGGTCTCCTCGTACCGGGCCCGCTTCCACAGGAACTTCGCCATATCCGGGGAAGCGTCGCAGGCCTGGGCGTAGGCGAGCACCGTGCCCAGCTTCGGCATGGAGTCACCCGACGCGACACGCTGCAGAGTGGTGGCATGGAACCCGGTCCGGGAACCAAGCTCCCGGTAGGTCAGCCCGGCCTGTCCCCGCTGCTCACGCATCCACTCCACCAGCATCCGCAGAGACTTGTTGCTGGTGGCCACAGGTCGCTCTTGACGTCCCATGGTGCGGACCTCAGGCGGCGGGCGCCGACGTGAGTACGGCGCGCAGCGCCGTCCGTACGGCCCGGGTGGGCGCGCCTGTGGCGAGCGCGACGACCAGGACGGCGACGAGACCCGCGCCGGCGACGAGCTGCAGCACGTCGAGGACCGGAAGGCCGGAGACGATCGCGAGGACGGACGCCACGGTGACGATCACGATCACGACGACCGCTTCGGGGCCGTTCAGACGCTGAGGGAGGGAGGGCGTGCCCTGCACGCAGGAAGCCGAAGATGCGGCCACGGGGAATCTCCTGACTGAGTGGTCCGGCGGCCGAGACCGCCGGACCGTGCTTGATATGGCTCCAACCGGGTTGCGGCCACGAGCAGTTGGCGCTGCTCTCCGTGTGGCGCGTGGACAGAATGTTGTCAGGCTGTGCGGGCATCCCCGACCCGCCACCCGTGGTCACGGCACGTTTGATGCGGCCGTGGCTTACAGGTTTTCCAGCATCTCTTGGTAAGTGATGGCGGCTACAGACGGCACCGCTCGCCGTCCTGAGCAGCGAAGTTCCCCAATTGTCAGGGGGATGTGGTAGCGCAGTTTGATGCGCGGACGCGCCAATCGGGCTTGCACGCGTGCAAGACGGGCTGTCACGATCCGCGGGCTGTCCGACCGTCGTGTAACGAATAGTCGGATGCCCTGGCTAGCTTCTGGCTCCAACCGTTGCCGAGCAGGGATGTGCGGTCGCACGTTGGCGCGTGAGGCCGAGGAAGGGCCGGTACGCAGACGCGTATCGGCCCTCTCGCTTCTCAGGCTCGGTCAGCGGCCGATGCTCTGCATGGGCCTGGACGCTGGCCTCGGCCCCAAGGTCATCGGCGACGTCATCACTCGCGCCGACCTCACGCCGACCGGACCATGATCGTTCTCACCGGGATTTCCTGTACCTCGACTACTCACACCCGATGTTCGGCTACATGCAGCGTGACGATGGCTGGGACGACAACGCCTCCTCCGGCCTCGCCTGACCCTGGATGACTCAGTCAGATCGAATCTATTGGGGCTAACAGATCTAACCCGGGCTTGATGTGTGTCCGGACGCAGCCACATTGCTAAGGCGTGTCTGATAATTGATCTCGTGACGGGTCGAGGCGAGCTGACGGACGCTGCGTGGGAGCGAATAGAGCCCCTCCTGCCGCAGGTGGACGGCCGCGGCCGTCCATGGCGTGATCACCGGCAGGTGTTCAACGGCGTGCTGTGGCGGCTGCGGACCGGGGCTCCGTGGCGAGACCTGCCGGATCGGTACGGCCCGTGGTAAACCGTCTACGAGAGGTTCGCCCGCTGGGAGGCGGACGGCACCTGGGCGAAGCTCCTGGAACACGCCCAGGTCCGCGATGACGCAGTGGGTCGGGTCGAATGGATCGTCGCTGTCGACTCCACGGTCAACCGGGCCCACCAGCACGCGGCCGGCGCCCGCAAAAGGGGATGCAGACGGGGACGAACTGGAAGATCCGGGCCGCTCGCAGACGCGCCAGGCCCTCGGCCGGTCCCTGGGCGGGCTGACCACCAAGGTCCACCTCGCCGTCGACGGCCGGGGCCTGCCGCTGTCGATCGTGCTCACCCCGGGCAACGTCAACGACGCCACCGCGTTCGCCGACGTCCTCGACTCGATCCGCATCCCGCGTGCGGCCACGGGCCGTCCGCGCACGACACCGCAGCGCGTGCTGGGCGACAAGGCCTACTCCAGCAGGGCCATCCGCCATCTGCCACGACGCCGCGGCATCGCCGTCACGATCCCCGAGCGCCGCGACCAGGCGGCCAACCGCCGACGCCGTGGACGCCTCGGCGGCCGGCCGCCCGCCTTCGACAAGGAGATCTACCGCGACCGCAACGTGGTCGAACGATGCTTCGCCCGCCTCAAGCAGTTCCGCGCGATCGCGACCAGGTTCGACAAACTCGCCGACCACTACCGCGCCGGAGTCGTCCTGGCCTCCCTGATCATCTGGCTCCGCGAACCAGCCAGATGATCATTTGTCAGACACCCCGTAGGGGAAGGGGCGGCCCGCTGTCGTTCCCGGACCGGGGGACGGCGGGAGATGGGGCACGGAGGTGCTGGGAAGGACCCGGGACCGCGGGGCGCTGGGGGCAGGTTCGGGCGGGGGGAGAATGCAGGCATGGCGATGTGCAAGAAGTGCGGTGCGCGGAAGCGCGGCTGGTCTCGTTCCTGTCCGCGGTGCCGTTCCGGTGCGGACCACGCGGACGTAGCTGCAGATGCTACCGAGGTGGCGGTGGAGACGGGACTGCTCGGGTGGATCGGACGGGGGATCACGGGAGCCGCGCGGCTGGTACTGCGCGCGTTCGACTGACCGGGCTCACACCGGTGTGGGCCCGGTCAGCGCAATGGAGTCGACTGCCCGCGCAGGGGCTTTGACCTTGATCATGTTGTCGTGGCCGGGAAGCGCAGCACGAAGCAGCGAATACTCGTAGTCAACAGGTACGCGCCCCCACTTGGCCCGACCGGCGCCGGAGACCTCTCACGCTCGGAGGACGCCGCGTCCGCACCGGGAAGCCCTTTACATGCCCCGGAGCATGTACCTATGGAAAATGCCAGAACTCCCACCGGGGGCGAGCACTTTGCGTAGCCTCGGGGCACAGCCGTACACCGCGTCGGGAGAGGAGTCCGCGTGCCCGGAATCGACGAGTGCTTACTCGAAGTCATGGGGCTGCCCGGTGCCCGCGGCGCCGCGGTGGTCGACTGGACGAGCGGTCTCGCCCTCGGCACCATCGGCGACTCGCCCAACGGCGATCACGAGGCCACCGCCGCGGAGACGGCCGAGGTGGCGAGAATGGCGGCCGAACAGCCCGCCTTCGCGCTGCCCGCTTCCGCCACCTCAACATCCTTGAAACAAGGGGAGGTTGAGGGAACAGCGCCTCCGGTCGAGGATGTCATCGTCACCACCCGCGCCGGGTACCACATCCTCCGTTTCGTCGAGACGGCCTTCGACAGCAGTGTCTTCCTGCACCTGTGGCTCGACCGTGCGGAAGGCAATCTGGCTCTCGCCCGAATACGGCTGGGCGAGATGGCGGAGCGGCTGGTCCTGGCGTGAGAGCTACCGCCCCCGCACCAGCCACGGCTCTCTCCCCGATGCTGCAGCGCCTCGCCGCCGAACGTGCCACCGGCGCCCTGATGCGCGACCGCGGCACCCTCTATCTCGCCGACGGCCAGGTGATGCACGCCGAGAGCCCGGCGACACCCGGTATCGATGTCCTGCTCACCACGGGCGGCGCCCTGCACCGCGACGGCTGGTGGGACGCGGTCGCCCGGGCGGGCGCCGGGCAGCGCGTCGGCCGATATCTCGTGGACAGCGGATGGATACCGGGCGGGGCCCTGGAACTGTGCCATCTGGGCGCGTTGTACGACGCCGCGTTCTTCGCCCTGGCGCCCGCCCGTACTCCGGCCCGCTTCCGCTACGGGGTCTCCCACTGGATCGGCCCCGTCCGCCCCGTCCCCGTCGACGCCGTGCACCGCGAAACGCTCCGGCGCCGGGAACTGCTGGACCGGATCTGGCCCAAAGCGGTGACCGACAGCGCACCGCTCGTACGGGCCGCGCATCCGGTCGATGCCCCCGTTCCGCCCCGCCAACGCCGCATACTCGATCTTGTGGACGGGGCACGTACCGCATCGGACATCGCCCGGGAGCTGGGCCGGTCGGCGTTCCACGTCCTGGTCGATCTGCGGCGGCTGGCAGCGGCCGGGCTGGTGGACGCGTTACGGGAAACACCCGGCCCCACCGCTTCCACCTCCGGCCGGATCACGTTTCCGGAGGTCACGGCCGACCCCGACGTCGCCCTGTTGCGTCGGCTCCGAGAGGCATTGGAGGCCCTGTGATACGTGCACTCAGACAGCGTGCCGGGAGGAGACAGCTGATGGTGCCCGAGGCCGAAGCGCAGGATGTCCTGGCCGAGCTGCAGCGGTTACGGGCCCGAGTTCCGCTTCTCTCCGGAGCCCTGGCGGCCAGTGCCGACGGTCTCGTCCTGGCCCACGACACCCCGGGAGTGGAAGCGGAGGGCGTCGCCGCACTGACCGCCGCCGCCCTCGGGGTAGCGATCCGGATGACGCAGGCCACCGGCCGGGGCGGATTCCGTGAACAGCTCGTACGCGGCGAAGACGGCTACATCGCCACGTACGCCGCAGGCTCCAGTGCCGTCCTCACGCTGCTGGCCGAGGACCGGATCAATGTCGGCAGGCTCCATCTGGAGGGCCGCCGGGCCGGTACCCGTATCGGCGAACTGGTCGACGCCGCGCTGGACCGCGCCGCACAGCCCGCGCCTCCGGCGCGCCCTCCCGGGCCGCGCGCCCCGCATCCCGGCCCACTGCCGCACCGCACGTAACGCTGCCCCGTGGAACGCCCCGGGCAGCAACGACCCCAGACACCTCATCAACGGATCCGGTCGCCTCGGCCGGCCAGGGAAAGGAAACGAGCACATGGCGAACACGGAAGCGTCACTGAAGGAAGCGATGTCGTCCATCGAGGGCACCCTCGGTGTCGCCCTCGTCGACTACACCAGCGGCATGGCGCTGGGCACCCTCGGCGGCGGGAAGGACTTCAACCTGGAGGTCGCGGCAGCGGGTAACACCGATGTGGTGCGCGCCAAGCTCCGCACCATGGAGCACCTCGGCCTCCAGGACGAGATCGAAGACATCCTGATCACGCTCGGCGGCCAGTACCACCTGATCCGGCTGCTCAAGGCCCGGGGCAACAACGGCCTGTTCCTGTACCTGGTACTGGACTCCGGCCGCGCCAATCTGGCGATGGCCCGGCACCAGCTGAAGCGGATCGAGGCCGACCTGGAGGTCTGATCCGACGGCCGGGCCACAGCGGTGACGCCGCACCCCCGCGGTGACACGACGCCTCAGCGATGACGCCGTGCCCCACCGGGCGCGGCGTCCCCGCTGCCGGCCCGGTCGTCCGGTACCCCTCTACCTGCTTGCCCGCAGGCCGCCCGTGCTCCACCCAGTCGGTCCGCACCCAGTACAGGACGTCGCCCCGGCGCTCGCGCTGCCCGATCCTGACGGCCTTCGCCCAGCGCCCGGTGTCCGCCCCGCGAGTACCAGCCCACCGGCCCCGGGCAGCACAAACGCGCTCGTCACTGCCACAAGCAACGCCCCGAGCAGCCACCACCGCTGCCTGCGCCGCCAGCTGCGTACCGTCACGGCCCGGTCCTGAAGAAAGCGGCTCCGGCCGGCCCCGCACGATGACGACGCGGTCAGGGGTGCGTCGCCCACGCGGTGGAAGCGGCCCCCCGCCCCTGGGGGGCTCGCTTAGGCGGGTGTCAGGCACAGGACAGACGGTCGGGGACAGTCCAATCGATGCGCACGAGCCCCGCGTCATTGGAGCGGCCGGTGGGGTCTTCCAGGAAGGAGATGTTCGACAGGTCCATGCCCCGGACCTGATAGACCGCGTCGGGCACGACCTCGAACAGGCCGGTGTACATGTTCAGCCGCGCGTTGCGCCACAGGCTGGGATTGACCTCGGCGGGCGCTTCCTCGGCCTCGGTGAGGAACTGGTACGGCCCCAGGCTCCACGCCGGCAGATCGGTTCCGGCCTTGTCCACGGTGAAGTCCGCCGGCAGCGGCACCAGTTGCCCCTGCGCGGCAAGCTGCCGCTCCGGATCGTCCTTCCACAACGGGACGGTGATGGCCTCGTTCAGCTCTGCCGTCAACGACGTCGCGGGCTGAGGGCCACGCTGGGAACCGGTCACAGGCACTTTCCAATCTGGTCGAGGCAGGACAGACCCGGCACACGGGTCCGGCCACAGGAGAAAGCCGCAGCAGTCGGCCCGCGTAACACAGCACTGGCTACTCGGCACGCACAGATCCTGACAGTCCGTGACGATGGTTGCCAGCGCGCGAACCAGACAACCCTCACATCCCTTCCTGGCCACCACACTCAAGGAGCCGCAACGGAGGCTGCCGTCCGTCAACTGGAGCCAGCGTGAACCCCAGATCCTGCAACGGCTTGGCCAGGGCGACGAACCTGAGCCCAGCAGGGGCAGGGCCCTCGTAGGAGGCCACGCCTCGAACAGCGACCTCACGCATTCCCAGTCAGGCCCCGGGGGCGAAGCGCGCCAGGAAGAACGGCTGATCACAGCTGTGCTCACTGAGCTCACCGACCAGGACGTCTCCATGCAAGAGCTGCCATCGCGTCATCTGGTGTCCCCGGCCCCCGCCGCCCAGCCGAGTCCGCATCATCGCAGCGTGCAAGTCTCTGGCCAAGCGTTTCATTCTGAAACGATCAGTAACGAGCTGGTGCGTGATTGTGGGTGATGTGTTCTTGCTGGTGGGTGACATGATCCGGATGTGGCGATCACGCTCAGTCGGATGGTTCTTACGCATCAGGTGTTCACGGCGGTCTCCCGGAGGCACCTCGCTTCCCTGGTTGAGGAGTTGGCCGGCTCGTGGCAGGCATTGGTCGAAGGGCGTCGTCACGAGGCTCGTGGCGGGGCCAGGAAGCGTGAGGCAGGAGCCGGTGCCCGGCATCCTGGTGTTCGTCGACCGGCTCGTGGCCACGCTGATTCACTTGCGGCACGATGTGCCGCATGCGCCACTGAGCTCGTTCCAGATCAGTTCGGCATCGGCGTCCCTGCGTGGGCACGGCATGTACCTGGCTGCGGCTTCAGCCACCGTTCTCGGGGAGAGGGAATGGGCCCGTGACCGAGCGCCGGATTTCCTGCACAGCGAGGACGGTTCCCTCGTGCAGGCAGCCGCCGTCACGCTCAGTGCGATAGGAGGCGATGTGACGGGCGACATTGACCTCAACCTCCTCTCGACGCACCAGCACATCGGCGTTCGGCAAGCCAGCGCCGTTCTGTGCATGCAGCACGTGGAGCGCCATCAGGAGTTCGCCGTGAGACTGGCCCACGACAGTGACGCACGGGTACGGCGGACATTGGCGGAGACCGCCGCTGCCGTAGCGCCGGAGCGGGCCGCGTCGGCGGCCGCGATCCTGGAATTCCTTCGCGAGGATGTACGGCACAGTGTCCGTGCGGCAGCATTTCCGCGACATACCTCCTCGGGCGTCTGACGCGCAGTGTGCCGTTCACCGCGCCGGACTCAACAGCGCCGCGGAGGGACCGCGTGGGGGCCTGGCGCTCTCGAATGCTGACCTTTCACCAACGTTCCTGGCTGCCCGTCGGGTGCTTGGGTGGAGTGGCAGAGGGGCTGGCGGCGGCCAGGGATCCGGGGATCCGCACCGTGGCGCGCTCCTTGACTCGGACATCGTTCGAGGAGGAGAAGGGAGGAACGGGTGCTTTGGGATGCCGGCTTCGAGGGCCGAATCAAGAGCCGAGTTCACAGCTTGGCGTGGGCCGCTGCGTGACCGAGCGAGCACGCTTTTGGCTGTGGCGTGGGAACGGCAGCGGAGGTCCTCAACTCTACGACCCGGTCCTGGGGCCACTTTGACCGCACAATCGGAATGGCGCCACCTGGGGACCAGTTGGGGACCACACGCTACGCGCGGTGGTGCACGATGCGTGCCTACACGCACAACTCGCGCCCGGATTAGATCCGCTATATCCAGAAAATACTCTTGACCCTCACTCCTGGGGGTCAAGGGGTCGCAGGTTCAAATCCTGTCGTCCCGACCAGCGTTTTTGCAGGTCGGAGGCCGCTTTCAGCGAAAGGTGGAAGCGGCCTTTTGATGTTCCGTCGGCTGGTGGTCGCAGTGTGGTCTCGCCGCTGTGCCGGTGCGGTCGTGCGGCGGGTCGGGCGGGTCCTGTGTGGGGCGGGTGATGGGCCGAGTTCCGGCTCTCGGGGCTGGATGCCGGCCGTAAACGACCGTCGCCCGAGTCTCATCTCGACGATGTCGCCACCCGTCCGCAGCCCATGCAGGAACACCGCCCGCCACCGCACCAGCCCGAGCAGGTGTCCGAACGGCGGCAGTCTGCCGGCCGCGAGCAGAACCGTGCCGACGCTTGTGCTGTCCATCCGGACCTCCGGAGCCCTCTCGCGACGGCGACATGCCTCCCATCAGCCCAGGGACGGAGGCCGGGCGGGCACACGTGTGTTCAAGTCGGTTACGGGATCGAAATCCGGCCTCCGCGGCAGCACCGCGGAATGAACCGGCCGGCCCACCACTGGAGGCCTCACCGTGTCGAAGGACGAGCCGGCAGCGGGCAGCGCTGCGAGCCAACCGCGTTCGGAAGCGTGGAAGACGGCGCTCACCATGCTGCAATCGGTGACACCACCGTCCGTTCCGGAGGGGGCGGAGGCGATGACCGTCCTTGTCGAGTTTCCTCCCGGTGACCCCGGCACCCCTCCGCACCGGCATTCGGGACCGGCGTTCGGCTACGTGCTGGAAGGCGAGATGCTCTTCGAGCTGGAAGGTGAGCCCGAGCGGGTGATCAAGGCCGGGGAGACGTTCTGGGAGCCGGGCGGCGATGTCATCCACTACCAGGACGGGAACAACCGGTCGGACTCCCCGAGCCGCTTTCTCGTCACCATGATGTGTGCGCCGGGTCAACCCATGCTCACTCTGGTCGACGACGACGAACTGGCCCGGCGTCGACACCTGCGGGCTCCCCGGCCGGGCGGCTGATCGGCAGACGCGGTCCCGGCGTTTCTCCGGACGATTGACGATGGCGGCATTTCGCAAGCCTGTTTGGTTTCAATCGATACCGTATCGGATGAAGTAGTCTGGTTTTATGGCCGCCGATGCTCCTCGTCACACCACCGCCGCCTCGCGCGCGACCGACCTCCCCGGGGACCACTCGCCCTTCGCTCTCGGTCTGCTGCTCCGCCGGGCGCACTGGCGTGCCGCCGCAGGGTTGGAGGAGGTGCTCCGGCCGCTCGGCATCGAGCTGCGGCATTTCGCGGTGCTGATCGAGCTGGTCAATCACGGACCCACGGTGCAGCGGGACTTGGCGGCGGCGACGGGGTCGGACAAGGCCGGGATCATGCGCATTGTGGACGACCTGGAGCGCAAGGGCCTGGCCGTGCGCAAGGCCGTTGTGGGTGACCGGCGGGCGCGGGCGGTGGAGATCACGCCCCAGGGGCTGGAGCTCTTCGGTGCCGCCCACGTGGCGGCGGAGCCGGCGGCCGAACGCCTGGTCGCCGAACTCGGGCCCGGTGAGGCCGAGCGGTTGATGGGCCTGCTGACCCGGATCGCCCACCCCGAGGGCGACGAGGTGCGGTAGCCGCCACGTCCCACTGCGCGGCTTCCGCGGTGAACCCGGCAAGGGCGGAGACTTGTCGCGCGGGATGGTTTCATCAGAGACGGTATTGAGTGATACTATCGACTGTGAACGAAGGCCCCCCTTGAATGGACGGAGGCTAGCGATCATGGACGTGTACGAGGCGGTCACCAGTCGACGGGCGGTGCGCAGGTTCACCGACCGCCCGGTTCCGAGGGAGGCGCTGGAGCGCGTGCTGTCGGCCGCGGCCTGGGCGCCGTCCGGTTCGAACATCCAGCCGTGGCACACCTATGTGGTGACCGGCGGGCCGTTGGCCGAGATCAAGAGGCGCGCCGGAGCACGGTTGGCCGCCGGTGAGCCCTGGGACTCGCGGGAGTACGAGATGTACCCGTCCGAGCTGAAGTCCCCCTATCGCGAGCGCCGATCAGCCTTCGGCAAGGTGCGCTACGGCGCACTCGGCGTCGCGCGCGAGGACTGGGAGGCGCGCCGGCGGGCCGCCACCGAGAACTGGAACTGTTTCGGCGCGCCCGCCGCCCTGTTCTGCTACATCGACCGCGCCATGGGCCGGCCCCAGTGGGCCGACATCGGCATCTACCTGCAGACCGTCATGCTGCTGCTGCGTGCCGAAGGGCTGCACAGCTGCGCGCAGATGGCATGGTCGGAGTACCGCGAAACCGTCGCGGAGGTCGTGAAACCCCCGGACGAGCTCATCCTCTTCTGCGCCGTGTCGCTCGGCTACGAGGACCTCGCCGCAGGCGGTGCCCGTACGGGTCGGGCACCGCTCGACGAGACGGTCACGTTCGTCGACGGCCGGTGACGCTGCCCCTCTTCGACCGATCAAGGAGGTGTCTCCCCCTCCCTCCCGCATAACCGTTCATCTGCCGGTTCCCGCATTCGACCCTCCACGAAGGGCATGTCATGAAGATCGCAGTCATCGGTGGTACCGGACTGATCGGATCGCAGGTCGTCAAGAACCTGAACGCCGCCGGTCACGAAGCAGTACCGCACTCGCAGTCCAGCGGAGTCGACGTCATCAGCGGGCAGGGGTTGGACGAGGCGGTGGCAGGGGCCGACGTCGTCGTCAACCTGACGAACTCCCCGACCTTCGACGAAGCCTCCCCGGCCTTCTTCCGGACCTCCATGGACAACCTGCTGGCCGCGGCCCGCAAGGGCCACGTCGGTCACGTCGTCATCCTCTCCATCGTCGGTACGGACCAGGTTCCGGAGTTGGACTACTACCGGGCCAAGGCGCTCCAGGAGGAGCTCCTCGCGACCGGTGGGCTTCCCTACTCGATCGTCCGGGCGACGCAGTTCATGGAGTTCGTCGACGCGGTCATGTCCTGGACCGCCGACAACAGCACCGTGCGGCTGCCCGCCACGCCGATCCAGCCGATCGCCGCCAAGGACGTGGCCGCCGCGGTGGCGGAGGTCGCCACCGGAGCCTCGCTCAACGGCATCCGCAACATCGCCGGCCCCGAGGTCTTCCCCCTGGACGAGCTCGGTCGGATCACCCTGGCCGCCAAGGGCGACAATCGCACCGTCGTCACCGACCCCGCCGCCGGCATGTTCGGCGTCGTCAAGGGCGACGTCCTCACCGACCCGGACGCCCACCTCGCCCCCACCCGCTACGCCGACTGGCTCTCCTGACGCCACCGGCATCCGCGCTGGTGTCGAGTTCGGCAGGAGTGGCCGGCTCGGTGGGGTGCGGAGCACGACGATCGCGATGGCTCACCGCTGTGGCCGGACGGCGCCCTGGTCTCCGACAGGACCGAGGCGCTGCGTGTGTGGGTGACTCGGGCAGAAGTGTCGACCGCCGCCCTGGCGCCTCCGACCCGGGAAGCCAAGCACGTCACCTGCCGCTTCCGGCGCGATCGGGAGGCGCGGCGCCGCCTGGTCGTCGCATCGCACCTGGTGGGTGGCCGGCCGGCCGGGGAGGCCGGGGCGCAGTCTTGACAAGGCCAAGACGACCGCGAGGCATCGGCTCGACCGGACGAGGGAGCGGCCCGTCGGAGAACCGACGGGCCGTCATGATACGTAGTGTGAAAGGTCGTTGGCGAGGAGGAGGTCAGGGCGGGCCGACCGGTGCGGATGGCGTGCAGGGTGCGTTCGACGGTTTCCTGGTTCTCGCCGACGGGGGCGACGTAGTCGAGGACGGCGCGGGCGGCGTCCTCGCCGAGGGCGCGGGTGATGAGCCGGACGGCGAGGTACTGGGAGGCGAGGCAGCCGCCGGCGGTGGCGACGTTGCCCTCGGCGTGGAACGGCGTGCCCAGCACGGTGAGGCAGGCGGCCTCGACGAGGGGGCGGCTGGCGCGGTCGGTGCAGGTCGGCATGCCGGCCAGAAGGCCGAGGCGGGCCAGGACCAGTGCGCCGGAACACTGCGAGCCGATCAGCTGTCGCGCCGGGTCGAGCGGCAGCATCGAGATCAGCCGGTCGTCCGCGACCACGTCGCGGGTCCTGATGCCGCTGCCGATCAGCACGACGTCGGCCTCGGCCGCGAACTGGATCGGGCGCTGCCCGGTCACCTCCACGCCGTTCATGGAGGTGACCGACGGCGTCGGCGTCGTGATGAGGGCCTCCAGGCCGTCCTTGCGGCACCGGTTGATCATGGCCGAGGCGATGAAGCTGTCGAGCTCGTTGAACCCGTCGAACGTGACCACTGCTACCTGCATCACATTCCTTCGCGTCGGGCACCGGATGATGAAAGCCGTTCAGCGGCCGGTGGTGACGACCATGCGGAGCCGTGCCCGGCCCGAGGTCATCTTCGCCACCGCCTGAGCAGTGTCCTCCAGCGGTACCTCCTCGCCGGCCACTTTGCCTGGGAGGAGAACGCCGACGACTACGCCGACGTCATCACCCGGTGGTGGCAGGCGAACCAGGGGCCGCCCCACGAGAGGCAACGCCCGCCTCGCCGGAGGCCGGCCCGCCCGCGGGTGGGCCGGCCTCCGGCGAGCGTCCATCGATTCCCTCCTGCCCTGTGCGATTCCGGTGCCCGGCCGGCGCCCGGGCCCGCTTCACGAAACGAGAGACCCACGTGACCACGACGTACCCCGCGTTGACCGAGACCGAGGCGGCCAACCTGGTCGCACGACTGCGCGCGACCCACCGCAGCGGCCGCACCAAGCCCCTTGCCTGGCGCCGCGAGCAACTGACCTGGCTGCGCGCGCTGCTGACCGACAACCGGAAGGCGATCGCCGAAGCCCTGTGGGCCGACATGCGCAAGAACGCGGACGAGGTCGACCGCGCGGAGATCGACCTGACGGTCCTGGAGATCGACGACTACCTGGAGAACCTGGAGGGGTGGCTCGCACCGCAGCCCGCCGAGATCGTGGCCCCCATCTGCCGGAGGGGACGACGGCCCACACCGAGTTCGACCCGCTCGGTGTCGCCCTGGTCCTGTCGGCCTGGAACTACCCGATCTACCTGCTGCTGACCCCCGTCGCGGGGGCACTCGCGGCCGGCAACGCGGTGGTCGTCAAGCCGTCAGAGCTCGCCGAGCAGACGTCCGCGCTGCTGGCCCGGCTCGTCCCCGCCTATCTCGACCCCGAGGCCGTCGCGCTGGTCGAGGGCGGCGTCGCGCAGACGACGTCGCTGCTCGCGCAGGACTTCGACCACGTCTTCTACACCGGCAACGGCACCGTGGGCCGGATCGTGATGCGCGCGGCCGCCGAGCACCTGACGCCCGGCACCCTCGAACTGGGCGGAAAGTCGCCGGTGTTCGTCGACCGGGACGCCGGCATCGCCACGGTCGCCGCACGCATCGCGGCCACCAAGTTCAGCAACGCCGGGCAGATCTGTGTCGCCCCCGACTACGTCCTCACCGACCCCGAGACCGCCCGGGCGCTGGCGACCGCCCTTGTGGGGGCGGTCCGGGACCTGTACGGCGACGACCCCCGGACCTCCGGCAGCTATGGGCGCATCGTCAACGAGCGGCACTTCGACCGGCTGCGGAAGCTGCTCGACTCCGGTCGCACGGTGATCGGCGGACAGAGCGACCGCGCCGAGAAGTACATCGCCCCGACCGTGCTGCTCGACGTCCGGGCCGACGAACCGGTGATGCAGGAGGAGATCTTCGGGCCGATCCTGCCGATCCTCGCGGTCGCCGACCTCACCGAGGCGATCGACTTCGTCAACGACCGGGACAAGCCGCTGGCCGTGTACGCCTTCACCGGGAACGACACCACGAAGGCACGGCTCATCGCCGAAACCTCCTCCGGCGCCGTCAACTTCGGCCTGCCGGTCCACCATCTGACGGTGCCGGCCCTGCCGCTCGGCGGCGTCGGGGAGAGCGGCATGGGCAACTACCACGGCCGCTACTCCCTGGAGGCCTTCAGTCACCGGAAGACGGTCTTCGACGTCCCACTGACCTGACCGGAAGACGGACGTCGGGTCAGGTGGTCAGCGAATCGAACACGGTGAAGAAGTCGTCCAGCGGCGCGCTGCCGCGCACGACCTTCGCCTGCATGGCCGCCCCCTCCCAGGCGCTCACCAGGAATCGTGCCAGGATCGCGCTGTCCACCTCGCTCGCCAGGGTCCCGGCCGCGCGGGCCTCGTCCAGCGCCGAGGCGAGCGCGGAAGCCCACCGCCCGAGCCGGTTGCCCACCTCGTCCCGGATCACGGGGCTCTGCGTGGACAGCTCCGCCCCGAAGTTGCCGAACATGCAGCCCCGCGCGTAGCCGTACCGCTCCAGGTCCGCCATCAGGTAGGCGAAGTGGCCGCGGATGCGCTCGACGGGCGGGACCGACGGGTCGGCGAGCATGTCCATCCCGCGCGACTCGGCGTAGCGGCGCATGACCTCGACGGCCATGGCTTCTTTGCTGTCGAAGTGGTTGTAGAACGAACCCTTCGGCGTGCCGGCGGTGTCGGTGATGTCCTTGATGCCGATGCCGTTGAAGCCGTGCTCGTGGAAGCGATCGTGCGCGGCTTCGATCAGATGTTCGCGCATGCTGGGTCGCGGCATGGTGCACACTCCTTCTATCGTTTTCAATATGTCCGGTCGTCTTACAATTTGTCAAACGGTGCGGTCGGCGTCGGGGCGGTGCGGGAACTGCCCCACGGCCTCGCCCGGGCCCTCGTGGTCGACGACGGCGTCTCCATGGTGCTCTGGCAGCGGCTCGCCGCCGAGGTCCGGGCGCTGATGGAACGTGCCGGGGCCTTCCGAGACGTGCGTGTTTTCGGACTCGACGGTCGAGCGGCCCTCGGCCGGCTTGACGCCGAGTTTGCGGATCTCTTCGACGACGGGAGCCTTGCCGGCTCGCTTGCTCTCGGTGCCCTTGTCGGTCAGCCCGCCGACGCGGATGTGGTCCGAAGCCGCACGGTCCAGACCCACTGAGTGGTATCGGTGTGCTGATCCTTGCAGCGGTCAGAGGTTCAGCCAGCCCCGGCGCAACGCCTGGACGCCGGCCTGGAATCGGGTCTCCGCGTTCAGTTCGAGCAACAGCCGGCTGATCCGGCGACGGGCCGTGTGCACGTGGACTCCCAGCCTGCGGGCTATCGCCTCGTCCTTGAGCCCCGAGGCGAGCAAGGTCAGCAGTTCACTCCGCTCGTGTCCCGGCGCGTCCGATCCGCCCGGTCCGATGGGCATCGAGCGATTCCACAGCTCCTCGAAGAGCGGCACCACGGCATTGCTCAGCAGAGCGTCACTGATGACGAGGGCGGCGGCTGTGGGGTCGGCCCCGTCCGTCGGGGGCAGCAGGGTCACCTGTCGGTCCACAGTGATCAGCTTGGTCGGCAGGTCGGCTGCGAGCCGGATCTGTACACCCTGCTCGGCGAGCTCGCTCAGGCCCCGCGCGCGGCGAGGGAAGTTCAGCCCTTTGCGGTCCACCACCGCCCGCACCTCCACCCCGCGGTCGACCAGTTCACCCACCGCGAGGGGGGCAGGCATGCCGTCCGGCTCGCTCGACGCGTAGGGGGGCCTGTCGAGGAGGTTGACCTGGCTGGTCGCGGAGGCCAGGAGGGAGACGACACGATCGCCGATGGCCTCGCGGCCGCGGACCGTCTCGATGCCGACCGTCTCGACGTTCGTCGCCCTTCCCCACATCTGTGCGGCCAACTGGTCGACCGAGGCGGTGAGCGTCTCCAGTTCGGACGATGTACGCAGCAACTCGGCCCTGCGCAAATGGATCAGGTTCCGGATGGCGCCGGCAGGGTTGACGGCAGTGGGCAGGCTGCCTGGGAGGGCGGGCCGGACGAATCCGACCTGCTCCAGCCGCTCGCACACGGACTGCAGTTGCCCCTCCGAGAGCGAGAGCGACTCGGCCAGCGCCTCAGAAGTCCGGCGGCCATCGAGGTCCAACAACGCCTCGTACACCAGTAGTTCTCCGGCGTCCAGACCCAGGGCCCGCCAGTCCGCTCTGTTGCTCTGCACAGCTTGATCCTTCATCCGGGTCCGTCTGCCACACAAGTGGGCATGTCCACAAATCGGCGCCAGAACTTCATTGTTCGCATGGTGAGCCACGTATTTCATGTCCCCCATCCACCAGTGCCACCGCCTGCGAGAGGGAAGACCTTGCGTACTTCGACACGCTGGAGATCAAAAAACGGGGACGCGACATCGTCCGCCCTGTTCCATCCGTCCGGCATACGCCCCGCCCGGGGCGTCGCGGCCCTGCTGACCACCGCCGGCATGTTGCTGACCGGCATCTCCGCCGCCCACGCAGTCGGCACGGATTCGGTTCCGGCGGTCTCGACCGCCGGAACCGGGACGGACACTCCCACGCTCGTCACCGGGCTCAAGGAGAAGGCCGACGCAACCGGGAGCGCCTCCGACGCCGCCCGCGATCACCTCGCCTCGAAGAAGAGCCGGTACCACATCACCGACCCCGAGCGGGACCTGACAGTAGTCGCCACCCAGCGCAGCGGCAAGAACGCGACCGTGCGGCTCCAGCAGAAGTACAAGGGCATCACGGTGCTCGGTGGCCAGTACGTGGTCCGGATGACAGAGGGCAGCGACCAACGCACCGTCACCGGTACGTCGGGCCAGTACTTCACCGGCCTCGAGCTCGCCACGACCAAAGCGGCCGTCTCCGAGAAGACAGCGGTCTCCCGCGCGATCGGCGCCGTGGCCTCCGGTCTCGGCAACGCCCCGCTGAGAGCCCCGTCGGACCCGACGGGCAAGCAGCCCGGTGCCGCACTGAAGGGCACCTCGCACGGCCTGGCGGTCCTTCCGCAGGGCAAGGGCGTACTGACCCGGCATATCACGGTCCGGGGTGTCGACCCGGCGACCGGTGCGCCGTTGGCGCAGGAGGTCTACGTCGACGCCCACTCGGGCTACCCGCTGCTCCAGTACAGCGGTCTGCAGACGTTCGGTGCGAGCGGCACCGCGACTGCGGGAGCCGTGGACGAGTCAGGGACCCCGGCTGCGGCCGCCACACAGCAGCTGGTCGTCAAGGGCACCGGCACCCGGTACAACGGTGAGAGCGCCGAGGTCTACCTGTACCAGGGCAGCGACGGCGCGTACCAGACGATCGATTATGCCCGCCGTGTCGAGAACAACAGCAACGTCATGATCGCGACCTACGACGCCCGCGGCCGTGAAGCATCCTCGGCGTCAGGTACGTGGCCCAGCGGCATCAAGACCTTCAGGTCGGACACCCCGGAGCTCGGCGCCGAATTCACCGACTCCGGTGCGGTGGACGCCCACTGGGCGGCCGGCCAGGTCTACGACTTCTACAAGTCGAAGTTCGGCCGCGACAGCCTGGACGACAAGGGCGGCTACATCTACTCCCTCGTCGGCGTCGTGAACGGCGGCCGGCCGTTCAACAACGCCTTCTGGGACGGCAGCAAGATGGTGTACGGGCAGGGCGGCGGGGACTACCGCACCTTCTCCGCCGACACCGACGTCGTCGGCCACGAGATGACGCACGGCGTGATCCAGCACAGCGCGAACCTCGTCTACGCAGGCCAGTCCGGCGCCATGAACGAGGCGCTCGCCGACTACTTCGGAAACGCGATCGACCTCGCGGCCAACCACGAGTCCATGAACGACCCCGATGCCGCGCTGCTCGGCGAGGACCTGTGCACCACTGCCGGCCCGCGCGAGTGCGCGCTTCGAGACCTGGACGACGGCGCGACCACCTCGAAGGACTTCCTCGGCGTCTCCTACCGCGCCGACAGCGGTGGCGTCCACCTCAACTCGACGATCTTCTCCGGCGCACTGTGGGACATCCGCCAAGACCTCGACCCCGATCTGGCCGACCGGATCGTCTACCGTGCGCTGACGGCGTACATGACACCGCTGGACGGCTTCACCGAGGGGCGCGCCGCGGTCGTCGCCGCCGCGCAGGAGCTGGGAGTCTCCAAGGACCAGCTGAAGATCGTGAAGCGCTCCTTCGACGCGCACGGCATCGTGCCGGGCTGGGAGAAGGCGATCGGCGTCGACACCGACACGCTGCTCGACAAGGTCAACATCTCCGGCACCGGCGTGGGTGCGGGCGGCGGGCGGTACGCGGTCTCCCGCTCCAACGAGGACGGCAGCGAGCCGTACTCGGTGTGGAGCGGGAGGACCGACGGCAAGGGCGGCGCGACCCTGGTCAGCGCCAACAACGGCAATTACAACGTGTACGCCGACACCGACGGAAAGACCGTCGCCTGGGCCGAGTACACCGCTCAGTCGGTCAAGTTCCACGTCCGGCCGCTCGCCGGCGGCATCGACAAGGTCGTGGGCGCCTCCGGCACCAACGTCTCCTCGGTCCGGATCAACGGCGACTACCTCGTCTACACCACGATGGACCCGTACACGGGTGGTTGGCACGTCGGCTACATCGACATCAGGACCGGTACCTCCGGTCTGGTCGACGGCGGACGCTACGAGGTCTCCACGGCCATGCCGTCGGTGAAGGACGGCAAGATCGCCTATGCCAAGCTGTGGGCGGAGCGTGACGGCTACAAGCTCGGAGTCGAGGTCTTCGACGCCGCCACGGGCACCGCGAAGCTGCTGCCCGCCGTCGACAAGAACACCGCGATGGGCATCGGACAGACGGCCATCACCGACGACGGCGTTTTCTGGATCCTCGACCAGGACATCACCGATGACGGCCAGGCCTCGGTCGAGCGGTCCGCGCTGGACGGCTCGGACCACATCACCGTCCTCCCGGAGTCGGGCAAGAGCCCGGTCCACGCCTACTCGCTGACAGCCTCCGACGACGCGGTCACCGTGATGAGTGTGCCGCCGGCCACCAGCTACGCCAACGACACGCTGCCGAAGCTGTACCAGACGGCGCCCGACGGCCAGGGCGGTGCGCAGCGGATGTCCTGCAACCGTGGCGACCAGGTGCTCCCGTCGGCCGACACCGGCAAGCGAGTCCTGTGGCTGGACGGCACGACCGGCTTCACCAACCTCGTGACGAGGGAGAGGCCTTCGGGCACCTGCTGACCGGATCGCACCACAGAACCATTTTGTGGCCACGTACGACGGCCCGCACCCGGCTTCCGGCTGCGGGCCGTCGCACATGTTCGGGGCACCGGCCTCGGCACGGCGCCCATGCCGATTCCTCCCCTGTTCCTCGGGGCGCACACCGGCCGGGAGGGGAGCACCAGGGGCAGAACCGCGCCCCGGCCGTGACGGGCGGTTCACGCGCCCGGAAACCGATGGTGCCGGACACCGCGTCAGCGTCGGCGCTCGGCCCCGGCGCCATGCCGAGCACGGCACGGCCGCCGCGGGGCCGCCCCGCCGTGCGCACCCGCCGCCCCATGGAGACCCGTCACATACGGGTGCGCCGAGCGCTGTAATGCCCGAGTAACGGCGTCTGTCTAGCGTCCGGGCTCCCCGTAAATTTCCCGGAGGAGCACCCCCGATGCACCTGCCCCGACCGCCCCGGCGCAGATCCGCCGCATGGGCGGCGGCCGCCCTCACCGCAGCCGCCCTGCTGGCCGCGCCGCTGCCAGCGGCCGCCACTTCCACCGCGCCCGCCTTGTCCGCCTCGTCCGCCAAGGTCGACTCCGCGCTCTCCGCGGCCGTTGCCAAGGGCGGCGAGGCGACGTTCTTCGTCGTCCTCAAGGACCGGGCCGACCTGTCCGCGGCGAAGCGCAAGCGCTCGCACGCCGGGAGGGCGAAGGCCGCGTTCCAGGAGCTGCGCGCGCACGCCGCGGACAGCCAGAAGTCGATCACCGCCTTCCTCGACGAGGAGAAGGTGGGCCACCAGGACTACTGGATCGCCAACGCGGTCGAAGTGAAGGGCGACGCGGACCTTGTCAGGCAGCTCGCCAAGCGCTCGGACGTCGCCCGGATCCTGAAGGAACAGCACTACGAACTCGACGGCATCGAGGCCGCGGACAGCAAGGTGACGACCGCCGCAGCCGAGGACGACGGCACCCCCGAGTGGGGCATCGCCGACATCGAGGCCGACAAGGTCTGGTCGCAGTACGACGACCGCGGCGAGGGCATCGTCATCGCCAACGTCGACTCCGGGGTGCAGTACGACCACCCGGACCTGGTCGCCAACTACCGTGGCAACAACGGCGACGGTACCTTCACGCACGACTACAACTTCTACGATCCGACCGGCCAGTGCGGCACGAGCGGCGTCCCCTGCGACAACAACGGCCACGGCACCCACACGATGGGCACCATGGCCGGCAGGAACGGCATCGGTGTCGCGCCGAACGCGAAGTGGATCGCCGCCAAGGGCTGCGAGTCGCAGTCCTGCTCGGACGCCTCGCTGCTCGCGGCCGGCCAGTGGATCCTCGCCCCGACCGACCATGAAGGGCAGAACCCGCGCCCGGACCTGGCCCCGAACATCGTCAACAACTCCTGGGGCGGCGGCAACACGACGTTCTACCAGGACATCGTCGAGGCATGGAACGCTGCGGGCATTTTCGAGGCGTTCGCCGCGGGCAACAGCGGCGACGGCAAGACCTGCTCCACCACCGAGGCGCCGGGCGCGCAGGCCCCGTCCTACGGCGTCGGCGCCTACGACTCCACCGGCAAGATCGCCTCGTTCTCCGGCTTCGGTCCGTCCCTCGTCGACGGCTCGATGAAGCCGAACATCTCGGCTCCGGGCGTCAACGTCCGCTCCTCGTGGCCGGGTTCGTCGTACAACACCATCAACGGTACGTCGATGGCGACGCCGCACGTCGCGGGCGCGGTCGCCCTGCTCTGGTCGGCCGCCCCCTCGCTGATCGGTGACATCGACGGCACCCGCGCACTGCTGAACCAGGGAGCCCGCAACGTCGACGACACGCACTGCGGCGGCAGCGCCGACGCCAACAACGTCTGGGGCGAGGGCAAGCTCGACATCCTCTCCTCGATCGACAAGGCCCCGCACTCCGCGGTGACCGTCTCCGGCAGGATCACCGACAAGGCCACCGGCGCCGCCCTGTCCGGCATCACGGTCAAGGCCACGAACGACACATCGGGCGCCCGTACGGTCACCACCGGTGCCGACGGCTCGTACCGCCTGTCGCTCGTCCCGGGCAGCTACACGTTCGCACTCAGCGGCTACGGCTATGCGCTCAAGACCGTCTCCGGCATCGAACTGGCCACCGGCCGGCCGCTGGTCCAGGACATCTCCCTGGACGCCGTCACGAGCCACCCCGTAACCGGCACCGTCCTCGATGTCACCGGAAAGCCGCTGGCCGAGGCTACCGTCCAGGTGACCGGCTCTCCGGTCGACCCGGTCACCACCGGCACGGACGGTACGTTCACGCTGCCGAAGGTCGCCGAGGGCGCCTACACGCTCACCGTGAAGCCCGCCGCCCCCGTGCTGTGCAACGGCGTCTCCGCCACGAGTCTGACGGTCGACGGCGTCGAGACCCGCACCGTCCGGCTCCCGGCGCGCACCGACAACGCCGGCAACAGCTGCACCCCGGCCACGTACTCCTGGATCAAGGGTGTCGCCAACGTCTCCCTGAGCGGTGACGAGGACGCCAGGACGATCTCGCTGCCCTTCTGGGTGAGCCTGTACGGCGTCGACTACTCCAGCGCGTCCGTCACCACCAACGGCCTCATCAACTTCATGGAGCCGCGCCTCGGAGACTACGACAACACCGCGCTGCCGGCCGCCGCCAGGCCCAACGGCATCGTCGCCCCGTTCTGGGACGATCTGACCCTCGACAAGAAGTCGAGCGTGCAGACGGCCACCACCGGCAAGTCCGGCCACCGCAAGTTCGCCATCGTCTGGAACAAGGCCGTCCTGCTGGCCGACAACAGCCGCGCCACCTTCGAGGCGGTCTTCGACGAAGCAACGGGCGATGTCACCTTCCAGTACCAGTCCGTGCCCGGAAACGGTGCCGCGGCCACCGTCGGCATCGAGAACCAGACCGGCACCGACGCCCTTCAGTACTCGTTCAACCAGCCCGTCCTGACGGCCGGTTCGGCGATCCGTATCGCGCAGGGAGCCAAGTGATGAGAGCCCATCCCTCCAAGCGGGCGCTGGCGCTCGCCTCCGCCCTGGCCGCCGCGGGACTCGCGCTGACCTCGGCGCCGCACGCCCTGGCCGCTGACGACAGCGGCTCGGCGATGAAGCTGACGAGCGCCGAGGCGCAGAGGCTCGCGGACCGCGTGGGCGTCGATGTGTACGGCGACGACTCGGCGACCGGCAGCTCCGTGTCCGGCCCCGGCGCCTCCGACGCCGCTGCGTCCGACGGCGGCCGGAGCCTCAGCGGCGCCACTGCCGCCCCGGTCACCTTCACCGCCAGGTCCACCCTGGAGGGCGTGCGAGGCATCGGTGCCACCGTGCCGGCCTCCGGCGGCAAGTACTTCACCGTGCACAGCCTCGGCAATGTACAACTGCACAAGGCCGACGGCTCCACCGTCTGGGCACGCACCAACACCTCGCTGTACGCGGACTGGCAGGTCAAGAACATCCGACCGTGGCAGACCGAGGCCTACCCGGCGCGCATCCTCATGGGCTACAACGCGGTCAGCCCGTTCGCGCCCTACTCCGACCAGGGGTACGACACCGGTGACCTGACCGGTGACGGCACACCGGACATCGTCTTCTCGGCGGCCGTCGGCGACGTGCCCTACCGGCCCTTCTCCTCGCCCGGCTCCTCGCTGACGAGCGGCACGTTCGTGACGGTGCTCGACGGCAGGACCGGCAACACCGTCTGGTCGAAGCTGTACTCGTACGCGTCGAAGGTCAAGATCGTCGACGGTACGCTGCTCGTCGCCGACTCGCCCCGCCTCAACACCGGTGGTGCCCCGGCGACCGAGACGGCCACGCTCAGCGGCATCCGCTTCTCGTACGCCGACGGTGCGCTGACCCCGTCGGCGACCTGGACGTACGACACCAAGGAGTCGCGCGCCGCCACCTGGGGCGGTATGGAGGCCCTCGGCGCCGGCAAGGTCGCCATCGCCTGGAACCTGCGCAAGGCCACCGGGGTCACCGCGCACGGCACCACCCTCGTCCTCGACACCGCCGACGGCTCGGTGGCCTGGAAGACGGACAGCGACCTCTACGGGCGCCAGGTCCGGCTGGACACCGCGCGCGGCCGTCTGGTCGCCCTGGAGCAGGCGGACGTCAATGACGCGGTGGAATACGAGATCGCCTCGTACGACCTGGACAGCGGCGAGCGCACCACCCTGGACACCCGCGTCAACGCGCTGCCCACCGCCCTGACGATCGGTGACGTCACGGACTCGGCGGGCACGGAGTACGCGGTCAGCGAGTCGACGCTCACCTCCGAGCGCTATGTGAACGCCAGCACGATCCGGGTCCTCAAGGGCAAGGACGCGTCCACCGTCGAGTGGACGTACACCATCAAGCGCAACGCCGACAACGGCAAGGACGGTGCCAGCGTCTGGCGCCTGGACATCGCCCACGGCAAGCTGATCGCCTCGGCGCAGGACGACCGGGACATGGATCTGGCCAAGAACGTGTCCGGTCTGCGTTACGGCGCGCTCATGGTGTTCACCGCCAAGGGCAAGGTCGCGTGGCGGCAGGACGGTCTCACCGCCTCACCGATGTTCCAGCAGGTCCTTTCCGCGGGTGGCGAGGACCTCGTCCGCGTCATCGACCAGCAGCAGAACATCCGCACGTACAAGCTGGGCAACGGCAAGCAGAAGGATCTCAGCCCGCTCCAGGGCGAGTTGAACTACGCGCAGGCCACCGATCTGAACGGCGACAAGAAGCCGGATGTCGTCGCGGGCGGCACCTCGAACGGTGTGTGGGCCTGGTCCGGCCCGTCGCTGGTCAAGGGCGGCGAACCCAAGAAGCTGTGGCAGGCGACCGTCGCCGGCGAGGTGCACAACATCGCCACCGGTGACGTCAACGGCGACGGCAAGCCCGAGGTCGTCGTCGCCGCGGACACCGCGACCGTCGTCCTGGACGGCGCGACCGGCAACGTGCTGACCACCATAGACGGCGCCGGCCAGTACGTCCGCTCGGTCACGGTCGCCGACGTCAACGGCGACGGCAAGGACGAGATCATCGTCCCGACCGACGCCCTGCGCGTCTACAACGCCCGCGGCAAGGCCATGTGGACGTACTCCGCGCCGACCGACCGGACGGCGGTCTTCTCCGACACGGCCGTCGCCGACGGTCAGGTCTACACGCAGTACACCACGACCGGCTCGCTGTTCGACCCCGCCGCCGTCGTGGGCGGCGCGGCCCTCGACGGCGCCACCGGCAAGGTGCAGTGGGACGCCGACCCCGAGGCCCCGGCCAGGGCCGTGGACGGCAAGCTGCACGGCGCCGTCCTCGACCACGCCGTCTTCGCCTCGCCGAACATCCCGTACGCGGACGGGCATGCGGTCGCCTACACCTGGATCGCGATGACCGACCCCACCACCGCCGGTGACATCAGCACCGCCTCCCCGCACGTCGTCGTCGAGATCCGTGACGGCCGCACCGGCAAGGTACTTCACCAGGCCATAAGCGGCAGTCCCTGGTCGCACGGCAACTTCCTCATCGACGGCAGGAACGACCCGCTGTACCTGCTGAGCTTCGCCACGTTCTACGGTTTCCCGGCCGACGGCAACGACACCCGCGCCTCGGTGCTCAGCCCACTGCGCACCGCCCAGTTCATCAACGGACCTGGCAATCGCCGACTGCTGGCGGGCGGCACCGAGGCCGGTCTGGGCGCGTGGGACCCGGCGATCCTGACCACCGGCTGGAGCTTCCAGGACAAGCTCGGCGGCGCCACCCTGGCCGGTTCGCGCAACTACCTCGCCGCCGACCTCGACGGTGACGGAGTCGATGACATGGTCGCGCTCAACTTCGACGACTTCGGCGTCAACCGCATGGCGGAGCAGTTGGGCGGCGGCGTCCTGTCCCTGGACAACGGCATCCACCAGATGACGACGTACACGCTGTCCTGATTTGCTTCTCGCAGAAGCCACTTGGACCCCCTGGGCGTCCCGCCCAGGGGGTCCTCGGCATGCTCGGTCGCCGTCACCCTCTCCGATTCCCGCTTCGGTACGCCCGGGCCGGTCGCGGCCACACGCCGAATGCCACGACGGCTCCGGTGACGGTGAGATCGAACCATGCCTCAGCGCTGTGGACCCGGGCGCCGGTGTCCTCCGTCTTCAGGTGGTGTGCTCGGCTGGGCTCGAAGTCCCGGCCGGCCCCCCACCGGCGCTTGGGAACGTCAATGTTCGGTGCCCCGCCTCGCGCAGGAGCATCTGCGCCTGCTCCACCCGCAACGCACCTGCCGGATACGGCAGAGCGGCAGCGAGTGAGCCGGCGCCTGCCAGTTCCGCCGCTCCCTCCTCCGCGCGGTCCAGGCGGCACAGGCCGACTCCGAGAACGACACGCGCTTCGACCTCGGCGAGGCGCTCTCCGGCGACGGTGGCCCGATCGGCCTCTTTACGGGCGATTGCGTACGCCGACTCCGCTCGACCGTCCAGGAGGTGAGCCCAGGCCGCGAGGACCGGTGCGTCGGTGGCGTAGCCGCCGAGGGCGTACAGCGCATGGCCGGGCCGGTCCGTGTGCAGGGCGAGTTCGGCGCGCGCCGTGCGTACCTCGTACGCCGCCTGCCGGTCCTCCAGACCCGCGGCAGCCCGCGCGGCGAGGTCCAGGGTGGCTGCCGCACTCGGCAAGTCGCCGACATGCAGGTGGGCGCGGGCCTGTGCCGCAAGGGCATAGGGAAGACACCAGCTGCCATCCGCCTCGGCGCCGGTCACGGACGCGGTCGCCAGCACCGAAGCAGTGTCCGACTCGTTGAGCAGCAACCACAGTTCGGCCAGGTTCGCCTGTTCGAACGCGGTGGCCGTCGGGTCACCGGACTGCTCGGCAAGGTCGAGGGCTCGCTCGCCGAAGCCGACGGCCTCGCGCAGCCTCCCGGCACGTCGGGCGTTCTCCCGCAACATTGACAGGACTGTACCGAGCAGCGTCGGGTCGCCGTACGTCTCAGCCGGCTCCAGTGCCAAGTCGCCGGCCTCGCGGGCCTGCTCGAAGCGGCCTGCCAGGCCCAGATTGGTGGCCTGCAGCGCGTAGGAGCGGGCGAGGAGGCCCTGTCCTCGCCCGCCTGGCACCCGGTGGGCGGCGGGAAGTGCTTGACGGGCAGCCGCGTGCCCGTCGTCATACCGACCCTCGAAGGCGCAGACCACGGACAGGGCCAGCCGGTGGACCGAGGCAGCTTCGGGAGCTGTGTCCGCGGTCACCGGGTGGTCGCGCAGGACTTGCCGTCCGGCAGCCGGAGCGCCGGCCTTCACCAGCGTCTCAGCCAGATGGCCCGCGGCCAGCACCACGAGGTCATGGTTGTTCCGGCGCACGAACTCGTCGAGCGCCGCCCGCAGCGCGTCGGTGGCACGCTCGAACTGGCCCATGCGGCGCAGTACCTGGGCATGCGCGAGACGCGCGCGGGCGGCGTCCGCATCGAGCCGGGCGACCAGGTCGCGGTAGTAGTGGTCGGCGGTGTCGTTGGCGTAGAGGGCAGCGGCACGCTCGGCGGCGCGGCGCAGGTACTCGGCGGCGCGCGGGTCGTGGGCCCGCGCGAAATGTGAGGCGAGTGTGTCGACCGCGTCGGGCCTGCGCCGCCGCACGGCCTGCGCGAACGCGGCATGCAGTTGCCTGCGGCGTAGGGCAGTGAGGGTCTCGTAGCAGGTCAGACGTACCAGCGGATGGCGAAAGGCGAGCCCTGGCTCGTGCCGCCCGGCCACTACGACGAGCCGCTCCTCGACGAACCCGGCAGCGATCGCCCGTTCCAGCGCGGCGGTTGCGGCCGCCCCGGCCACGGCCGGGTGCAGTCCGTGCGCGATCACGTCGAGCAGTTCGGACGAGGCCGTCTCGGGGCCCGCGACGGACAGTGCCTCCACCATGCGTCGCGTGTCCGGGTCCAGCCGCGCGAGCCGCTCGGCCACCAACTGCCTTACCCCATCAGGCGCGACGCTCTCGGCAGCAGATCCTGCGAGCCCACGGGACAACTCGACGGCGAACAGCGGGTTGCCGAGGGACAGCGCCCAGACACGCTCCAGCCGCTCGGTGTCTCCGGAACCGCCGGCATCGCGGGCCACCGCGAGACAGTCCGCCTTGCCAAGCCGTCGCACCGGTCGCCCGACGGCGAGCCCCTGGCGCAGCAGCGCCCTGACACCAGCGCGCCGCGAGTCGGTGTCCGACAGGTCCTCGTCGCGGTACGTCACCAGAAACCGCAGTCGAGGCCCGCGCCCGCCGGCACGTCGCGCCAGATGGCTCAGCAACTGGTACGAACCCTCGTCGGCAGCTTGCATATCGTCGAGGACCAACCACACCGGCCGTACGGACGCCAGCTCACCCAGCAGCCCCGCCGTCGCCCTGAACAGCCGGTCGCGCGCCTCTTCCGGACTGCGTTCACCCAAGCCATGTGCCTGCCCCAACGACGGCAGGAATGCCACCAGCTCGGGATACTCGGCGCCGACCCGCGCACGCGCCGTCACCTGCTGTTCGGCGAGCCACCCGTCGAGAGCCTCTGCGAACACCCCGTACGGTGTGTGCCCCTCCGCGTCATGGCCGGCCCCCCAGAGCACGGCGCAGCCCGCGTCGGCGGCACGGCGCGCCGCCTCACTCGCCAGGCGGGTCTTGCCCACCCCTGCCTCGCCTGTGAGCAGTCGCACCGGCGGCCCTGCGTCGGTGAGCAGATCGCGGAGCAGGTCGTCCCGACCGTGCAACGGTGATGCGGCGCTGCCCCTCAGCGGCGCGGGCAGTGCAGGCCTGGTGGTGGTGGCCAGGGCGGGCTCGGCGGCGAGTGCGGCCCTGTGCAGTTGCTCGGTCTCGGGCCCGGGACGGACACCCAGCTCGGTCTCGAGTGCGTCCCGGCACACGTGGTATTGGCGCACGGCCCGCAGCCGCAGTCCCTGCCGCAGGTAGACATTCATCAGGATGCGGTGTGCCACCTCCTCGGCGGGGCTGGCCGAGAGGACCGATGCCGCGGTGGCCTCGGCCTTCGGCAAGTCGCCTTGTTCCAGGAAGGCCGAGGCGAGGGCGACCCGTATCTCTTCCTGCAGCGCCGAGAGCTGCCTGCGCCGGCGCTCGGCCCAGCCCGCGTACCGGTCCTCCGGCAGTAGTTCCCCTTCGAACTGTTCCGATGCCTTCTCCAGCTCTGCCACGTCCCCGGAGGCCAGCGCGGAACGTGCGGCCTCCTCGGCCTGATCGGCATCGACCCGCACGGTGGCGGGAGCCAGGAGCAGCTGAGCCCCGTCGGAGACGAGATACGAGGAGATGGCGCGCGGGGCCAGTTCGGGTTCGAGGGCGCGGCGCGCGGCGTGCAACGCGACACGCAGGCTGTTGGTCGCGGCCTGAGGCTCGGTGTCCGGCCAGCAGAGGTCCAGGATCTGCTCCCTGTGCAGCCGGTGCCCCGGAGTGACGGCAAGCAGCTTGACCAGCGCCTGGGCGGTCTGTCTTGGCCAGTGCTCGGCAAGCGCCGGGCCGCCGTCGCGCGTGGCGCGGAATCCGCCGAAGAGGTGAAGGCGCAGCAGGGGCGCGGAGCGGGCGGCGCCGGGTGGTGTCTGCTGCGCGTTCATCGGTGCGCCACTGTAGCCGAACACGCTCAGGCCCCTGTATCTGCCCCGGGGCCCGGGCAATGGTGGTGCAGCTGTGGTCAGGACAGCGCGAATGCCGTTGCCCGGCGAGAGGACGACGCCGCGCAATCGCTCAGCCATCCAGTCGATGGCGAGCAGAACCTGGTTGTCGTCGAGATCGGCTGTCAGATCGCTGCGAGGCATCGCCCCTCACGGTGGCGTTGCCGACGGAGTGGCGGTAGGACCGTCCGCGGCCGACGCCGATCCCGTGTCCGGGGCACACGGGCGATGCCCTGGACACGGGATCGGCACTGGGCTACAGCCAGGTGCCGAACCGCTTGATGTAGCTGGTCTTGAGGAACTGGGTGAGTGCGCAGTAGCCGAGGAGGGTGGCGATGAGCAACGGGAAGTACGTCCAGGGCAGTGACTGCATCTGCAGGGTGCCGGCCAGGGGCGAGAACGGCAGGTAGATGCCGATTGCCATGATCGTGCCGGTGAGCAGCAGGACCGGGGTGGCCGCGCGGGACTGGATGAAGGGGATCCTGCGGGTGCGGATCATGTGGACGATGAGGGTCTGGGAGAGCAGTCCCTCGATGAACCAGCCGGACTGGAAGAGGGTCTGCTCGCCGACGGTGTTCGCGGAGAACACCCACCACATGGCGCAGTAGGTGCTGATGTCGAAGATCGAGCTGATCGGGCCGATGCAGAGCATGAATCGGGACAGGTCGCCGGCGGCCCACTTGCGGGGCTTCTTCAGGTAGTCCTCGTCCATCTTGTCCCATGGGATGGACAGTTGGGAGATGTCGTAGCAGAGGTTCTGCACGAGGAGGTGCACGGCGAGCATCGGCAGGAAGGGCAGGAATGCGGAGGCGACGAGTACGGAGAAGACGTTCCCGAAATTGGAGGAGGCCGTCATCTTGATGTACTTCATGATGTTGCCGAAGGTGCGCCGGCCCTCGATCACGCCGCGCTCCAGGACGGTGAGATCCTTTTCGAGCAGGATGATGTCCGCGGATTCCTTGGCGATGTCGACCGCGGTGTCCACCGAGATGCCGACGTCCGCGTCGCGCAGGGCGGCGGCATCGTTGATGCCGTCGCCGAGGTAGCCGACGGTGTGGTCGCCGGACTGCAGGGCGCGGATGATGCGGGCCTTCTGGACCGGGTTGACCTTAGCGAACACCGTGGTCTTCTCGGCCAGTTCTCGCAGCTCGTCGTCGTCGAGGGCGTCCAGGGAGCGGCCGAGCGGGATCTCGCCGGCATCGAGGCCGACGTCGTTCGCCACCTTGCGGGCGACCAGTTCGCTGTCGCCGGTGATGACCTTGACCGTGACGCCGTTGTCGCCGAGCGCGGCGATCGCGGATGCGGCGGTGGCCTTGGGCGGGTCGAGGAAGGCGACGAAGCCCACCAGGGAGAGGCCGGACTCGTCGGCGACCGTGTATGCCCTGCGCTGTGCGGGGAGGTTTCGTGTGGCGACGGCGAGCACACGCAGCCCTTGGCGGTTCTGGCCCTCGGCGACGCGTCGCACTCGTTCACGTGCGGCGTCGGTCAGAACGATGTCGCGGCTGCCTTCGCGGACGTGGGCGCAGGTGTTGAGGATCTCGTCCACGGCGCCTTTGGCGATGATCACGTGGGTGTCCTGCTCGCGTTGCAGGATGACCGACATGCGGCGGCGGGCGAAGTCGAAGGGGATCTCGTCGACCTTGGTGAAGCGGGCGGCGGCCAGCAACTGGTCCCCCTCACCGACGTGGTCGATGACCGCCCGGTCCAGGAGGTTCTTCAGGCCGGTCTGGAAGGAGCTGTTGAGGTAGGCGAATTCCAGTACCTCGTCGTCGGGGCGCCCGAGTGAGTCGAGGTGGCGTTCCAGGACGATGCGGTCCTCGGTAAGGGTGCCGGTCTTGTCGGTGCACAGCACATCCATGGCGCCGAAGTTCTGGATGGCGTTGAGCCGCTTGACGATGACCTTCCGCTTGGACATGGCGACCGCGCCGCGCGCCAGGTTGGCGGTCACGATGACCGGCAGCATCTCCGGGGTGAGGCCGACGGCCACGGACACGGCGAAGAGGAATGCTTCGAACCAGTCGCCCTTGGTCAGTCCGTTGATGACCAGCACGATCGGGGTCATGACCAGCATGAAGCGGATCAGGACCCAGCTGACCGATCGCACCCCGCGGTCGAAGCTGGTCTCGGGGCGGGAGCCGGACAGGTTCTTGGCCATCGAGCCGAAGTACGTGCGGGATCCGGTTGCGGTCACCACGGCCGTGGCCGAGCCGGAGACGACCGAGGTGCCCATCAGGCACAGCGTGGCCGACTCCAGCGGGTCCGCACCGGCGGCAGGCCGGCCGTCGGCCTCCTTGTGGGCGACGGCGCCGAGGGTGTCGTACTTCTCTACGGGCAGTGACTCGCCGGAGAGTACGGCCTGGGAGACGTGCAGTTCCTTGGAGGTGAGCAGTCGGCAGTCTGCCGGGATCATGTCCCCCGCCGCGAGGCGCACCAGGTCGCCGCGGACCAGGTCTTCGATCGGCACTTCCCGCTCGATGGGGTCTGCGTGCTTCTCCGCCCGCCGCACGACGGTGGCCGTGGTGGTCACCATCGCCTTCAGCGTCTCGGCGGCCCTGGTGGAGCGGAACTCCTGCCAGAACCGCAGGAAGACGCTGACCAGCACCATAGTCGTCAGCGTGATCATGCCCTTGGGATCGTCCGTCAGGAAGAACACCACATCGAGGCAGATCAGGATGAGAATGAAGGGGTTCTTGAAGGTCGCCGCCAACTGGAGCAGCGGGTGCGGCGGGCGGTCGTGGTCGACGGTGTTGTGGCCGTACTGGTCGAGCCGTCCGGAAGCGTCCTGCTCGGTCAGGCCACGCGGGCTCGTGCCCAGGTCGCGGAGTATGTCGGCCTGGGAGGCCGACGCCGTCGCCACCAGTTCCGCGCCGATCTTCGCGGTGGCGGCCCCGAGGACGTCGGTCTTGCGTCCCTTGCGGACGGGACGCTGCGGCCCTGACCGGGCACGCTCCAGCTCTTTTACGTTCTCGCTCATGGCAGGTGGCTCATCTCTGTATGCGCTGGGGCATGCCGAAGGCGGGCGCGGCAAGCCGGCCCGCGGCCTCGGCGGCCCCGGGGCGGGGAAGCGAAAGGATTCACTGAAGGGGTGGTGGTGTTGGCGGGAGCGGACCCGCTCAGCGCGCTACCGCGTCAAGTGCGACGGCCGGCACGGGAGAGGGGAATCCGCGGGTGTACTGCCGCTGGGACTCACTGCTCTCACCCCCTTGCTGCCGGACCGACGAGACGCAGCAGAAGGCACGCCACACTCCATGCCGTTCATGGCATGGCAGGGCCGCACACCTCCTCGTCAGAGCTTTGGCACTACGCGGCGTATCGGACCCGGCGGGTCAAGAAGCCACTTGGGGTCACCCCTTAGGCCGGGGAGACCTGTCCTGACCTGGAGCGTCTCTCGACGGGGAAGGTCAGTGGCCTGTGTCCGCGTAGAAGCCTCACCGAACGAGGTGCTACAGCCATGAGTGAACACCCCGCTACCCTTGATAGTCAAGCGGGGGCGCAAGTAATATGGGGTGGTCGCCCGCACCTCGCCCCGAAAGACACGCAGCCTGTGACTGGCATCCCGCATGACGAGTCCCCCCGGCCCCTGAGTGCCCGCCAACTCCAGCAAGCTGCCGGCACGTTCGGGATGCTCGCCGCGACCAATCGGCTCCAGATCATGTGGCTGCTCTCGCAGGGGGAGAGCGACGTCGGTACTATCGCCGACAAGGTCGGCGGCACCGTCGCCACGGTCAGCCAGCATCTGGCAAAGCTCAAGAAGGCCGGAATGGTGAGCGCCCGCCGTGAGGGCCGCCGCCAGGTCTATGTGATCGACGATCCCCATATCGCCATCCTTGTCGATCAGGTCGTCGCCCATCACCGCGAACTCGACGAGCGAGGGACCGGATTGGGCGCCCTCGCTTCGGGCCGCAAGGGCGCCTGACCCTATCCGCAAGGAATCCGGCCATCCGGCAACATCGGCCGTGGGGACCGTCGGCACAGCCATGACGAACTCGCGATGGCCGGTGTGTGGAGTCCTTGCGCCCCGTGGCGCCGACGTGGATGCAACACCACACCTCGGCCGTGGCTGTTGTGTGCGACCTGTGGGCGCTGCCCGACCATCCTCTCGCGGGTGCCGCCTGTGCACAGGCGGCACCCGCATCGGCGATGGACATGGGCGTGGCTTGGCTTTCGTGAGGACGCCGGCGAGCGACCGCGGCGGCGATCCGCTGCTGTGGGGGCAATTGGGTGTGGGCACCGCTGGGCGGGGAGGTACGAGGATGAACGCACCAGCAGTGATCGGGTACGAGACGTGGACCCCGGAGCCCGATCGTGAGCCGGACGCCGAGCCGACGACGCACGGGATGGAGTGTGCGGTGTGCGGGCAGTCTTCGGCTGCCACCGAGGAGTTCACCTACGGGCAGTCCCGGGTGCCGAAACACTGCGGCAAGCATCCGCCCCGGCGCCACACCTTCCGGGAGCCGATCACGCGTCCCCGGCGCAGGTGGCGGGCGCGCTGGGCCAGCGGCCGGATATGCCTCACCAAGGCGGGCAACCCCCACAACAGGGCCCTGTCCGTGGTCCTTCTCGAACCCGGCGCGAAACGGCTCACGTTCGAGGGAGTGGCCCGGCCTCCCGCGCGGGAGGCCGCGGCGGCGGGCCAGGCCGGCCCCGCCCGCGGACGGGCGGGGCCGGCACGGTCGCTACCGGCCGGCCGTCTCCGGGGAGACCGGCTTCGGCGCCGGGGCGTAGCCGGTGGGGCGGGAGGTGAACGTTCCCCGGCCCTGGGTCCGGCTGCGCAGCCGGGTCGCGTAGCCGAACAGCTCCGCCAGCGGCACGGTCGCCGTGATCACCGCGGTGCCCGTCCGGGTGATGGAGCCCGAGACCCGGCCGCGCCGTGCCGCCAGATCACCGAGAACCCCGCCCACGGCGTCGTCGGGCACCGTGACGGTGACCTCCGCCACCGGCTCCAGCAGCACCATCGCGCTCGCGCGCAACGCCTCACGGAGCGCGAACCTGCCCGCCGTGCGGAACGCCATCTCCGAGGAGTCCTTGGAGTGGGTGGCCCCGTCGGTCAGTGTGACCCGCAGCCCGGTCACCGGATGCCCGCCGAGGGGACCCTCGGCCAGCGCGTCCCGGCACCCGGCCTCCACCGCACGGACGTACTCCTGTGGCACCCGCCCGCCGACGACGGTCGACCGGAACACGAAACCGGCGTCGTCGCCGTTGTCGGCGTCCAGACCGTCGCCGGCCTCCAACGGCTCCGCGTCGAGGACGACATGGGCGAACTGGCCGGCGCCCCCGTCCTGCTTCACATGCCTGTACACCAGCCCGGACACCCCGCGGGCGACCGTCTCCCGGTACGCCACCTGCGGCCTGCCGACGCCGATCTCCAGCTCATGAGCGCGCCGGATCTTCTCCACCGCGACCTCAAGATGCAGTTCCCCCATTCCCGAAAGCACCGTCTGCCCGGTCTCGGGGTCGGTACGGACCCGCAGCGAGGGGTCCTCCTCGACGAGCCGCGCCAGCGCCGTCACCAGCCGTTCGGTGTCGGTGCTCCGGCGGGCCTCCACCGCCACGGTGACCACCGGGTCGGCCGAGACGGGTGGTTCGAGGACCAGGGGCGCCGCGGGAGCGCACAGCGTGGCCCCCGTGCGGGCCGTCTTCAGCCCGATCACCGCGACGATGTCCCCGGCCACCGCCGTTTCCACGTCCGAGTGCCGGCCGGCCTGCACCCGCAGGATCCGTCCGATGCGTTCGTGGCGCCGCGTGCCCGCGTCCAGCACCGTTTCCCCTTTCCCGATCGTTCCGGAGTACACCCGCAGAAAGGCCAGCCGTCCGGTGGCCGTCGAGTTCACCTTGAACACCAGCGCGGCGAAGGGCGCCGCCGGATCGGCGGCCCGCTCCTGGACCGTGCCGTCGAGGGTGCCGCGTACCGGCGGCACGTCCAGC
This sequence comes from Streptomyces sp. NPDC048295, assembly GCF_040652135.1. Classification (NCBI taxonomy): domain Bacteria; kingdom Bacillati; phylum Actinomycetota; class Actinomycetes; order Kitasatosporales; family Streptomycetaceae; genus Streptomyces; species Streptomyces sp. NPDC048295. Next base: position 158,944 of record NZ_JBEZLL010000009.1, read on the forward strand.
GGTGAGGGCAGGAATGCCACGACGGCCTCCAGCAGCGGCTCGATCCCCCGGTTGCGGTAGGCCGAGCCGCACAGCACCACGACGGCCTCACCGGTACGGGTCAGGTCGCGCAGTGCGGCCACAAGAGTCCGCTCGGAGACGCTGGACTCCGCGCAGAACTCCTCCAGTGCGGCCGGATGGAGTTCCGCCACCGTCTCTTCGAGCAGCCGCCTGCGGCGCCGCGCCTCTTCGCACAGCCCGTCCGGCACCCGCACCTCCTCGTAGGTGTCGCGGCCCTCGGCCCAGACCAACGCCCGCATGCGCAGCAGATCAACCACTCCGGTGAAGCCGTCCTCGCTCCCGATCGGCAGCTGGACCACCAGCGGGACGGTGTGCAGCCGGTCCCTGATCGAGGCGACCGCGGTGTCGAGATCGGCCCCGGCGCGGTCCAGCTTGTTGACGAAGGCGATCCGCGGCACGCCGTGCCGGTCGGCCTGCCGCCACACCGACTCGCTCTGCGGCTCGACACCCGCGACGGCGTCGAATACCGCGATCGCACCGTCCAGCACCCGCAGCGAGCGCTCCACCTCGTCGGAGAAGTCGACATGCCCCGGGGTGTCGATCAGGTTGATCCGGTGACCGTCCCAGGTGCAGCTCACCGCGGCGGCGAAGATGGTGATGCCGCGGTCCCGTTCCTGGGAGTCGTAGTCGGTGACGGTCGTCCCGTCATGGACCTCGCCCCGCTTGTGGACGGCGCCGGTGAGATAGAGGATCCGCTCGGTGACGGTGGTCTTGCCCGCGTCGACGTGGGCGAGGATGCCCAGATTGCGAACGGCGGTCAGCGGACTGGTGGGTTGACGGTGGAGTTCGGTACGCACGGCCCAGGGCCTTTCGGAATGATCCGGAACGGGACGGCGCGATTCCCGGACGGCCCGGCCGGTGATCGGGCCGGGCGAGGACCCCCGAAGCGGTGCGTCACACCGGCGGAACGCCACCCGGGCGTATCGACGCCGGGCGGTGCGGGGTCAGTTGTTCGTCGCGGGGGACCGGTACGGGCCGCGCAGCCTGCACCGGGCGCACCTGGACACCAGGATCACCTCGTACCGCGACGGGGGAACGACGGCAGCGGTGCGGTAGCGCACGGCCGGTCTCCCCTCGCTCGTCACGGTGCGCGCCGCGGAGCTGCCGCGGTGCGCGAATCGTGGCGAGTCTAGTGAACCCGGGTGCGGGCGGGGAACCGGTTTTCGGGGCCGCCGCCGACGGTGGTGCGGGGCGAGCCGCACCACCGTTCTTTCGTGGGCGTCACGGGGGTTCTGGTGCCCATGTGGCTTGCCAGGTACGGGCGTTGAAGGCGTCGGCGAATGATGAAACGATTCCGGGGACCGCAGGGGGCTAAGGAAGGAACAGCATCGATGGACGAGGACCACGGCCTCGCCGCCGCCACGGTGTTCGACGCACTGGGCGCCGACTACGAGCGGGCTTTCGGCGGATCCGCCGCCCATCGCGTCTCGTTGCAACGGCTGCTGGGCGACCTTGCACCGCGCAGCCGGGTCCTGGACGTCGGCAGTGGTACGGGGCGGCCGACCGCGCTGACCCTGACCGAGGCCGGGCACGATGTGGTGGGGGTCGATGTCTCGCCCGTCATGGCCGAACTGGCGGTCCGGCAGGTGCCCGGAGCGGAATTCGAATGCGCCGACATTCGCGAACTCCCTTTGCCGGATGGCACTTTCGATGCGGCCTGTGCGTACTTCTCACTGCTTCAGATGTCCCGGGAGGACCAGGCCGGGGTGCTGCGGAAGCTTGCGCGACTGCTGGTTCCCGGCGGCCATCTGGTTGTGGCCACCGTGCCGCTGGACGTCGAGGACTTCGGCGTCGTCTTCATGGGGCACGAGGTGCGGGCGACGAGCTTCGGACCGGAAGAGTTCACCGAGCTGGTCACCGAGGCCGGCTTCTCGGTGGTGTGGGAGCAGAGCACCCTCTTCACCCCGGAGTACGAAGCGGCGGTGGCCGAGCCCCAGTTGTTCCTGCACTGCCGACGGGCCTGACACCGGGGCCGGCGCTCCTTCAGCGCTCGGCCGGCAGCCGTTGCGGGCGGCGCGCGCCCCGGACCCGGGTACACCGCCGCACCAGGGAGCCGGGGCGCCCGCCCGCACGCAGTGGGCCCTTCCAGTTGCGCAGCGCCTGCCTGCCGCACCCACGCCACTGCGCGGGCGAGACGGGTGCGGCCTGCCCGCCCCGCGTGACCAGCGCGTTGACCGGAGTCATCGGATCCGTAGCCAGGGTCTTGGCGAGCAGTACGCCGATCACCAGCGGGGCCAGGGACAGCGCCAGGGTCGTGCCGGCCGTGGTGACCTGCTGGATGCGGGGGCGGCGCGGTGCGTCAGGAAGCATGACTGTCATTCGACCAGCGGCCGTCCGCCGCCGGATCGGACGACGTACTCAGCTCGACCCGCCCTCGTACTCACACCCGGATGCACGAGGGCGGGGCACCGCGCCCGTCCGGGACGGGACCTACGCGTTGGTGCCGGGTCCGGAACCCGTTCCGGAGGCGGCCTTGATGCCCTTGGTGATGTCGTCCATGACCGAGAGCGCGGGCGCCTTGGAGTTGATGTCGAAGCCGGACCGGACCACGATCAGCATGTCCTTGGAGCGGGGGGACGGGAAGGCCAGCGACTGGACGTACCCGTCGTCACCGTTCTTCGTCACCACCTTCCAGCGCACGACGTAGCCCTGCCGGCCGGCCACGGTGACCGGTTCGGACTTCAGCTCCTGATGCGAGGTGATGCCGCCGTAGATCTTCTCGCCGTACGATTCCGTGGCATTGGCGGAGATGTCCTTCACCGCCGTGGCCTTCGCGGTCGTGGTGTCGAGCTTCAGGCCCTTCGCGGGCATCGAGAACACCCCGCCGCGCACGCACTGCTCGGAGGTGTCACCGGGGCAGGGGTACTCGCCCGTGGTCACCCCCGCACCGGCGATCCCGGAGCTGCCCTTCCAGCCGTCGGGCACCGGCAGGCTGATCCCGCTGGTCAGGTCCGTGGCGTAGCCGTCCTCGGCCTGCGGCATCTGCTGCTCGGGGCTCCCGCTCTCACCGCCGCCGCCTCCGCGCGGCGCACCGGGCCCCCGGCCGGGGGCCTCGGACGGCGCGGTGGACGGATTCGGTGCCGCGCGTCCGTCGGTGCCGCCGGAGTCGTCCGACAGCAGGACGAGGCCGCCCCCGATGGCGGCCAGGACCACCACACCGGCGGTGATGCCCAGTCCGATGCGCATCCGGCGGCGCCGGACCACGGCGGGAGGCACGCGCAGCTGGTCGGTCCAGCGGGTGCCGTCCCACCAGCGCTCGTGGACGGGACCGATTCCTGTGTACCCGGGGTCTGGGTGCCAGCCGGGCGGGGTCATCTGGGTCACGGGCCCCACCGTAGAACGACTGCGTGAGAATCGCATGAATCAGCTGTGCCGGCGGGGTTCTCCGCCGTCTCCGTGTCAGCCACTGTGGGAGGCCGAACGATGAGTGAACGACCAGCCGTGCGGATCGAGCGCGACGGCGCCGTGTTCACGGTGATCCTGAGCCGGCCCGGGGTCCGCAATGCCGTGGACGGGCCGACCGCGAGCCGACTGGCCGATGCCTTCCGGGAGTTCGACGAGGATCCGGACGCGTCCGTCGCCGTGCTGTGGGGCGAGGGCGGTACGTTCTGTGCGGGCGCGGACCTGAAGGGCATCGGTACGGAGCGGGGCAACAAGGTCCTGGCCGATGGCGACGGGCCGATGGGGCCGACCCGGATGCGGCTGAGCAAGCCCGTCATCGCGGCGGTCTCCGGCCATGCGGTGGCCGGGGGCCTGGAGCTGGCCGTCTGGTGCGACCTCCGGGTGGCGGAGGAGGACGCGGTGTTCGGGGTGTTCTGCCGCCGCTGGGGTGTGCCACTGGTGGACGGCGGAACGGTGCGGCTGCCACGTCTGATCGGTGAGAGCCGGGCCATGGACATGATCCTCACCGGGCGGCCCGTCCCGGCTGCGGAGGCGTACGCCATGGGGCTCGCCAACCGGATCGTGCCGACCGGCGAGGCACGCGGAGCGGCAGAGCGGCTGGCCCGGGAGATCGCCGCTTTCCCGCAACTGTGCCTGCGCCACGACCGGCTGTCGGCGCGCGAGCAGCACGGTCTGAGCGAGCCGGAAGCGCTGGCCGCGGAGTACCGGCACGGTCTGGTGCCGCTGACCTCGGGGGAGACGCGGGCCGGGGCCGAACGGTTCGGGGGTGGCGCCGGCCGCCACGGATCCTTCGACGAGTGACCGGTGGACCGGCGGCGGTGCCCGCTCCGCCGCCGTCGGCCGGACCGAAAATCCGACGACGCCGCCTCGGCGGCCGCCCTACGCTCATCGGATGTCGATCACTGATCAGTACCCCGCCAAGCCCCGGCCCGGTGACCGGGTCGCCGTGCTGTCCCCCTCCTCCGGTCTCCCGGGCATCCTGCCCCTGCCCCATGAACTGGGACTGCGCAGGCTCCGCGAAGAATTCGGGCTCGAACCCGTGGAGTACCCGACCACGCGGAAGATGGGCTCCACGCCACAGGAACGGGCCGCCGACATCCACGCGGCGTTCGCCGACCCGGACATCAAGGCCGTGATCTCCAGCATCGGCGGCGACGACCAGATCACCGTGCTGCCGCACCTGGACCGCGAGCTGCTGCGTGCCAACCCCAAGCCCTTCTTCGGGTACAGCGACAACACCAACCTCCTGGTGTTCCTCGAGAACCTGGGCCTCGTCGGCTATCACGGCGGCACGGTGATGGTCGAGATGGGACGTCCCGGCGCGCTGCACCCGTTGACCGCCGAATCCCTGCGGGCCGCACTCTTCACCCGTGGCGCCTTCGAACTCACCCCGGCCAAGGAGACCGGCGGGGCGAACGGGCGGTGGGAGGAGCCCCGCACCTTCGACTCCGAGCCCGAGATGCGGCCCTGCGACGGTTGGATATGGCACAACGCCGACGGCCGGACCGTGAAGGGCGCCGGCTGGGGCGGAAGTCTGGAGATCCTGTCGTGGATGCTGATGGCCGATCGTGAGATCCGGCCGGTGGACAGCTACGCGGGACGGGTGCTGTTCCTCGAAACGTGCGAGGAGATGCCCTCGGCCGACGAGGTCTACCGGATTCTGCGGAACATGGGGGAGCGCGGTCTGCTCGCGCAGTTCCCCGCCGTTCTCATGGGCCGGGCCAAGAACTGGTCGTTCGAGCAGCCGCTCGACGCCGAGGCCGGGGAACGGTTCCGCCAAGAGCAACGGCAGGCGGTTCTGAGGGCGTTGAGCGAGTACGCTCCCCGGGCCATGGCCGTCCTCGACGTGGACCTCGGACACACCGACCCGCAGCTGGTCATTCCGTTCGGCGGGCAGATCGAGGTGGACGGAGTGGGCCGCCGCATCGTCGTCACCTACTGAGCCGGAGCCGGAGCCGGAGCCGGAGCCGGAGCCGAGACCGGAGCCGGAGCCGAAACCGCGACCGCAGCCGGAGCGCGGGTGGCGCCCGATCTTTGGTCCGACCATATGCGGTGTGTGACATAGTTGAAGATCGGGCAGCAGAAGCGACGGCAACCGGACGATTCCGGCCGAGGCAGGGGGTGACGGATGCCCGTCGAGTGGCAACCCGTACGGCAGTCCCGTACGCATGAGCTCGTGCTCCAGAGCATCGAGGAACGGGTGTTCGCCGGTGAACTCCGGGCGGGCGACCGCCTGCCGCCCGAGCGCGAGCTCGCGCCGGTCCTCGGCGTCAGCCGCTCCGCGCTGCGCGAGGCGCTGCGGGTGCTGGAGACCATCGGTGTGCTGGTCGCGCAGCCGGGCCGGGGGCCGGATGCCGGGGCACGGATCGTACGCAATCCCGACGACGCGCTCGGGCGGCTGCTGCGACTTCACTTCGCGCTGGGCAGCTACAGCCTGGAGGACGTCCTGGAGGCGCGCGTCGTACTGGAGAGGTCCAGTTTCGAGGCGGCCGCTAGGCACGCCTCCCCGGAGGACATCGACGAGGCGGAGGCGCTGGTCGTGCGCATGGGGGAGCCGGATGTCGGGGTGCCGGAGTTCAACGACCTGGACACCCGGTTCCATGTGCACATCGCCCGCAGCTCCGGCAACGAGCTGACCTCCACACTCACCTCCGCCGTCCGTGAGTCGGTGCGCCCGCTGATCCTGCGGGCTCTGGAGGAGGCCGAGGACTGGGCGGTCACGGCAGCCGCGCTCAACGCGGAGCACACCGAACTGCTGGGGCTGGTGCGCGCCGGCAAGGGCGCGAAGGCCGCCGATCTCGTCGAGCGGCACATCCGCAGTCTCCACGGCACGCTGGTCGACGAGAACTCCCACCGGGTGCGCGAGGATTCCTGACCCGCGCGGAGGGTTCTGGCCAGGTGGACCGGAGCCCTCCGTGCACGCGTTCAAGAGTTGTCTGAATTGTCAGGTGCATGTAATTCAAGCGTGGCGCCGCAGTCTTCATGTTCCGGACCGAGGCTAGTATGGTCGGACCATATAAATGCAGAAGCGAACGATCGGGGAGACCCCATGCGCATCGGACTCTTCGCCACCTGTCTGGGAGACACGCTCTTCCCCGAGGCGGTGAAATCGACCGCGGTCCTGCTCGCCCGCCTGGGCCACGACGTGGTGTTCCCGCCGGGGCAGACCTGCTGCGGTCAGATGCATGTCAACACCGGCTACCAGCGCGAACCCGTGCCCCTGGTGCGGAACTACGCCGAGCAGTTCGGCGACGCCTCGATCGAAGCCGTCGTCATGCCGTCCGGATCGTGCGCGGGCTCGGTCCGTCACCAGCACGAGATCATCGCCGAACGGTACGGGGACGCGGCGCTGCGCGCGGGCGTCGCCACCGTCAAGGCCAAGACGTACGAGCTGTCGGAGTTCCTCGTGGACGTCCTGGACGCCGAGGACGTCGGCGCGTACTTCCCGCACCGTGTGACGTACCACCCCACCTGTCACTCCCTGCGCATGCTCCGCGTCGGGGACAAGCCCCTGAAGCTGCTCCGGGCCGTCGACTCCATCGACCTCGTCGAGCTCCCCGAAGCCGACTCCTGCTGCGGATTCGGCGGCACCTTCGCCGTCAAGAACGCCGAGACGTCGACCGCGATGCTCCAGGACAAGATGCGCAACATCGCCACCACCGGCGCCGAGGTCTGCACCGCGGGCGACTCGTCCTGCCTGATGCACATCGGCGGTGGACTCTCCCGGATCAGGTCGGGCACCCGCACCCTGCACCTCGCCCAGATCCTCTCCGCCACCCGCACCTCGCCGTACGTCCCCACGGAGGCCGTCCGATGAGCAGCACCTTCCTCGGCATGCCCGCGACCCCGCCCCGTTCCCCGTACGGGACCGGCAATCTGCGCGGCGACCGGAAGTTCCCCGAAGCCGCCCACGACGAACTGCGCAAGGAACAGCTGCGCCGCAACCTCGGCCGGGCCACCCGCACCATCCGCGCCAAACGCCTCGACGTCACCGGTGAGCTGCCCGACTGGGAAGCACTGCGCGAGGCGGGTTCGGCCATCAAGACCGACACCATGAACCGGCTCCCCGAACTCCTGGAGCAGCTGGAGCGGAACGTCACCGAGCGCGGCGGCACCGTCCACTGGGCGCGCGACGGCGTCGAGGCCAACGAGATCGTCACCCGGCTGGTCAAGGCGACGGGCAGCAGCGACGTCATCAAGGTCAAGTCGATGGCCACCCAGGAGATCGGCCTCAACGAGCACCTCGAATCGGTCGGCATCACCCCGTACGAGACCGACCTCGCCGAACTGATCGTCCAGCTCGCGCACGACAAGCCGTCGCACATCCTGGTTCCCGCGATCCACCGCAACCGCGACGAGATCCGGCAGATCTTCCTCAAGGAGATCCCGGGCGTCGACCCGGGACTGGACAACGTACCCGCGCATCTGGCCGCCACCGCCCGCGCCTATCTGCGCGAGAAGTTCATGACGACCAAGGTCGCGGTCTCCGGCGCGAACTTCGGCATCGCCGAGACCGGGACCCTCGCCGTGGTGGAGTCCGAGGGCAACGGCCGCATGTGCCTGACGATGCCCGACACCCTGATCACCGTCATGGGCATCGAGAAGGTGCTGCCGCGCTTCCAGGACCTCGGAGTCTTCCTCCAGCTGCTGCCGCGCTCCTCCACCGGCGAGCGGATGAACCCGTACACCTCGATGTGGACCGGGGTGACGCCGGGCGACGGGCCACAGGAATTCCACCTGGTCCTGCTCGACAACGGACGCACCGCGGCGCTCGCCGACCGGATCGGACGGGAGGCCCTCAACTGCATCCGCTGCTCGGCCTGCCTCAACGTCTGCCCGGTGTACGAACGGGCCGGCGGTCACGCGTACGGATCGACGTACCCCGGACCGATCGGCGCGGTCCTCACCCCGCAGCTCGCCGGGATGCACGCGGCCAAGGGCGACCCCAACAGCTCGCTCCCGTACGCCTCCAGCCTCTGCGGCGCCTGTTTCGACGCCTGCCCGGTCAAGATCGACATCCCGTCGCTCCTGGTCGAACTGCGCCACCAGAACACCGAACAGTCCGGCACGACGGCGGAGAAGCTGGCCATGAAGGCCGCGGCCACCGTCATGAAGCACCCGAAGCTCTTCACCGCCGCGCAGAAGGGGGCGGGGATCGGCCGCGTCGTGGGCGGGCGGGACGGCAGGATCTCGCATCTGCCGCCGCCGTTCAACGGCTGGAGCGCGAGCCGGGACACCGCGGTGCCGCCGAAGCAGACCTTCCGCTCCTGGCTGGCATCGGCGGAGGGTGCCGCGACGATGCGGGCCGCCGCGGGCGAGTACGAGAAGAACCGGAAGCAGAAGGAGGAGGAGCAGTGACGACCGCTCGCGAAACCGTGCTGGGCAGGATCAAGGGCGCCCTCGCACTCGCCCCCACCCCGGACACCACCGTCCCGCGCGCCTACCGCACCGGCCGTACCCTCCCCGACGACGAACGCCTGGCCCTCTTCACCGACCGGCTCGTCGACTACAGGGCCACGGTGCACACCTGCACCGCCGGCGGCACGGCCCAGGTCGTCGCCGGGGTGCTGCGGGAACACGGGGCGCGGCGGATCGGTGTGCCGGCCGGACTCGATCCGCGATGGCTCGACACGTACGACGGAGAGGTCCAGCAGGACTCCGCCGACATCCCGGCGCCCCGGCTCGACGCCCTGGACGGGGTCCTCACCGCCTCGGCCGTCAGCTGTGCCGAGACGGGCACGATCTTTCTGGACGGCTCGCCCGACCAGGGACGCCGGGCGCTGTCCCTGGTCCCCGATCTCCATGTGTGCGTCGTCGATCTGTCCACGGTCGAGGCCGGTGTGCCGGAGGCGGTGGCGCGGCTGGATCCCCAACGGCCCACGACGCTGATCAGCGGACCCTCGGCCACGTCCGACATCGAGCTGGAGCGGGTGGAGGGCGTGCACGGTCCGCGCACCCTCGCCGTGGTGATCAGGACGGACCGGTAGGGCCTTGCCCGCGGGCGGGGTGCGCGGCGCGACGGCCGCGCACCCCGGCGCTCAGCCGTGCGTGACCGTCATCGGCTCGAAGCGGATACGGGTCGTCGCCGCATCCCGGGCCCAGCGGACCTCCACCGTGTCCCCGTCCACGGTCACCCCGCTCACCACCGTGTCGAGCGGCGCCGCGCCGGGCTCCGCGGTCAGCGAGGCGAGCGAGACCAGGACCACCGTGCCCTCGGCGGGCGCGGCGAGCCTGGGCACCACCGCCCAGGGGGTGTACGCGGTGCCCTGCGGGGCCCGTACCTCGTCGCGGGACTCCCAGCCGTACAGCCCGTGCAGGTCGGAGGTCAGGGCGTCGTCACGGCCGGTCGCCCAGCCGGTCTGCTCCACCCGGGCCCCGTCCGGCGCGCCGACCACCCGGTGCACCCGCAGGTCGTAACGGCCGTGCGCCACGGTGACGCTCTCCACCCGCATCCCCGGCACCATCGGGGAGCCCGAAGTGAACACCGGGCGGTGCCAGGAGGCGGCCCAGCCCCAGCCGTCGCCTCCGCCGGCACCCAGCGCGCGGATGACCCGGCGGCCACTGCGCACCCCGGCGACCACCACGGCCAGATGGTTGTCCGCCGCGTTCCCCCCGGCCGTGGGGCCGGTCACCGTGGAGTACGAGTGGCGGCTGTACAGCGGGTCGTCCTGCACACCCGACTCGCCCTCGTGCGGACGCACATGGTCGCTGCCGTGGTTGTGCAGCCGTACGATCCCGTCCGCGCGGGTGGACTGTACGAGCAGCCCCGGCGCGGGCAGTGCGAGCACCCGGTCCGGTCCCTCGCTCGGCGCGGGCTCCTCGGTCGCGGCCCACAGCGGATGGCCCTCCGGCGCGAGCAGCGAGACGAAGGCCTTGGACGCCCAGTACGGCGACGCGGGCGCCGAGTAGTTCTGCAGCGACGCCTCGTGCGGGCCGTGCCAGCCCAGGTTCAGCAGCCCGTCCGTGCCGGTCGCGCCCCGGTCCAGGAAGTAGCGCAACGACCCGCTGATCACTCGCCGCGAGGCGCCGGGGGTGAGCGGGGTGTGCCCGCTGATGGCGCCCAGCGCGACCGAGGAGGCGGCCGCGAAGCGGTAGGTCAGCGAGCGGCCGAAGTGGATCGGCGCACCGTCGCCGCCGAACAGCAGCGAGAAGCCCTCCAGGTGCTCGCGCAGCCGGGCACCGTAGTGCGCGGACAGCTCCGCGTCGCCCGACAGATGCGCGTCCAGCATCGGGTAGAGGTGCAGCGCCCAGCCGTTGTAGTGGTCGAAGGCGCGGCCGTCGCCGTCCGCGTACCAGCCGTCGCCCCGGTACCAGCCCTCCAGCAGTTCGAGGGCCCGCTGCTTGGCCCGGGCCGTCTGGGCGTCGCCACGGCCCACCGACTCCAGGAACCCGGCCACGGAGTAGGGGAAGAGATACCAGTTGTTGGGGGAGGGGACGTGCCGCAGCGCGTCGCGCAGCCACTCCTCGGTCCGGTCGCGCACCCCGTCGTCCAGCCGGTCCCAGAGCCACGGCCGGGTCAGCCGCAGGCCGATGGCGACCGAGGCGGACTCGACCATGGGCTGCCCGAAGACGGAGTGGTCGCGGATCAGCGGCCAGGACTCGGCATCGTCACGGCCAGGGGTAAGGGTGCCGGCCGTGAGCCCGTCCGCGTACCGGTCGAGCCAGCCGTGCGGGTCCTTGCCGTCCGCGCCCGCGACCCGGAAGGCGGCGGCGAGGAAGGTGCGCGCGTAACCCTCCAGACCGTCGGAGCGCACTCCGGACGCGGACGGCCTGCCCGGCAGGTCCAGCAGCGCGCCGCCCGGCGTGGCCCACTCCCAGGCCGCCCGGAGCAGCCCGTCGGCAGCGGCCTCCCAGTGCGCGCGGGTGTAGCCGGTGTGCGGGCTCGACGCCCGGTCCTCGGCGGGGAGTTCGATCGGAGAGATCGGGTGGGGAGCGGTCATGCGAGAAATGCCAGCCTTTCGCGTCGTACGGGATGGGCGAAACCGTCGCCCGCGGCCCAGCGGCCCGCCTCGTCCGCCGCCAGATCGACCAGTCGTCGCAACTCGTTGCCCTGCGATCCGGCGAGGTGCGGGGTGATCAGGGCGTTCTCGCACTCCCAGAGGGGGTGTGCCGCGGGCAGTTCGTCGGGATCGGTGACGTCGAGGATCGCCCGGATCCGCTTCTGCCGGAGTACGTCGATGAGCGCGTCCTGGTCGACGACGGCGCCGCGCGCGGTGTTGATGAGCACGCCGTCCGGGCGCATCGAGGTGAGCAGTTCACGGCTGACGAGCCCGCGGGTGGCTGGCAGCAGTGGGGCGTGGACGCTCACCACGTCGCTCTGCGCGAACAGTTCGTCGAGGCCGACGGACCGCACGCCGAGCGCGGCGGCCTCCTCGTCACGGACGTACGGATCGTGCAGCAGGACGGACAGGTCGTAGGGGCGCAGCAGTTCGACGACGCGCCGGCCGATCATGGAGGCGGACAGGATTCCCACGGTGCGGCCGTAGTTCCCGACCCGGTCGGGGGTGGCGAGCCAGTTGTCGCGGCGGTGCCGTGTCCGGTAGTCATGGGCCCGCTCCAGGACCCGTTTGCCGGAGAGCAGGATCATCGCGACGGTGTACTCGGCCACCGGCAGCGCGTTGGCGGCGGCCGCCGAGGACACCTCGATGCCGCGTTCCCAGCAGGCCTCGGTGATGTGCCCGCGGACGCTGCCCGCGGTGTGGACGACGGCACGCAGGCGCGGCGCCGCGTCGAGGGCGGCCGCGTCGAGCGGCGGGCAGCCCCAGCCGGTGACCAGGATCTCGACGTCGGCCAGCACACCGCGGGCCCGGTCGGTGGAGAAGTCGTCGATCGCCGGCAGCGGCGCGAGATCGCACACCGCGTCGAGTGCGGCCAGGGACCGGGAGCCGAGGAGCGCGTCCGCGGCGGCCGGTTTCATGGCGACGGCGGCGCGTGGCCGGTTCGGGGCGGAGGGGGTGGCGGGGTCTGGGCTGGGCATCTCTCTCCTGGCGGGGGACGGGGGCGGTGGCCCGGTCACTTCACGGCACCTGCGGTGAGCCCCGACTTCCAGAAACGCTGGAGCAGGGCGAAGGCGAGGATCAACGGCAGGACCGCGAGCAGCGAACCCATGATCACGACGGGGTAGTACTCGGGTGAGACGGTGGCGGCACTGTTCCATGTGTAGAGGCCGAGGCTGACCGGATAGAGATGCTGGTCGGAGAGCATCACCATAGGCAGGAAGAAGTTGTTCCAGATCGCGGTGAGCTGGAAGAGGAAGACGGTGACCAGGCCCGGCCCCAGCATCCGCAGGGCGACCCGGAAGTACGTGGTCAGCTCGCCCGCTCCGTCCATCCGCGCCGCCTCCAGCACCTCGTCCGGCACATACCCCCGGCTGAAGATCCGGCCGAGGTAGACCCCGAACGGGTTGAAGAGCACCGGGATGAAGACCGACCAGAAGGTGTTGACCAGGCCGGTGCGGGACGCCATCAGATACAGCGGCAGCGCGAGCACGGTCTGCGGCACCATGACCGCCGCCAGCACCAGACCGAACAGCTTCTCCTTGTGCGCGAAGCGGTACTTGTCGAAGGCGTACCCGCAGGCGATGCTCACCAGCGCCCCGAGCGCGGCGCCGAGGACCGCGTACAGCAGGCTGTTGCCGTACCAGCGCCCGTACAGCCCGCCGTCCATCGCGAACAGGTCCTTGAGGTTCTGTCCGAAGGAGAAGTGGTCCAGCGAGAGCACATCGCTGCCGAACAGGGCGTCACGGTCCTTGGCGGCGGCGAGCACCAGCCACAGCACGGGCAGCAGTGTGTACAGCACCGAGATGCCGACGACGAGATTGACGACGGAGCGGCCGAGGAGCCGGGGCCGCCGTGCGGCGGCGGTGCGGGTGGAGCTCGCACTCATCGGGCGTCCTCCTCGGGGGCGCCCGCGCGGTTGGACCAGCGGGTGACCCCGTACGAGAGGGCGATCGTGCAGAGGAGCAGGACGACCGAGGCGGCCGCGGCGAGACCGTAGTTGTTCCGGGTGAACGCCGCGTCGTAGATGTACATGCTGGGCGAGAACCGTGAGTCGATCATCGGCGTGGCCTGGCCGAGCAGCATCGGTTCGGTGAACAGTTGCAGGGCGAAGATCAGAGTGAACATCGCGACCATCACGATCGACGAACGCACCAGTGGGGTTTTGACCTGGAGCGCGGTACGGACCGGGCCCGCACCGTCGACCACCGCTGCCTCGACGACCTCGCGCGGCACGGCCTGCAGGGCGGCGTAGAAGACGACCATGTTGTAACCGAGGTTGCTCCACAGGGCGATGTTCACGATCGACGGCAGCACGGTGTGCAGGCCGAGGAAGTCGATGGTGATGTCCGCCTCGGCGAAGAGGTCGATCACCGGGCTCAGCCCCGGCGTGTAGAGGTACAGCCAGATGAGGGCGGCGATGATGCCGGGCACCGCGTGCGGCAGGAACAGCCCCAGCTGGGCCCAGGACCGCAGCCGTACCACCCCGGAGTCCAGCAGGAGCGCGAGCGCGAGCGCGCCGGTCACCATCAGCGGGATGTAGATCAGGCAGTACAGGAACACCGTGCCGAGCCCGCTCAGGAACGTCGGGTCGGTCAGGACGGCGGTGTAGCTGCGGAGCCCGACGAAGACCGTGCGCTCCGGGCCGAAGCCGAGCCCCGGCTGGTCGTCGGCGAAGAAGCTGAGCCGGACGGCCGTCCCGACAGGGATCAGGAAGACCGTCACGAGCAGGACGAGGAAGGGGGCCATCAGAGCGCCGCACGCGCCGAGTTCACGGCGCCTGGCGGTCCTGCGGGCACCTCGGGTCCGTCCGCGGGCCGGACCGGCGGGCGACGCCGGCCCGGGCGGAGTACCCGACGGGCGTGCGGGGGTGGTGAGGGGGCTGGTCATGGTGTCACCTGCCTCTCTGCTGCGGGGAAGGGGGACGGGGCTCGGTTTCAGGTGCTGTGCTCGGTGGTGGCGAGGCCCAGCGCCCTGAGGTCCGGCATGGTGCCCCGCTGGGTCGCGCGCACGGCGTCGATCAGTGAGCCCCGGCCGCCGCCCACGCGGGCGAAGCCGTCCTGCATCACCTTCTGGGAGGCGGACATCCGGGGGCCCCAGATCCAGCCGTCCCTGATCCTGTGCGCCTCCTGCTCGAAGAGCGCGTAGATGTCCTGCCCGTTGTAGTAGCCGCGATCGAAGGCCTCGCGGCCCACCGCCACCAGGTCCGGGACGGCCGGGTACTGGCTGCTGGTGCCGCTGGACAGCCGGGCGCGCAGCGCGTCGGGGTGCGACACCTGCCATTCGATGAACTCCATGGCGGCCTCCGGGTGCCCGCTGCCGGAGGTGACCGCGAAGGTGGACCCGCCGTGGGTGCCGAGCGAGGGTGCGGAGAGGCTCCACTGGGGCAGCGGCGCGATGGCCCAGCTGCCCTTCTGCGCGGGCCGGGCGTTCATCTGCGCCCCGGCGTCCCAGGCACCGCTGAGCCGGGTGAGCACCTGGCCGTCGGCGAGCTGGGCGTCGTACTGCCGGCTGTCGACGGCGTTCACGACGACCAGGTCCTGGTCGATCATCCGCTGCCAGTACGCGGCGACGCGGCGGCTCGGCGCGTCGGCGAAGGACACGTTCCAGGCGCCGGCCCGGGTGTCGAACCACTGGGCGCCGGCCTGCCAGGCGAAGGAGGCGAACTGCGGGGCGCCATCGGTCGCGAAGGCCGTCAGACGGCGGCCGGGTGCTGTGCGGCGTACTGTCCGGGCCACGTCCTCGAACTCGTCCCAGGTGCGTGGGACCGTGAGGCCGTACTCGGCGAAGAGGTCGGTGCGGTAGTGCATCACCATCGGCTCGACGTCCAGCGGCACGCCGAAGACGCGGCTGTCGAAGGTGGTCAGGCCGAGGGCCTGCGGCAGCAGCCGGGCGCGCAGGCCGTCGCCGACGAGGCCGGTGATGTCACGGGCGACCCCGTCGATGGCGAAGCCGGGGAGCTGGGGGTACTCGATCGTCGCGACGTCCGGGGAGTTGCCGGCCCGGGCGGCGTTGCCGAGCTTGGCGTAACCGCCCATGCTGCCCGCGGGGACCTGCTGGAAATCGACCTGGACGGTGTCATGGGTGCGGTTGAAGGCGTCCACCACCTGCCGGCTGCCGCGCAGGGCGGACCAGAAGGTGATGCGGGTGGCGCGCTTCCCGCTTCTGCCGCCCGGGCCGGACGGCGCGTCGCCGCCGCCGCAGGCGCCGAGCGCACCCGCCAGCGGAAGGGCGGCGATCGTGGACAGCACGGACCGACGGCTCTGTCGACCGGGCATCTGCGCCTCCCGCGGCTTCTCAATCGGCTCACGGGGAATCCTGATCGGCTGATCGGGTACTGGTCAAGTGATCGCTCAGAAGAAAATCAAAGCGGTCAAACGATCATTCTTCGGAAGGGGGCGGCCCCTGCGCCGATCCGCGCACCTCAAGCGTGGGCAGCAGCTCCGTCCGGCGCACCGGACCGTTCGCTCCCGCGCCTCCGGAGAGCCGGTGGAGCAGCAGCTCGGCGGCGGCCCGGCCGATCTCCGCCTTCGGCGGTGCCACCGCCGTCAGCGGAGTGCTGCCGAGGGCCGCGACCACATCGTCGTACGCCACCACCGAACAGTCCCGGGGAACCTCGACACCGCTCTCCGCCAGCCGCTGCACCAGCATCAGCGCATCCACGTCGCCGTGCAGCACGGCCCCCGTGGCACCCCGCTCCCGCAGCAGCGCGGCGAGATCGAGGGCGGCCCGGCCGTCGGCCGCCGGCGCGGACCCACCGGGCTCCGCCGCGGCCTCCGGCGAGCTCAGCACCACCGACCAGTCCTCCACCTCCGGACGGGCGGCCGCGATCTCGGCGAACGCCGCACGGATGCTGCGCGCCGTCGGGCTGTCGTCACGGGCGGCCAGCACGATACGGCGATGCCCCAGTGACACCAGATGGTCCACGGCGAGGTGCGTCCCGTACCAGTGATCGGAACAGACGGAATCCAGGGCGTGCAGCGCGCTGCCCGGCCGGGGCCGCCGTTCCATCAGCACGGTCGGCACCCCCACGTCGGCCAGCCAGCCGTAGTCCAGCTCCTCCGAACGGGCACTGGGCCAGCGCGGTGCGATCAGCAGCCCCCGAGCCCCGTCCGCCAGCGCCCGCTCCACCAGCGGACGTTCGGCACCGGGCGACGGGGGCGCGATGTGCAGGGCGATCCGGATCCCGGACTCCTCCAGGACGGAGCGGGCACCGTGCAGCGTCTCGTACAGGTACGAATGCCGCTCCGGAACGACCAGCGCGACCGCCCCCGCCTCCCCGGCCTGCTCCTCGCCCCGGGCCGCCGGGACCGCAGCGGGCGGCACCGGCTCCCGCACCGGCCGGGCCACCCCGTGCCCGCGGCGCAGCCGGCCGACCCGGGCCAGCTCCTCGATGTCCCGCCGGACCGTGACCACCGAGACGTCCAGCTCGGCCGCGAGCGCGCTCACCTTGACGGCGCCGCGCGACTCCACCACCGACAGGATTCGCTGACGCCTGAGTTCAACCGGCTCCCGCATGCTGCTGTGGCCCCCTCGCCGTACCGCCGCGTGTTGTTCGTTTGAACGCTTCTGGTGAGCGTTCGGGTCGCAGCATAGCGATCGGGCTCCGCTCGTCCACCGGCTCCGGCCATCCCTTACACCCCACCAGCCCCAGCAGGCACTCTTGCGACCTCCGCGCAACGGCACCTAACGTCAGCGGACTTGGGACCGAACGCCGAGGGGAGGGGCACATGGAGATCAAGAAGGTAGTGGTCCGCGAGGAAGAGGCGAAGAACCGCGAACGGCAGACGATCGAGAAACGCCCGACGCGCTGAGCCGGTGCGTTCCGGCCGGCGGACGACGCGACCGGCCCGCCGGCGGCCGGACAGTGACGAAAAGGGCGGACGCCGGGCGCGACCCGGCGCCCGCCCCCGTGCCGTGGGAGACACAGTGCGCATACATCTGGTGACCATGCCCTGGCAGCCGATCGAGCTTCCCTCGCTCCAGGTGGGGCTGCTGCACTCGTTGCTGGACCGTACGCGGCCGCACGACGAGGTGCGCGAGTTCCACGGCTCCCTGCGCTGGGCGGAATTCCTGCTGGAACGCTCGCGGGGAGCGCTGCGGCCCGGCGACCACGTCGCGGTCGGAAGTGAATCGATCTTCGACGGCCTCGGGGACTGGGTCTTCTCCGGCGTCCTGTACAAGGACCCCGAATGGGGCGTGGCGCAGCTCAAGGAATACGCCACCCGGCGCGGGACCGACCTCTCCACCGCGACCGCGATGAGGGTCCACGCGGCGGAGTTCATCGACGAGAGCGCGAGCGTGATCCTCGGCGAGGAACCCGATGTCGTGGGATTCACCTCCACGTTCATGCAGAACGTCTCCTCACTGGCACTCGCCGCGGAGCTGAAACGACGCCGCCCGGGACTGACCGTCGTGTTCGGCGGCAGCAACTGCGACGGCCCGATGGGCCACGCCCTGCACCGCAATCACCGCTTCGTCGACCATGTGGTGCGTGGGGAGGGGGAGTACGCCCTGCCCGCCCTGCTCGCCCATGTCGAGGCGGGCACCGATCCGGCCGATGTGCCCGGACTCTGCTGGTGGGACGGGCCGGAGTCGCGCGCCAACGAGGAGTCCCGGCGCACCGTGGCACCCGCCGACATCCCCTCGCCCGACTACGACCTCTGGCAGACGGCCATCGACGCCTCCCCGCTCGCGGAGTACGTCCATCCGAAACTGGTGGTGGAGGGGGCCCGGGGCTGCTGGTGGGGCGAGAAGCACCACTGCACCTTCTGCGGGCTCAACGGATCGGCGATGACCTTCCGCGCCAAGACCGGAACCCGGCTGTGGGACGAGGTCGACCGCCTGGTCCGGCGCCACCGCATCCTGGACGTCGTCACCGTCGACAACATCATCGACATGGCGTACTTCAAGGACTTCCTCCCGCTCGCCGCCGACAGCGACTGGGACCTGCGCATGCACTACGAGGTCAAGTCCAACCTCACCGCGGAGCAACTGGAACTGCTCGCCCGCGCCGGTTCGGTCCATATCCAGCCCGGCATCGAGAGCCTCAACAACAAGGCCCTGGAGCTGATGGACAAGGGGGTCGGTGCGGCCCGCAACATCCGTACGCTCCGCGAGTGCGAGAACCACTCGCTCACCTGCTCCTGGAACTATCTGTACGGCTTCCCGGGGGAGAGCGCCGCGGACTACGACTCCGTCCTCGACCAGATGCCGGCGCTCGTCCACCTCCAGCCGCCCGGCGGCGCCCACCGCATCCAACTGGAGCGGTTCAGCCCCAACTTCGCCGACCCCGCGCTGGGCTTCCACGAGCGCAGGCCCGCCGAGATGTACCGCCACGTCTACGACCTGCCCGAGGAACAACTGGCCGATCTGGTCTACCTCTTCGACACCCCGCCCGCCGGGATCGGCGGCGGGACCGAGGCACGGCTCAAGGCCGCGGCCCGCGACTGGTACACCGGCCACCCCTCCTCGACCCTGGTCCTGGAACAGCCCGGGGGCTCGGACGGCGAGGAGGTGCTCCTCGTCCACGACCGACGGCACGGCTGGCCGCGCCGCACCCACCGGCTGACCGGCTGGCGGGCCGCCGCCCTGCGTCACCTGGAGGCGGGCCGCACCCGGCCGGCGCTGCACCGGCTGCTCACGGCCGACGGGGCACCGCCCCTTGCCGGGGAACTCGACGCCTGGCTCGACGAAGCGGTCACGCTGGGCCTCCTCTTCGACGACGGGCGTTCCTGCGTGTCCCTGCCCACCTGGCGCGTACCGGTCCGGTCGGTCGAGCGCACCCGGGAACCGGACGGGACGACGGACGTGCCCGACAGCAGCGGAGAGAAGGTCGCCGGATGAGCCCCCTGCCCGCACCCCCCGCCCGTCCCGCCCCCGCCCTGCCGGCCGGGCCGGTGCCCCACCGGATCCGAGGACGGCTGGTGACGGTGGACGAACCCCTGCGGCTGGGCGCGGGCGGCCGGCCGGCGGCGGCAGCGGTCCGGTTCCTGCGCGAGTGCCAGAGCCACGATCTCGTCGTGCACTGGACACCGGCGACCGACGACCCCCTGTTCACCGGACCCGCGCACGAGGCCGCCGCCACGGTCGCACTCCTGCGCCACCTGCCCGCCCCCGGCCCAGTGCCCGGCGAACCGACGGAACTCACGGTGTGGCGCGAGCGCCACGCCTACGGACAGCTCTACCACCGGCGCGGCCCCGGCTTCGTCACCGTCATGGACCGCAGGGAGCCCTCGGCCGCCGCCCGCTTCACGATCGACGACCCAGACCTGCTCGCCACCTTCCTCACCGTCCAGGACCCCACCGCCACGGCCACGCTGAGCCCCGTCGGACGGGAGGCGGTGGAGCTGCTGGCCTCGGAACGTCTCGCATGGGTGACCGGCGGCTGGGTGGTGGCGCTGCCACCCCGCATCCGCCGGTGGCCGGTCCCCTGCACCGACATCTGAGCCGGATGGAGCAGCTGCCCGACCCGCCTCCCCCTTCCGCCCGCACACGCACCGCCGGGACCGGCCCTCCCGGCCGCCCCCTCCTGCGCCACCGGCCGTTCGCGCTGCTGTGCGGGGAACAGATCGCCAGCTCCGTCGGGCGCCAGGTCACCACCCTGGCCCTCGCACTGCTCGCCGTGACCCGGCTGGACGCGGGACCGTTCGGCGCCTCCGCGCTGATGGCGCTGAGCTACCTCCCCGGCGCGCTGCTCAGCCCGTTCGCCGGTGTGCTGGCCGACCGGGCGCGACTGCGTACCCTGACCGTGGTCCTCACCGTACTGCAGGTGCTCGTCGTCGGCTCCGTACCGCTGGCGGCCGCCCTGGGCCGGCTGGCCCTGCCCCAGCTGTACGTGGTGGCCACCGCGTCCGGCGCGCTGACCTCCATGCTCGCCGTCGCCCTCCAGGCGGCCCTGCCCCGGGTCGTGCACCCCGGACAGCTGCTGTCCGCCAACTCCGCGCTGACCGGAGCCCGTACCACCGGACAGATCGGCGGCCCCGCGCTCGGCGGCGTGCTGGTGGGCCTGACCGGTGCCTCGACGGCGCTGCTGGCCGCCTGCGCGGCGTACGGAATCGAGTCGTTGCTGCTGCTCGCGCTCCCCGCCACGCTCAACACCCCGGCCCAGCGCGGAAGACGTGCCACGGAATCCCGGACAGCGGCCCTGCGAGCGGGAATCGACGTGGTGCGCGGAGAAACGGTGCTGCGCAGGCAGGTACTCGCGGGGGCCGGATTCAACCTCGGCAGCGGGGCCGCCGACGCGCTGTTCGTGCTCTACGCCACCCGTGATCTCGGGCTGCCCGCCTGGCAGTTGGGTACGGTCTACGCCGCATTCAGCGTCGCCACCGTCCTCGGAGTGCTGCTGGCGGGCCGGTTCGCCGCCACCATCGGGCTGGCCAGGGCCACCCGGATCTGCGCCGTGGTGGCCGCGCTCGCGATCTTCCTGATCCCGGGCGCCTCCCTGGGGCCCGGCTTCGCGGCGCTGCTCGCGTACCAGTTCCTCTTCGGCCTCGCGGCCACGGTCTGGGCCATCTCCATGACCACCACCCAGCAGCTGATCACACCGCCCGAGCTCCAGGGCCGGGTTGCCGGGGTTCTGCAGGCCGCACTGATCGGCACGGTGCCGATCGGCGCACTCGGCGGCGGTGCGCTCGCCGCCTGGCTGGGCAACGTCCCGGTGCTCACCGGCGGCGCGGTGGTGGCACTCGTGGCCGCCGCCTGCCTCTGGTGGCCGTAGGACCTCCCGGCGGGGGCCCGGCATGCGCGCGGCCCTCCCGGAGCGCCCCTGTGGTCAGGGCTGTTCCGGGAGGGCCGGCGGGACGGGCGGGCTCAGACGATGCCTTCCTCGATCTCGGCCTGCTCGCGGGCGTTGCCGTACGCCGAGGGCGTGCTGTACGAACGCCGGGCGACGAACCACCACACGGTGGCCAGGACCAGCACCGCGATCAGCGCGATCGACGCGTAGTTCATCGAGTCGACCGTCACCGGGGAGGACTGCGGGAGCAGGAACAGCACGGTCACGATGGCGACCCACACGACGGCGATCCACCCGATCGGCTTGCTCCAGCGGCCCAGGTGCCAGGGCCCGCGCTCGAACCGGTGGCCGGAGCGCAGCTTCAGGAAGATCGGGATCGCGTAGGCGGGCGTGATGCCGATGACGTTGATCGCGGTCACCGCACCGTACGCGGTGGCGGAGTACAGCGACGGCAGTGCGAGCACCCCGGCGACGACGACCGACAGCCACACCGCGTTGACGGGCGTCTGGGTGCGCGCGCTCACCTTGTGCCACAGCGCCGAGCCCGGCAGGGCGTTGTCACGGCTGAACGCGAACACCATCCGGCTCGCGGCGGCGACCTCGGCGTTGCCGCAGAACAGCTGGGCCGCGATCACGATCAGCAGCAGGGCGGTGGCCCCGGAGGTGCCCAGCGAGTCGATCAGGATCTGCGCCGGCGGCACACCGGTGGCACTCTTCTGGGTGCCCGCGTAGTCCTGGATGGCGAAGGTCAGCCCGGCGAGCAGCACGAAACCGGCGATCCAGGAGACCCAGATCGCGCGGACGATGCCCTTGGCGGCCGTCACCGAGGCGTTGGACGTCTCCTCCGACAGGTGGGCCGAGGCGTCGTAGCCGCAGAAGGTGTACTGCGCGAGGAGCAGGCCGATCGCCGCCACGTACAACGGGTTGTGCCAGCCCGTGTCATTGACGAATTCGGTGAAGACGAACGACGGCGACTGGTGGTGCGAGGGCACGATCGCGAGCACGGAGACGATCACCGCGACACCGGCGAGGTGCCACCACACGCTGATCGAGTTGAGCACACTGACGAGTCGGACGCCGAAGAGGTTCAGCACGGCGTGCAGCAGCAGGATGCAGACAAAGATGATCATCGTCTTGCCCGGTGTGGGAGTGAATCCCCACTGCAGATTCATCAGCGCACCGGTGAACAGCGCCGCACCGTAGTCGATGCCCGCGATCGCGCCCAGCAGACCCAGCAGATTCAGCCAGCCGGTGTACCAGCCCCACTTGCGGCCACCGAGCCGGTCGGCCATGTAGTACAGCGCTCCCGAGGTCGGGTAGGCGCTGGTCACCTCGGCGAGCGCCATGCCGACGCAGAGCACGAAGAGTCCGACACCGGCCCAGCCCCAGAGCATCACGGCCGGGCCGCCGGTCGACATGCCGAAGCCGTACAGGGTCATGCAGCCGGAGAGGATCGAGATGACGGAGAAGCTGATGGCGAAGTTGCCGAAGCCTCCCATGCGGCGGGCGAGCACCGGCTGGTAGCCGAGTTCGCGCAGCCGCTCCTCCTCGTCCTTCGGCGGGGTTGCCTCCGCACCCGACTGGGTCGGGGTGGATATGGACATCGGGAAAACCTCCGTGAGCGGGATGGAAAGGGACGGTCGGGATCGGTCCGGGACGGGAGGAGGCGCGGCGGCGAGGCGTCCTCGCTCAGCGGTGCGGCCCCCGTCCGGGGGTGCGGGGAGCCGCGAGGCAGCGGCTGCGGGCGCGCAGGAAGACGTCCTCGGCGTCTCCCGGGCCCTTGCGGCCGCGTGTGCGGTACACCCATGGAACCGAAGTGAAATACGGGCCGAGCTCCTCGAACACCGTTGCTGCCTCGGCGAATTGGAGCGCCCCCCACAGGGCGTGGGCCAGGTGGTTCAGGTCGAGCAGGGAGTGTGAGATCGGTGTCGTACGACGGAACCAGAGCTCCAGCGCACGGGCCGCGTCCCGTTCCGCGTCCTCGGTGACCCAGTGCAGGTCCAGGGCCTTCTCGTGGCCCTGCTCGCGGCGGTAGCGCTCGACCCGCACATACAGGGGCAGCACGTGCAGCGCGGAGCCGTCCGGCGCCGAAGAGGCAGCCCACTGCACGAAGTTGACGGCCTCCGAGAGGGAGCCGCCGGCCTTTCGCGCATACACGAACTGGAGCATCCGGTGGTAGGCCTCGCGGTTGCACGGATCGCGCTTGTCGGCCTCCGCGAGCAGTCCCCACGGGCCGGGGAAGAGCATCGGCCCCGGCGGGTGCAGGCGGTGCTCCTCCAGCTGCTGGCGCTCGTCCAGCTGGGACAGGGCCAGCAGGCACACCCAGGGCACCGGGTCCGCGGGCGAGGCGTTCGCGGCCGTGCGGCAGGCCTGCCAGGCCTCCTGCCACAACTCCTGTGCCCGGTGATGGCCCTCGCGATGGGCGCGTACCGCCCGCTCGACGACGACCCGCGCCTGCATCACCGTGGCGGCGACGCTCCGGGGGTCCTCGGCCAGCCAGGCCTGCACGGCGTCCGAACCGGCGGCAACCGCCCCGAGCACCTGGGTGCGCTGGGTCCACAGGGTCCAGTCCGGTGTGCTCTCCAGCAGCGTCCGCATGGACATCCAGCGTCCGGTGCGCAGGTCCTGTAACGCGACCCGCAGATCGTTGTCATGGCCGGCCGGGTGGTAGACCGGCCGAAAATCACTGTTGGCCATCGACTCGTCCTGCCCCCGTACGACAGGCCGGCACGCAATGGTCGGAAGTTCTCCTCAGCACGTCACGCAACCCGGCGGTGGCATGGAACCCGTGCAGATGCGAAAGGCCGGGGAACCGGTGGATCGGGTCTCGGGGCAGGGTGTCGGTCTCATCAATCCTCAAGGACGTGGGGGGTGAAGCAGTTGTTGAAGAACGAACTGCTCGAAAGCGTCCGGTTGTTGCTCGGCGGTGAGTGTAAGGCCAGTCACTCCGAACTCCGGACCGATTCGCGGATCTTACTCAAGTCGGCTGATCCACTTGGATGTTGAAAGATGTACCGGTTGCTCCGACCGCGTCCTTGACGGCCCTTGACGTACGCGGTGGTCTGCACCACTCTGGGCGGCGAGTTCAGTGATCACGATTCCGTTCAAGCCGCAGAGCTTCCGCACCGCTGGAGAGTCGATGACAGGCCCGGTACTCGCCGTGGACCAGGGCACGTCGGGCACGAAGGCTCTGGTGATCTGCCCCGAACGCGGTGTGATCGGATCCGCTTCCGTTCCGGTGAAAACCCGGCACGGCTCCGGCGGGGCGGTCGAGGCGGACCCCGCCGAACTGCTCGGCTCGGTCGTCGAAGCGGGCCGCCGGGCCCTGGCGGAGGCCGGGGAACCGGTTTCGGCGGTCGGCCTCGCCAACCAGGGCGAGACCGTGCTCGCCTGGGACCCGGACACCGGGCGGCCGCTCACCGAGGCGATCGTCTGGCAGGACCGGCGCTCCGCCCCGATCTGCGAGGAACTCGCTTCATGCGACGCGGAGTTGACGCACCTCACGGGGCTGCCCCTCGATCCGTACTTCGCCGCGCCGAAGATGGCCTGGATCCGCCGGGAACTGACCCGCGAAGGCGTCGTCACCACCACCGACTCCTGGCTCGTCCACCAGCTGACCGGCGCCTTCGTCACGGACGCGGCGACGGCCGGACGCACCCAGCTGCTCGACCTCGACCGGGCCGACTGGTCACCCAGGGCCCTGGAGGTCTTCGGCCTCGGCGACGAACGGCTGCCGGACGTCGTCGACTGCGACGGCACGGTCGGTACGACGGCCGCCTTCGGCAGCGAACTCCCGCTGACCGGACTGCTCGTGGACCAGCAGGCCGCACTGCTGGCCCAGAACGCCCTGGACCCCGGCAACGCCAAATGCACCTACGGAACGGGCGCCTTCCTGCTCGCCCAGACCGGGCCCGCCCCGCGCCGCGGCTCCACCGGCCTGGTCAGCTGCGTCGCCTGGCGGCTCGGCGGCCGTACCAGCTACTGCCTCGACGGGCAGATCTACACCGCCGCGTCCGCCGTCGACTGGCTCGCCGGCCTGGGAGTGATCTCCGGCGCGGCCGGTCTCGACCCCGTCGGCGCCACCGTCCCCGACTCCGGCGGCGTCACCTTCGTACCGGCACTCGCCGGACTCGCCGCCCCCTGGTGGCGCGGCGATCTGCGCGGATCGGTCACCGGCCTCGGCCTCTCCACCACCGCGGGCCATCTGGTGCGCGCACTGTGCGAAGGCATCGCCGCCCAGGTCGTCGAACTCACCGAGGCCGCCGCGACCGACCTCGGCTCACCGCTGACCTCGCTCCGCGTCGACGGCGGCCTGACCCGCTCCGCGCTGCTCATGCAGACCCAGGCCGACCTGCTGCAACGGCCCGTCGAGGTGTCCGCCCTCCCCGACGTCACCGCGCTCGGCGTCGGAGCGGTCGCCCGGCTCGGTCTCGACCCGCGGCTCCCGCTCCGGCAGGCCGTACCCGACTGGAAACCCGCCGCCGTGTACGAACCCCGGATCGGCGCCGACGAGGCCGCCGAACGCCGTGCCCGGTTCCGGGCCGCCGTGCAGACCCTGCTGGACCAGGCCTGAGACGTACGAGAGCCCCACGATGCACCCCACGATCACCACAGCCGGCCCACTGACGGACGCCGCCCTGCCCGGGAGCCGGCCGGGCGACGGACCCGGCGCCCCGGTCTACGACGTGACCGTCGTCGGCGCGGGCGTCGTCGGCGCGGCCATCGCCCGCGAACTGGCCCGCTACCGGCTGCGCGTCGCGCTCCTCGACGCCTCCGACGACATCGGCAACGGCACGTCGAAGGCCAACACCGCCATCCTGCACACCGGCTTCGACGCCGTGCCCGGCTCCCTGGAAGCCAGGCTGGTACGCGAGGGGCAGCACAGACTCCGCGCCTACGCGGCCGAGACCGGCATCCCCGTCGAACGCGTCGGAGCCCTGCTCGTCGCCTGGGACCAGGAGCAACTGGCCGCACTGCCCGCCCTGCTGGCCAAGGCCGAACGCAACGAATACCACGCGGCACGCCTCCTGGACGCCGGTGAACTGCGCTCCCGCGAACCCCACTTGGGCCCCGGCGCCCTCGGCGCACTGGAAGTCCCCGACGAGAGCATCATCTGCCCCTGGACGACACCGCTCGCCTACGCCACCCAGGCCGTGCGCGCCGGAGTCCATCTGCACCTCAACTGCCGGGTGCGGCACATCGGCAGCGACGACGACGTGCACACCCTCACCACCACCCGGGGAACGCTGCACACCCGTCATCTGATCAACGCCGCCGGGCTCCACGCCGACGAACTCGACCGGGAGCTCGGCCACGACGACTTCACCGTCACCCCGCGCCGCGGCCAGCTCATCGTCTTCGACAAGCTCGCCCGCGACCTCGTCGGCCACATCCTGCTCCCGGTGCCCACCGCCGCCGGCAAGGGCGTACTGGTCGCACCGACCGTCTTCGGCAATGTGCTGCTCGGCCCCACCGCCGAGGACCTCGACGACAAGACCGCCACCGGATCGACCGCCGACGCGATCGCCCTGCTGCGCGAGAAGGGCCGCCGCATCCTGCCGGAACTGCTCGACGAGGAAGTCACCGCCGTCTACACCGGACTGCGCGCCGCGACCGGCCAGGAGGACTACCGCATCCGGTCCCGGCCGGAGAAGCGCTACATCGCCGTCGGCGGCATCCGCTCCACCGGACTCACCGCCTCCATGGCCATCGCCGCCTACGTCATGGAACTGCTCGGCGACGCGGGCCTCGGCCTCGGCACACCGTCCGAACTGCCGCCCGTCACCATGCCCAACCTCGGCGAGGCCTTCCCGCGCCCGTACCAGGACGCCGGACGCATCGCGGCGGACCCCGCGTACGGCACGCTCGTCTGCCACTGCGAACGGGTCTCCGCGGGCGAGATCAGGGACGCCCTCGCCGCAACGGTGCCGCCGCACTCCCCGGACGGCCTGCGACGCAGGACGAGAGCCGGGAACGGCAGATGCCAGGGCTTCTACTGCGGGCCCGCGGTCCGCGCACTGTTCGAGGAGGCCCGCCCATGACCCGCCGTGAGCGCACCGTCGACGTGCTGATCGTCGGGGGCGGCCCGGCCGGCCTCGGCGCCGGGGCCGAACTCGCCGCGTCCGGGGCGGGCCGGGTCGAGATCCTGGAACGCGAACAGACCGCGGGCGGCATCCCCCGCCACTGCCACCACGGCGGATTCGGCGGCCGTGCCGTCGGGGGAGGGAAGACCGGACCCGCCTATGCCCGCGGCTGCGTGGCCGCCGCCGTGCGCGCCGGGGCCACCCTGCGCACCGGCGTCACCGTCACCGGCTGGGCCGGAGAGCTGACCCTGGACACCACCGCGCCCACCGGCCTGGAACGGATCACCGCCCGCGCGGTCGTCCTCGCCACCGGTGCCCGCGAACGCCCCCGCAGCGCCCGCCTTGTCCCCGGCAGCCGCCCACCCGGCGTCTACACCACCGGTGAACTCCAGCAGGCCGTCCACCTCTACCGGCAGCCGATCGGCAACCGCGCGGTCGTGATCGGCAACGAACCCGTCAGCCGCGCCGCGGCCGACACCCTGCGCACCGCCGGCCTGGACGTCGTCGCCATGGTCACCGACCGGCCCGCCTCCCGGTTCACCGCCCTGACCCGGCCCGGCGACCGCACCCCGGTCCTCGGCCGCACCACCGTCACGGCGCTGACCGGCCGGGAACGGCTCACCGGCGTCCGCGTACGCCATCACGACGGCCGGACCGCGACCCTGCGCTGCGACACCGTCGTCTTCACCGGCGACTGGATCCCCGACCACGAACTGGCCCGCCGCGGCGGCATCACCCTCGACCGCGGCACCCGCGGCCCCGCGTACGACGCCGCCCACCGCACGACCGGAACCGGAGTCTTCGCCGTCGGCAATCTGCTGCACGGCGTGGAGAGCGCGGGCGTCGCGCTCGCCGAGGGCCGGGCCGTCGCCGCGCCCGTACTGCGCCATCTGACAACAGGCGCCTGGCCCGCCGGACGGCCGTCCGTCGCCGTCGAATCCCCACTGCGGTGGATCGCGCCGAACCTCATCGGCCCCGACGGCGACCTCCCGCTCGACGGCCGCTTCACCCTGCGCACCGACCGCAGGCTCTCCTCGCCGCTGCTCCTCGTCCGCCAGGACGGCCGGGAGATCCACCGGCAGCGTCTGCTGCTGCCCGCCGTGCCGGACCGTGCGTTCCATCTGCGCGCCGAGTGGCTCGACCGGGTCGATCCGCACGGCGGGACCGTACGGATCGCGGTGCACTGACCATACGTCAGGGAATGAGGAGCCAGTCCGAGCCGATCGCTGCGACCAGGCCGAAGGCCAGCAGCCAACTACCCAGACGGGTGCGGCCGTTGCGGCTGAGCTCGATCACGATCCCGCACAGGATCAGTGCCAGCCCGTACACCCCGACCACCAGGACGGACGACCGGCTGGCGATCCGCAGGGCGAGGACCACCGCCATCGCCGCCATGCCGACCGACGAGAGGACCACGCGCAGCCGTCTCGCCTGGCGTGGTGTCAGCTTCCGGTCCCCGGCCCCGTCGGCCGCCTCGGAGTCCGTCTCCGCGACGGCTTCGGGATCGGCCTCCGGGACGGGTATCGGGGTGTCCACGGCCTGGTCCTGGTCAGAAGTGCTCATGACGCGCGATCGTAATGGCTGCGGGCCGCCCTGTTCACCGCTCCGGGTGATGGGCAACAAATGTGGCGCACGTCCGACGCGTGTCCGGCCGCATCCTGCGCCTCGCACCGGCACGTCCCGGGCCCGGCCCGGGTCATGGGGCCGGGGGCCGCAGACACGGTGCCTCGGCGGCCGCGTCGACGGTCCCGCCGGCCGTGGTCTGCCCCGCCGCCACCCGCCCGGCCAGCTCCTGGGCCCAGATGGTCAGGTCGTCGACACCGATCCCGTACGGCCGCAGACCGGCGAACTCCGCGAGCGCCGCCGCGCCGCGCCGCAACAGCCGTGCCCCGCCCGTCGCATTGCCCCGGGCCGCGTGGGTCAGCCCCACGGCCAGCTGCGCGAGCCCGCGCCACAACTCCCGCTCCGCCGCCGGGCCCGACTTCCACGCGTCCTCGAACACCTCGTGCGCGTGGAACGGCATCCCCGCGTCCAGCAGTCGCTGCGCCTCCCGCACGGTTTCCTCGGGGGTGCGCACCACCCCCTCCGGCTGCCGCTCGACTCCCGGAGCCCCGTACGGAAGGGGGCGCCCCAGCCCGTCACGCGGGCGCGCGTTGCGTGCCCTGCCCTCGGTGTCGCGGTCCCTGTGCGTCTCGTCCACTCCACGATTGTGCCCCGCACCTGCGGCGAACTGTCCGAACCACTGTCCGTGGACCCCCGGACACGACTAGTGTCGAAGCCATCCGTACCACCCTGGGGAGGGTAGGCATGAAGCCGTCCCGGCCGCTGTACGAGCGCGAACCGGAACTCGCTGCCGCCGCACAAGCCGTGGACGCCCTTTGCGGCGCCCAGGCCGTCGGCGGGCTGCTGATCTTCAGCGGCGAGGCAGGCATCGGCAAGACAGCACTGCTCGGCGAGATCCAGTCGATCGCCGCCGACCGCTGCACGGTCTGGTCCGCACGGGGCGGCGAGACCGTCACATCCGTGCCGTTCCACGTCGTACGCCAGCTGCTGCAGCCCGCGCTCGACCGGTTCCCGCCCGACGAGGTGCGGGCCCTGTTCGGGTCCTGGTACGAGATCGCCGCGCCGGCCCTCGGCCTGGCCGAGCCGTCCGGCCCGCAGCCGGACCCGCAGGGTGTGCGCGACGGCCTGGACTTCGTCGTCGCCCGGCTCGCGTCCCGGCTGAGCCACCGTCCGCTGCTGCTCATCATCGACGATGCGCACTGGGCGGACGGCGAATCCCTCGCCTGGCTCGCCTCGTTCACCGCCCGCCTCGGTGAACTCCCCGTCCTGGTCGTGCAGGCCCACCGCCCGGAGGAGCTGGCCGCTCGCCAGAAGGAGAGCGGACCGGGCAGCGCCCACCCGTCCCAGGTGCGGGTCGCGCTGCGCGCCCTCACCCCGGACGCCACCGCCGAACTGGTCCGCGCGGCCCTCGGCGAACATGCCGACGACCCGTTCTGCCGCGAGGTGTGGGCCGTCACCGGAGGCAACCCCTACGAGGCGGTCGAGCTCGTCGCCAAGGTGCAGGACCGCGAACTGGCACCGCTGGAGGAGTCGGCCGGGCTGCTGCGCGAACTCGGCGCGTCGGCACGCGGCAGCGGCCTCGTCGCCCGCCTGGAACGGCTCGGCACCAACGCCAACCGCTTCGCCTGGGCCGCCGCCGTCCTCGGCACGGACATCTCCCAGGACCTCGCGGCCACCCTGGCCGGAATGAGCCCTGCCGAGGCCGCCGACTGCACGGCACGGCTGCGCGAAGCCCGTATCGTCACCGGCTTCGACCCGCTGGAGTTCGTCCACCCGCTCATCGCGAGCGCGGTCTACCGGTCCATCCCGCCGGCCACCCGCACCGCGATGCACGGCCGGGCCGCCTGGGCGATCACCCGCGCCGGACTCGGCCCCGCCGCGGCCTCCCGGCACCTGCTCGAAGTGCACCCGGACGACGACCAGGAGCTGGTCGAGCAGCTCCGCGAGGCGGCCAAACAGCACCTCGCCGTGGGCGCCCCGGAGGCCGCCCGCCGCTGCCTCGAACGAGCCCTGCAGGAACCACCGCGCCAGCGCGTGAAGGCCACCCTGCTGTACGAACTGGGCTGCGCCACCCTGCTCAGCTCCCCGGCCACCACCGTCCAGCACCTGCGCGCCGCCCTCGACATGCCGGGACTCGACGACGACCAGCGGATCGACGCCACCTACCGGCTCGCGGCCGCGCATTCGCACAACAACCAGCTGAAGGAAGCAGCGGGCGCCCTCGCCGCGGAGGCCGCCCGCACCGCTCCCGGCCCCGGCCTGATGCGGCTCCAGGCCGCCCACTTCCTCTGGGAAGGCATGCTGGCCAGCGAGGACGACGGTCCGGGCCGCTCCGGCCGCCTCGCACGGAACGCCGACCATCTGCACGGCCGCGACAACGCCGAGCGCGCCCTGCTCACCCTCCGCGCCTTCGACGCCATGCTGCGCGGCGAGAACTCCCAGCTCGTCGTCGACCTCTGCGAACGCGCCCTGGTCGACGGCCACCCCGCCCGGGGACTCGGCTGGACGGACGCGGAGTGGGGCTTCGAACTGCCGACCCTCGTCGGGATCACCTACGCCTTCACCGACCAGCTCGACCGGGCCGAGGAACTCTTCGGCGAGGCCGTCCGCGCCTTCGAGATCTCCGGCTGGAGCGGCGCGCACCTCGCGTTCGCGCACACCCTGCTCGGCCTGGTCCACCGCCGTCGCGGCCGGCTCGCCGAGGCCGAGGGCTTCCTGCGCGAAGGGCTGCGCCTGGCCGACCGTGTCGGCAGCGGACTCCCCGTCCACTGGGACGCGGCCTGTCTGCTCATCGACACCCTGGTCGCCCGCGGACGCGTCACCGAGGCCCGCGAGATCGCCGACCGCTACGCCTTCGGCGCGCCCTATCCCAGCGCGATGGTGCTGCCCGACGGCCCGTGCGTACGCGGCCGTCTGCTGCTGGCCGAAGGCCGTACGAAGGAAGCCATCGTCGAACTCGAAGCGGCCGGCCAGGCCCTCGAACCCCGCGGCAGGTTCAACGGGGTGTGGGCTCCCTGGGCCGGCGACCTCGCCCGGGCCCTGGCCGAGGAGGACCCGGCCCGCGCCGGGCAACTCGCCGCCTCGGCCCGGGTGCACGCCGAGCGCTTCGGCACGGACACCGCGATCGGCGAGGCCCTGCGCTGCGTCTCCCTCTTCGCCGCTCCGGAGGACGCCATCCACCTGCTGGCCGAGTCGGTCCGCCATCTGGAGGCGTCCCCGTCCGCGTACGAACACGCGCTGGCCCTCGTCGACTACGGCATCGCGATCCGCTCCCCTCGCGAACTCGCCAGGGCCCACAAACTGGCCACCGCCTGCGGCGCGGAATCCCTGGCGAACCGCGCCCACCAGGCACGGGCGTCGATCCGGGCCTCGGAGTGAGGTAATGTTTGTCCCGCGAAGCCGCCCGGCAAAAACCGGGAGGAAGCGCATCGGGACGTGGCGCAGCTTGGTAGCGCACTTGACTGGGGGTCAAGGGGTCGCAGGTTCAAATCCTGTCGTCCCGACTGGAGACAGTCGCAGGTCAGGGCCGTTTTCGGAGGAATCCGAAACCGGCCCTTGATCATTTTTGGGGACCAGTTGGGGACCAGCGTCCTTGACCGGGTCAGCGGGTCATGGCGATGGGGCTCGGTAGCGAGCGCGGTGCGCGCAGCACGCTGAAGTGGACCGAGAGCGCTGCCCCGGCCGCGGTGATCTTGTGGACATCCGGGTGCAGGTAGCGCTGGGGGGTGGTCAGTGATCCGTGGCCGGCGATCCTGCCTTGATGATGCCGTCGCGGACTGCCCGCTCCATGGCTCGGACCGGGACGGCGATGGTGTTCTTCACTGTTGAGCGGCTGCGCTTGTCGGCGATCCAGTTCTGCACGGTGCGGTCGACAGCACCGTTGGTGATCAACCGGACCGCGAGATGGTCCAGGGCGGGGACGACACGCATCCGCCAGCCCGCGAGATACGGGTCGAGTGTTTTCAACTCCAGGCCCCGCAGGGCAAGATCCATATTCGCGTCACCGTATCCGGCGAGTTTCATGGTGGCGAGCGACGGGGACAGTCCTGCCTCCGCGGCCTCGATGATGGACTGGAGCCACTCCTGTGCTTGAACAAAAGCTGCCAGGTTCCGGCGCCGTTGAGTGCGGCGGCAGGCGCACTGCCGCCGCCATCAGCGGGCCGGACGTCTGGCGGAGCGGGCGCTCGGTAGGTGGGTCCGTAGGGGCTCCAACCGCGCATGAATGGCTTGAGATCCTCGGCGCGGGCCTGCCGCCGCATTGGTCTGCCGTCGACTCGACGGTGACGCTCGATGACTGGATGCGGCTCTTTTCCGGGCCCGGTTCTCGGCGAAGCGGTGTCGGCCATGACCTCGGCGCGGAGCCACTCGCCCGGCCCGCAGGTTGCCTTTGAACATGCCGGAGCGCGGCGCCTGCCGCGCCCCTGTGCCGGGAGCTGAGCCACGCGGAGATGGCCCGTGAACAGGACCGGGCCGGACGGTGCCGTGGCTGCGACCACCGTCCGGCCCGGATTCTTCCGGCCTGGGATGTCAGGCCGCGTGCTCGTGCTCGCAGGCGTCGTCGATGCCGTACGTCTCCCATGCCGGGAAGTCGTCGTCGGCGGGGACAGGTTCGCCCGGGGCCAGCAGGCAGGCGTCCAGAGCGGCGCGCAGGGCCTCGGGGCGCAGGCCGGTGCCGATGAAGGCCAGTTCCTGGCCCTGTGCGGCCTCCGGGCCGCGGGCGCCCGAGGGCTCGAACCGGGCCACGGCGCCCGCCTGGGACCACAGGCCGGTCACGCGGGGGCGGCTGGCGAGCCAGAAGAAGCCCTTGGAGCGCAGGATGTTCCCGTAGGCGCCGCTGTCCAGGTCCTTGGTGATCAGGGTCCACAGCCGTCGCGGGTGGAAGGGGCGGTCGGCGCGGAAGACCAGGGAGGAGATGCCGTACTCCTCGGTCTCCGGTACGTGGTCGCCGTTGAGCTCCTTCACCCAGCCCGGGGCCTGCTGGGCACGTTCGACGTCGAACAGGCCGGTGCCCAGTACCTGTTCGACAGCCACCTGCCCGCGCACGGCGGGCACGATCCGTGCTTCCGGGTTGAGCCGGGACAGCGTGGCGCGAAGCCGGCGTGCCTCCTCGGGGCCGACCAGGTCGAGCTTGTTCAGGACGATGACGTCGGCGAACTCGACCTGGTCCATGAGGAGATCGCTGACGGTGCGCTCGTCGTCCTCGTACTGGTCGAGGCCGCGGGCGACGAGTTCGTCGCCTCCGTCGAGCTCACGCAGGAAGTTCGCGGCGTCGACGACGGTGACCATGGTGTCGAGGCGGGCGAGGTCGCCGAGGGTGGCGCCGTCGTCCCGGGGGAAGGAGAACGTGGCGGCGACCGGCATGGGTTCGGAGATGCCGCTGGACTCGATGAGCAGGTAGTCGAACCGGCCTTCGCGGGCGAGCCGGTCGACCTCCTCCAGCAGGTCGTCGCGCAGGGTGCAGCAGATGCACCCGTTGGTCATCTCGACCAACCGCTCCTCGGTCCGGGAGAGCGCCGCTTCGCCGCCGCGGACGAGTGCGGCGTCGATGTTGATCTCGCTCATGTCGTTGACGATCACCGCGACCCGCAGGCCCTCGCGGTTGCCCAGCACGTGGTTGAGCAGAGTGGTCTTTCCCGCGCCGAGGAAGCCGGACAGCACCGTCACCGGCAGGCGGTCGTACGAGGTCACGGGCTCAGCCCTCGGGGTGGACGAGGCCACGCTCGTACGCCTTCACCAGGCGCTGCGGGACCTGGTACATCACGCCGTCGACGGTGACCGGCACCAGCTGGGGCGTGCTCGCCTTCCACTGGGCGCGGCGGTGGCGGGTGTTGCTGCGGGACATCTTCCGCTTGGGGACGGCCATGGTGTGACTCCTCGGTCTGGACGGGAACTCGGCGAGGCTATATGAAAACGGGTCTCATTTTCAATCTTGAGATGGTCGGGGTTCCTCCGTGCGACGGGAGAGGGGGTCGGTCCATTCGCTCCAGCCCGCGCGTCCGGGCGAGAGTCCTGCATCTGTGACGAGAGCTCCGTCCAGCGCGCCCGCGATGCACCTGTCGGCGGCCTCGATCTGCCTGGCCGCGACCTCGGCCGCGGTGAGAGGCTCGCTCCGCTCGGTGCCCTGCCGCAGGCGCGCCGCACGGCGTACGTCGGTGATGTCCTTCGGGGAGGCGAGGGGGTCGACGGCGGTGAGGACGGGGGAGGAGTGGTAGTGGTCCTCCAGGTCGGCGGCCCCGATTCTGCTGCGCCGCAACTGGAGGAGGAAGGGCAGTGTGTCGATCTCCTGGGGAAGGGCGAGCAGGACATGGGCGTCCTTCCTGGCCCGCCTGAGCCCGATCAGGTCCTGTCACAGGATCACCGTCGGGTCTCCGGTGGCCCCCGACGAGACGTTCACCCCAAGCCTCGTGCCCAGGTCGTCGGGCCGCATCAGGCGCTGGACCGCCGGGTAATGGCCGGTCGGGGCGGCCTGGACGGAGACAGAGAGGGTGATCGCTTCCGGATGCCGCTGGGGCAGTCGGTCGACCAACTCGCCGCGAACCGCTGGGGTGTTGCCGGTGAGGATGCTCAGGAGGCCCTTCCGTGCGCCGACTGCCGTCATTGTCGCGCGGCTCCTTCTCGTGGTCCGAGGTGTAGTGATGCAGGTTCGATGTCGGGGATGCGGTGACTCCGCTTCCGGCGCGTACCCCCGACGGGAGATGCCGTCGGGGGTACGCCTTCCCTCACCAGGAGGACTTGGTCACTCCGGGCAGGAATCCCGCGTGCGCCTGCTGTCGCGTCCGGACGCGGGAGAGTCCGAACTTGCGGAGGTAGCCGCGAGGCCGGCCGTCAACGCTGTCGCGGTTGCGCACGCGGGTGGCGCTGGCGTTACGCGGCTGCCGGCGCAACTCCGCGAGGGCCGCGTCGCGTTCGGCAGGCGTGGACGCCGGGCGGCGGATGATCTCCTTGAGCTCCGCCCGTCGGGCGGCGTAGCGCTCGACGGTCTCCTTGCGCTTCTCGTTCTGCGCGATCTTGCTCTTCTTCGCCATCAGACCTTTCCTCCCCGTGCGCGGATCCGGGCTACGGCTGCCTCGATGCCGATCGCGTCCACCGTCTTGATCGCCTTGGTGCTCAGGGTGAGGCGAACGTGCCGCCCCTCGCTCGGCAGCCAGTAGCGCTTGCGCTGGATGTTCGGGTCGAAGCGGCGCGAGGTGCGCCGGTGCGAGTGGGAGATGGTGTTGCCGAATCCCGGCTTGGCGCCGGTCAGCTGACAGTGGGACGACATGGGTGCTGCCGCCTTTCTCCGAGGAGGGGTTGGTTGGAAATGAAAACCATTCCCATATAGTAGCCTCATGGCACGCAACGAGATCCGCCCGGTCATCAAGCTCCGCTCCACGGCAGGCACCGGGTTCACCTACGTCACCCGCAAGAACCGCCGGAACGACCCCGACCGGCTGGTACTGCGCAAGTACGACCCCGTGGCTCGCCGGCACGTCGACTTCCGCGAAGAGCGCTGACCCCTCCCGCACCCGCCACCACGCACCCCCGAAAGGCACCTGCCATGAAACCCGGAATCCACCCCGCCTACGGTCCCGTCGTCTTCCGCGACTCCGCCTCCGGCACTGTGTTCCTCACCCGATCGACGATGAGCAGCGACAAGACCATCGCCTGGGAGGACGGCAACACGTACCCGCTCGTCGACGTGGAGATCTCCGCCGCGAGCCACCCCTTCTACACCGGCACCGCGCGCGTCCTCGACACCGCCGGCCGTGTCGAGCGCTTCGAGCGCCGCTACGGAGCCCGCTGATGGGCGCTCGGCACCAGCTCCCCGTCGTGATCGTCGCCGGCCTCCACGCCGACGCCAGGAGCGAGGTCGTCGATCGCCTCCTGCGGGCCGTTCCCGGCAGTGTGGCGCTGCACCACGACCTTGCCGGGGCTCCTGACGGTACGGTCCTCCGCATCGTCCGCGACGCCTCCGGCATCCTCTCCCGAGGTGACACGCCTCTGGTCAACGACTGCGCCTGCTGTGCGCTGCGCGAGGACCTGGTCCCGGAGCTGGAACGGATGACGGACGGCGGGCTGACCCGTCTCGCCGTGGTGGAACTGTGGGACTCGGTCGAACCGAAGGCCATGGCGGAGGTCATCGCCGGTCACGGCGGCGACCGGCTCGCCGTGACCGGCGTCATCACCGCAGTGGACCCGGCGCTCGTCCTGCCGTACCTCGGCAACGGCGACGACCTGGCCGAAGCGGGCCTCGCCGCTGCCCCCACCGACCAGCGGACGGTCGGCGACACCTGGGCCCGCCAGCTGGAGTACGCTCCCGTCCTCGCCGTCGTCGACAACGACGAGGCCGACGAGGAAGATCACGCCCTGCTGGCGCAGCTCCACCCCACCGCCCGCCGTGTACCGGCCGCCTCCGCCGAACTCGCCCGCGCCGCGTTCGCGGGCTTCGACGTCGAGGCCGCCGCGGCCGCCCAGCACCCCGCGTGCGCGCTGCTGCCCCAGGAAGCCGACGAGGCCGGTGTCACTACCTTCGTCTGGCACCGCCGCAGGCCGTTCCACCCCGAGCGCCTCTACCAGGCCCTTGAGGACCTGTGCTGCGCCGCCGCCCGCAGCCGCGGCCGCTTCTGGCTCGCCGACCGCCCCGACACGCTGCTCGCCTGGGACGCGGCCGGCGGCGCGCTGTGCGTGGAGAACGCCGGCCCGTGGCTGGCGTCGTTGCCGGACGCGGCCTGGGAGATGGCCCCGCCCATGCGCCAGGCGGCGGCCGCACTCGACTGGCACCCCGAGCACGGCGACTGCTGCCAGCACCTCGTCTTCACCTCGCCCGGGCTCGACCAGGAGGGACTGGAACGGCTCCTCGACTCCTGCCTGTTGACGGACGCCGAGTACGCGTCGGGGCGCGAGTCCTGGAAGACCCTGCCGGCCGCCTTCGACTCCCTCCTCGACGCCGCCTGACCAACACCCCGCACCCGAAACCTTCACGCAAGGAGACGCCACCATGGCACCGCGCCCCAACCCTCGCAAGCCCGCCAAGCCCCGCCCCAACCCGCTGGACGCGGCCGGCATCACGTACATCGACTACAAGGACACCGACCTGCTGCGGAAGTTCATCTCCGACCGCGGCAAGATCCGCAGCCGACGCGTCACCCGCGTGACCGCCCAGCAGCAGCGGGCCCTCGCCACCGCCATCAAGAACGCCCGCGAGATGGCCCTGCTGCCGTACTCCAGCCGCTGACGCAGCCCGATTCACCGGAGGGCCTCACTGCCGGGGGAAATCGAAGTGATTGCCGTTTTACTTCCCTCGACAGGGAGGACGGTATGCCCGGCGTGTCGATCAGCGCACCGAGGGTGGTTCTCGGGCTCCCACTGGCGCTGGTAGTTGTCTGGGGCCCGGCCCCGATCCCGGTGGTCGTCTCGACGAACATGCACGGCGACGTCGTCGGCAGGATGCTGCGCAGCTCGGACACCACCTCGGCCGAGCTGGTGAATGCCGTCGAGGTCACGGGCAAGTCGCCCGACGCGGCAGGGCAGTTCAACGAACCCGTCTGGTAGGACCTGCTCGCCGACCGGATCGCCCAGGCCCTCGGCAAGGTCTCGCCCGCCGACGCGCGCGCAAGGCGCTGGCCGGTGGCCTGTCAGGCGGCATCGTGGCGAGCCGGTGGCTGTCCTCGGCCGCCGAGGAGGCCCGGCTCAGGGCCGGGGACATGCTCGGGGAGGCCCGGACCTCGCTCGGCGAGGAGGCCCCACCCCCTCCTCGGCCAAGGTCGACCGACGACGATCACGGCCACGAGCACTGATCATGTCCGAGGTACTCGTCCGCTCGGTCGCGACGGGGCGGGACCGGTTGACCGTGCTCTGGCTGCGTGACCGGCGCGGCTGCGCCGGCCTCGTCGACGATCGGCTCACCGGCCTCTCCGGCTTCCGCGCCCTGCCCATCTTCCCCCGTACCGGCAGCGTCGTGATCTGGATGGAGCCCGCCGACCTCGACGTGGCCGTCCTGGTCCACGCCCCAAGAAGTCCCGCCCACCTCCGCCCCCGCCAAGGCCACTCGGTCCGCCCCCGACTCCTCCACCGGAGAGATCGCCCGGCTCGTTGTCGGCGGTGCCGTGCTTGCAGTCGTGCGCTGCTGCACGCGGCGCCGCTGGAGGAGCGCCGCGTGACGTGATGTCCACCGGCGGGAGTCAGGCGCTCGGACCGACGACCGCCGGGGTACGGGATCCGGCCCGCGACCGGAGCCGCGCCGCGAGCCCGTGCCGGGGGGCCAGCAGCCAGGTCAGGGCGAAGAACGCGGTCAGGACAACGACAACGGAGCCGCCGGCCGCCAGGTCGTAGGCGTAACTGACGTACAGGCCGGTCAGGCTGCCCGCGCAGCCGAACGCCGAGGCGAGCACCGTCATGGCCCGCAGGCGTTCGGTCAGCAGCCGGGCCGTGGCCGCGGGGGTGATGAGCAGGGCCAGGACGAGGATGTTGCCGACGGCCTCCAGGGACATCACGATCGTGGCCGTCACAACGACGTACAGCGTCAGGTCCAGGCGCAGGACCGGCAGTCCTGCGGCGCGGGCCGTCTCACGGTCGAGGCTGACGGCGACCAGTTCCTTGCGCAGGGCCAGGACGACGGCGACGAGTACGGCCCCGATGCCGGCCACCCGCCAGACGTCGGCCGAGTCGACGGCGAGGACCTGGCCGAACAGGAAGGACGACAGGTCTGTCGTCCAGCTGTCGCGGGTCGAGACCAGGACGATGCCCAGGCCGAAGGCGAAGGCGAAGAAGACGCCGATGACGGTGTCCTCCTTGAGCCGCCGGTTCTGCGAGACGAACGCGATGAGGACGGCGGTGGTGACCCCGGCCGCCGCACCACCGAGCAGCAGGTTGCCCTCGAAGGCGTAGGCGAGCGCGACACCCGGGAACGCCGAGTGGGCCACGGCGTCCCCGATGAACGCCATGCCGCGCAGCACGACGTACACGCCCACCACGCCGCACACGACACCGACGATCGCGGCGACGGCGAAGGCCCGCTGCATGAACGGGAGGTCCCAGGGGGCCGTGATGAAGGCCAGCAGGTCCGTCATGCGGCGGCCCCCGCTTCGGCGGCACCAGGGGCCGGTTCCGCGCCGGCCCGGTCGAGCCCGAAGGCGCGGAGCATCTGCTCGGGGTCGGCGAGCAGTTCGGGTCCGCCTTCGGCGACGACCGTACGGTTCAGGAGCACCACCCGCGTGCAGGTGCGGGCGGCGGCGGCCAGGTCGTGGGTGGTCATGAGCAGTCCTCTGCCTTCGGCGGCGAGGCGGCCGAAGAGTTCGTTCAGTAGTTCCTGGGTGGGGACGTCGACTCCGGTGAACGGTTCGTCGAGCAGCAGCAGCCGAGGCTCGGCTGCCAGGGCCCGTGCCACCAGGACGCGTTGGCGCTGGCCGCCCGACAGCTCGCCGATGGGGCGCCGGTGCAGGTCGGTGAGCCCGGCCAGCTCCAGCGCCTCGTCGGCCGCCGCGCGGTCGCGGGCCTTGGGCCGCCGCAGCCAGCCGATGGAGCGGGTACGGCCGCTCAGTACGGCGCCGGCCACGTCGACGGGGAAGTCCCAGGCGAACTCGTGCCGTTGGGGTACATAGCCGATCTGCCCGGTGGCGGTGACACTGCCGGAAGCGGTGGCTGTGAGCCCGAGGACGGCGCGCAGCAGCGTGGTCTTGCCCGCGCCGTTCGGGCCGAGCAGGCCGACCAGTTCGCCGCCCGACATGGTGAGGGAGGCTTCCTCCACGGCCGTACGGCCGCCAAGGGCGACGGAGACGGAGGCGACCCGCAGCAGTGGCTCGTCGGCGGTCACGCGGTACGCCTCCGGGTGAGGTGGACGGCGCCGGCGCCGACCGCGGCGAGCACGGCCGCGGTTCCGCCCAGCAGGAGCGACGAGCCTCCGCCGGTGGACGCCATCGAACCGTCACCGGTGCCAGAGCCGCTGGTGCCGGGGCCTGCGGTGCCAGAGCCGCCGGTCGCCCCGCCCGTAGCCGTGCCCCCGGTCGATGAGCCGCTCGTGGAGCCGGAGCCGCCCTTGGAGCCCGAGCCGCCCGTCGAGCCGCCGCCCGGCTGCACCGCGTTCGGGTCGGTCGCCCCGACGGCGAAGGCGATCGTCTCGGTGTCGCTCACCTTGGCGCCGTTCGCCAGCGTCCCGGTCATCGAGAAGGTGAGCCGGTACACGCCTTCTCTGCCGAAGGCCCAACCGCCGTGCGCGTGGGTGTTCTGCGGAACACCGAAGGCGTCCGGGACGCCGTCCGCGCTGTTGAAGCGGATGGCCGCCCCTGACAGGCCGTCGTAGTTGTACAGCGCGAAGTTCCCCGGCCCGTCGGCCTTGACCAACTTGAACTCCGTGTCGCCCTTGGTCGCGCCGGCCGCGATGTTGTCCGTCGACCAGCCCGGCCACAGCAGGCCGGGCTGCTGTACCTGGTCGAGCAGCCACACCGGGTCACCGGCCTTGCCCAGGAACGCGAAGTCCTTGGCCGCCGGAATGACCTTCTTGGCCTGCGGCTTGACGTGCAGGACGACGGCCGACGGCTCCCGCCAGACCGTCTTCCCGGGGACCGTGCCGTCCTTGACGTGGATCTGCAGCTTCCCGTCGACCACGCGTGCGGCGATGTCGATGTGCCCCTGGTCGAGGACCTTCTTCGCCGTTTCCACGGGTTCCGCCGTGGTGTTCGCCGCCTGGCGCGCGGCGAGCGGACCGGCGCCCGCCTGGGAGGGGGTGGGCGGACGCCGGTCCTCGCCTGCGTCGGCCGGCGTACCAGCGACGGGGGCGGTGGGAGAAGGGCTCTCGGTCCTGGCGGGCGGCGCCGGGGGGCTGGTGGGTACGGGAGTCGCGAGGGCGGAGTCGCCCACGCGGACGGTGTAGCGGGTCTCGGCGATGAGTGGACCGCCTCCGGTCTCCGGCGCCGCGTCCGCCTTCGTGTCCGTATTCGTCCCCGCTTCCGCGTCCGCTTCCGCTTCCGCCTCCGCCTGCGCCGCGAAGGTCAGCTGATAGGTGCCCGGCCTGTCGAACACCCAGCGCGTCTCGCCCCGCGCGCCGGTCGGCAGGCCGTACCCGTCGGGCAGGCCGTCGGCGCTGTCGAACCGTACGACGGGCTCGTGGTCCGGGCCGGTGGCCGGCTCGTACACCCTGAGCGAGCCCGGTCCTTCGACCCCGGTCAGTGACCAGCGCACGCCGTCGCCCCGCACGGCGCCGGCCGGGAGACCGGTGGTGTCCCAGGTCGCGTGCTGCAGCTCCCAGAAGGGCGTGCCGTCGGGGCCGGCGACGCGGTGCGTGTCGTCGATGTCGATCACGCCGCCCACCCCGAGGCCCAGCCTCCCGTCGGCCAGGGTGACAGGTGCCACGACGGGGGCCTCGGGCGCCTGCGGCTCCTCGCCGGGCGGTGCGGCCATGGCCGTACCGCCGAGGGCCAGAACACCGGCGGCGGCCAGCGCGACCTTGCTGTTCCTTACGCTGTTCCCTACGAGCCTCATCGGACTCAACTCCCCTCCCGGCCCAGGCAGCGGGCCAGTTCCTTCGCGTTGTGGCGCATCATCGAGACGTAGTCGTGGACCTTGTCGTCGAAGGAGTCGCCGTAGATCGTGCAGATGCTGACGCCCTCGTCCTCGGCGACCCGGCGCAGGACGTCGGCCCGGGCGGCCAGGTTGGGCTCCAGGAAGACCGCGGGGACCTTCTTCTCCCGGATGGTGTCGCGGAGTTTCTCGACCTCCGTCGCGCTCGGTTCCCGGTTCGGCACGGGTACGACGAAGCCGGCGACCTCCATGCCGTACGCCTCCGCGAGGTAACCGAAGGCGTCGTGTGTGGTGATGAGCTGCCGGTTGACCTCGGGCACGGTCGCGAGCGTCCGGGCCATGTGGTCGTCCAGCTCGGCCAGTTGCTTGAGATAACGCGCCGCGTTCCGCTCGTAGGCGGCCTTGCCCTTCGGGTCGGCCTTGATCAGCTCGGCTTCGATGCGACGCACGTACGCCTCGGCGTTGGCGACGTCCTCCCAGGCGTGGGGGTCCATCTCCCCGTGGACGTGCTTGCCGATGACCGCCTGCGGCAGCACCCAGATGTCCGAGCCCGGCGCGCCCAGGAATCGGAAGGCGCCCTCCTTGGGCACGGTCTCCTTGGCCCGGTCGGGTACGGACAGGACGACGGAGTCGGCCGGGTGGTGCATCCGCTTCCCGGTGGACGGGTCGTCGGAGCGGACGTACACGGATTTCGTAGCGGCGTTGAGCGCGACGTCCGCGTGTCCGCCGTCGAGCACCTTCTTCCCGGCCGGGACCGGGGTGTCGCCGACCGCGAAGGTGATGGTGCCGCCGCCGATCGGTGCCGTCTTCCCGTCCAGGGTCTCCGTGCGTCCCCGCACGGTGAGCCGGTACGTGCCCGGATTGCTGAACACCCAGTTGACGTGGGTG
Source organism: Streptomyces sp. NPDC048295 (assembly GCF_040652135.1). NCBI lineage: Bacteria > Bacillati > Actinomycetota > Actinomycetes > Kitasatosporales > Streptomycetaceae > Streptomyces > Streptomyces sp. NPDC048295. The sequence continues at coordinate 202,167 of NZ_JBEZLL010000009.1, forward strand.
TGCGCCTCGGGCGGCAGGGCGAAGGAGTCCTTGGCGTCGAGCCCGTCGGTCGAGTCGACGTAGCTCTGCGGGTCGCCCAGGGTGTCCGTCAGGTAGACGTGCAGGTCGCCCGGCCCTTTCAACCTGGTGGCGGTGGTACGGACCTGGGAGCCGTCGCCCGTGACCTCGCCCTCGACGGCCCAGCCCAGCCACAGCACGTCGAGGCCCAGGTCTTCCTTCAGCTTGATGACCTTGCCGCCGTACTGCTCCAGCTGCTCGCTGATCGCCACCTTGGGCGTGCCCTTGCGGCTGTTGGTGTGGATCATCTTCATGATCCCGGGCTCCTCCAGCAGGAGTCCGTTGCTGAAGACCAGGTCGGACCTCACGACCCTGGCGGCGTCGCCGGGGCTCGGCTCGTAGGAGTGCGGGTCGCCGTGGTGGGGCACCACCGACCTCACGTCGACACGGTCGCCGCCGACGTTGCGGACGAGGTCGGCGATGATCGCGGTGGTGGTGGACACCGTCAGCTCGGCGTCGCCGGCCCCGCCCCCGGCGCCCGGACCGCATCCGCTGCCCAGGAGGCCGGCCGCGACGACGCCCGCGACGGCCGTACGGATCCGCCTCATCGAACGGTTTCCTTCCGCCGGTTGCGCCGGACGAACAGAACGGCCGTGCCGCCCGCCACTACCGCGGCGAGGGCGATCCCGGAGGGGAGCGCCACACCCGCGCCGGTCTTGGCCAGGCTCCCGCCCGTGGTGGTCCCGGACCCGGTGCCCCTGCCACTGCCGCCACCGCCGGTGGGCGGAGCAACCGGGGCCGACGACCTGGTGGCCGACGGTGTCGGGCTCGCGGTGATGGACGGTGTCGGGCACGCGCTCGGGTCGTGCGACGGGTTCGCCGTGGCGGTGGCGGTGGCAGTGGGCGTGGAAGTGGCAGTGGGCGTGGAAGTGGGGGTGGGCGTGGAAGTGGGGGTGGGCGTGGAAGTGGGGGTCGGCGTGGGAGTCGGGGTCGGCGTGGGCTTGGGCGTGCCGTCTCCCGGTACGACCGTCGACGGGTCCACGTCGCCGACGGCCACGGCGAGGGTCTCGCGGTCGGTGACCTTCTGCCCGGACGACAGGGTGGTGCTCATCTCCATCGTGATCCGGTAGACACCCTTGGTGTTGAAGATCCACAGTGGGTGGGCGTGCGTGTTCGCGGGCAGTTCGACCGAGCCGGGGCCGGACTTGGCGCTGTCGATGGTGACGCCGATGCGCACTCCGAGGTCAGGGTCGTCCTCGAACTGGCCGAGGACGAAACGGCCTGGACCCTCGATCTTCGGGAAGGTGACCTTTACCGGCGCCGTGACGTCGGCGGGGAGGATCTCCATGGTGTTCCAGCCGGGCCACAGCAGCCCTTCCTTCACCTCGAAGTCCTTGTCGACCCAGAGGCTTTCCCCGGGCTCGCCGAACCCCTCGAACTGGGGAACCTCCTCGCGCGGCGGGATGACGAGCTCGTGTCGCGGATCGAAGTGCAGCAGTACGTCCGAGGGTTCACGCCATACGGGCTTGCCCGCGACGGTCCCGTCCTTGATCCGGTACTCGAGCCGTCCGTCCTCGAGGCGTGCCGCCATGTCCAGGTGGCCGCCGTTGAGCACGACGCGCTCTCCGGGCGGCGCCTCTCGGGGCGGGTCCTCGGTGGCGAGCGCCAGGGGTGCCGAGCCGAGCAGGGACAGAACGGCCGTCAGGGCGGCGGCATGTGTCGTACGTCGCGACAGTGAAGCCCGCATGCGGGGCGTCTCCTTCGAGCGGTGAGGTCAGTGGATCACGGGCCGTGCCGGGGCGGGCGGCTGCCAAGAGCCCGCCCCGGCACGGAGGCCGAAGGATCAGCCGGCCTGGAAGGTGTAGGTCGCCGTGGTCGGGCCGACGGGGGTGCCGTTCGTCAGAGTGCCGCTGACGTCGAAGGTCGCGGTGTAGGTACCGGCCTTGGTGAACACCCAGTTGGCGTGGTCGTGCGAGCCGGCCACGACGTCCTTCGTGTTGGTGAGGGCCGCGTCACCGCTGTCGTAGTAGCGGTTGTTCTTGGGGCAGAGACCGTCCTTGTAGACGGTGATCTTGCCCGGGCCGGTCACCGACTTCAGCTTGACCTGCACCTTGTCGTTCTGGAACACGCCGGTGGACAGGTGCTCGCCGGAGATGCCGGGCCACAGCAGGTTGGCGTTCTGCAGCTGCGGGAGCCGGTAGACGGTCGAACCGGCGGTGCCCAGGTGGCTGTAGCAGGTGCCGCTCGGAACGGTGTACGCGGAGGCGGGCAGAGCCTGCAGCAACACGTCGGCCGGGGCGTATTCGACGTCCGGGGTGACCGACTCGTCGTGGACGTGCAGGTCGAGGGCGCCGGCGGCGTACTCGACGTCGAGGACGTCGACGTGTCCCTCGGACAGCGTGGTCCCGGCCGCGTGGGCAGCGGTGAGCCCACCGACTGCGACGGCGGCGGCTACGGAGCCGGCCACGGTGAGAGTGCGCATGAAGGTACGCAAAAGAAAGCCCCCCTTGAGAGCGTTGAATGAGCACGAAGAAGTAAGACGATAATCGTTTTCATTTGAATGTGGCAAGGGGGTCTGACGGCTGTCGTGGGGTCTCCTGGGTCTGGCGGCGGGAACCCTGACCGGAAAGCCTCGCGGGCATCGATCGGGCGGGGTTCGGGCTTTGCCCGACGTGGGCCGGCTGATCTCACACCGTGTCAGGTCTGTTCCCCGTATGGGTGCCAGGACCACGCTGTGGCCGCACTGTCACACCGTGCCGACCGCGGCGAATCCGGCAGGAAAAGTTCAGGTGCTGGTCGAGCACTTCCCCTGCAACGCGCGCACGAGGCCTACCAGATCCTGCACAACGGCAGGATCCAAGGACGTGCCGTCATCAGCCCCCACACGTGGCTGCCGTCGCCAACCCGAAGGGGACACTCGGAATGCCTCTTGGGCCACGGACCCTGGCCCTTCCACCGAGCAGCATGGGGCTGATCGGGTGACGATGGACATGTACGGACGTGACCATGCTGCTCCCAGTAGGAGACAGGTGCCATGACATCCCCTTCCGATTCCCCCGGCCCCGTTCCGCCACGCGGCACCGAACCACAAGAGGGCCGCCTGACCGAAGGCATGCCCGCCCTGGCGAACATGGGCTGGCAGATCTTGCTCACCATGGGCCTCGCCGCCATAGCCCTGGGCGTCATCGCCCTGGTCTGGCCGAGCGAGACGCTCCGTGTCGTCGGGGTGCTCTTCGGTGTGTACCTGCTGGCCACCGGTGTCTTCCAACTCGCCGCCGCCTTCGGCACACACGTCCCCCGGCATCTTCGGGTACTGCACTTCGTCACCGGCGCGGCCTCCGTCCTCCTGGGACTGATCTGCTTCCGGGGCCCCCTGGAGTCGATCTTTCTGCTCGCCCTGTGGATCGGCTTCGGCTGGCTGATGCGAGGCACCCTGGAGACGGTCGCTGCGGCCTCCGATAAGGCCATGCCGGCCCGCGGCTGGCACGTGGCCTTCGGCATCATCGGCACTATGGCCGGCATCGTGATGATCATCATGCCGTTCGCCTCCATCGCGACACTCACCCTGGTGGTGGGCGTCATGGCCATAGTTCTGGGCCTGACCGAGGTGGTACGCGCCATCATGACACGCGTCGCGATCGGCCATCGGGCTGTCGGCACGGCCACCCAGCGGCGCCCCCTGTTCCACGCACGTCCGCACCCCCAGCACTGATCGGTGGGCGGATCGGCCGGACGCGGCGAGTGGCGACATCGCGCAACCTCCGCGGGTCGTCGGCCGGCGAGCGGTCCTTCACGTTCATGGCAGTAGCGCGCGGTTGTGGTGGTGGTCCTGGCGTCGCGCGTCGCGCCCGATCTGCCGGGGCAACGCACTCAGGTTCCGCTCGAGCCAGAGAGGTGGAGAAGCCATTCACGGCGTGACCACGTGGCCGCAGCCGAGGTGCTCGGTCAGCTCGACGACCAGGGTCCGCTCGACCGCTGCCCGTAAGGCGGAGCCGTCGACCCGGGCGCGCCGGGACCTCCGGGGGACTGCGAGGTCGGCCCGCCATCCGGCGGGTGGTCCGGTCTGAGACTGACTCCGGTGAGCCGTTCCCGGCCGTCGGGCCGTCGGGCCGTCGGACCGCCGGGCAACTGGCTCGGCGCAGCAGCGACGGGCGTCCTCGGCGAGATGCCGCGCCCCCAGCCATCGCCGGACGCGCCGCGCTCTGCGTCGCCCTCGCCCCGCTCGCGGGCAATCGTCCGGCTTGTCACGGCCGTGGCCCCCTGGCGGTGGCGCGCCCGTACTCGGGACATTTCCCTCGCGGGGCGGGCCGGGCGGTCGCGTCGGCCGTGGACCGCGGACGTACGCGGCGGTGGGGTGGCCCCACTCCCCGGGTACGTCCTCGGCGCGGCAAGGGCATGCGCTGTGCGGGCCCGGCGCGTACTCAGATCCTGACCTGTACGTACTCCTTGCCCTTGTCGTTCTCGACCACGACCTTCTCGACGTCGTCCATGGGGACGGCTGCCGAGCCGTCGAGGTTCGCCCCCTTCTCCTTGTCGGCGACCAGCCAGCTGCCGGCGATCTCGCGCTTGCCGCTCTTCGCCACAACCACGATGCGGCAGCGCTCTCCCGCCGGGATGCCGGTGACCGAGGCGTTGAGGCGGATCCAGTCGACTGCCGGGGTCACCTTCAGGCGCACCTCACTGCCGGTCCTGGTGCTGTGGCCCTCGACGACCTTCACGCTCCCCGGCGGCGTGGCCGGCGCGGTGGCCGTGACCGAGGGCGCCGACGGGCGGGCCTCCAGGGCGCGGCCGTCGCCGGTGTTCTGCCCGATCAGTATGCCGCCACCGAGCACGGCGCCCGCCGCGACCGCAGCGACCGCGCCCAGGACCGCTCTTCGCCGCAGCGTCTGCCCGGCACGTTCGCTGCGGACCTGCCTCAGCGTGCGCTGAAGCAGCAGGTCACCGCCTTCCGGGGGCCCGTCGAGGAACGCCTCCGGGGGCACTTCGCCGAGCGCGGACTCCATCTCCCGCAGCCCGTCCAGTTCGTCGCGGCACTTCTGGCACGACGCCATGTGTTCGTCGACGGTTCGCACCTCCTGCTCATCGAGCGCGCCGAGGACATAGGCGCCGAGCAGTTCGCTGTCGTGTTCCCTGGTGCTCACACCGCCACCCCCTTCAACGCCACCAGCTTCACTGCCTTCGGTCTGTCCGCGTACATGTCCCGCAGGGCTTTCAACGCATAGTGTGACCGGGACTTGACCGTCCCGGGTGGTATCCCGAGCCTGTTCGCCGCCTCGGCGACGCTCCTGCCCTGGAAGTAGATTTCCATGAGCACGTCCCGGTGGTCCGGGGAGAGCCGGTCGAGCGCCTCCATGACGACCATCGAGTCGACCACGGCGTCCGCGTGGTCCTGCTCGACGGGCTGGGTGGTCACCGACTCGGCGACCTCCGTGGGGCGCGCGGCCTTGGCCCGGTACCGGTCGGTGATGATGTTGCGGGCCACGGTGAGCAGCCAGCCGCGTACCGAGCCCTTGCCGTTGACCAGCGCGTCCGGGTGTTTCCAGGCCCGGATCAGGGTTTCCTGGACCACGTCCTCGGCGGCGCTGCGATCGCCGGTCAGGCGTTGCGCGTACGCGAGCAGGGCTCTGCCGTGTTCCTCGTAGAGGGACCGGATCAGTGCCTCGTCACCGGTGTCCTGTCTCTGCCGGCTGCGGGACCACAATGCCGCCATCCATCTTCTCCGTCCTCTCCTGGGCCGATGCGCTGAACACGGACGGCGGGCCGGGCCGGTTCAATCCCCGGTGGATGTGAGCTGAATCACAGCCTGGTCGGGGGTCGTGCGAGGGGTCCTGGTCACCCCGCCTTGCACTGCCGGTCCTCGTTGATGCAGCGCACCAGCTCCGCCATGTGGTCCCCGGTCATCACGTTCACGAACATCGCGTGGTCGGTGATCGGATCGCGCAGCTGCTCCGGGAAGGAGTCGACGGCGAACGGCGTGCCCTCCGGGAGTTCGTAGGTGAGGGTGACGCGCAGTTGCGGCACGGGGAACGTGGCCCGCGGACAGGTGCCGTCGGCGGCGGGGAACTGCGCGTGCGCGCGGTGGTCGGGGCTGTCGGTGGCGAGGCCGTTCCAGCAGCTCGGGAAGTCCAGGGTGCGGGTCGGTCCGCTGCCCTGCGGGCAGCGTACGTAGTTCCGGGCGAACCGGTCCGGGTAGCCGGAACAGCCCCACTGCGCACGGACGTTCGTGCTGTCCGTGGTGGCCGCGACCGGGTCGCCCGTGATCAGCCGGATGAATCGGGGCATGCCGACCACCGAGCTGACCGGGTTGCCGCGGAACTCCACCCGCACCGAGGAGGCGGTGACGGCCTCGCCGGTGTTGCCGTGGGCGCCGAGGCCGGCCTTGTGGGCCTCGCCGGTGCGGTCGAGTCGGCGCAGCACCGGCCAGTAGTACGTGGACCGGTCGCCGCCCGCACAGGTGGTCCTGGCGGTGGCCAGACTCCGGTCGGTGGAAAGGGCGTCGGTGGAGAGATTGCCGACGTAGTCGTGGGTGTGGTGGGCGCCGTTCACGACGCCCGGGGAGGTCACGACGTTGTCCATGTTGTAGTGGCCCTGTTCGTTGCGGCCGCAGTCGACGGTGTACGAGCCGGTGGACGCGTCGGGTCCGGCAGCGGGCCGCTGGGTCGGCGCAACGGTTCCGATGTCCACATACTTGCTGTCAGCGGGCGCGTTGGGCACCCTGGCGGCCCCGTCGGCGCCGAATGTCATGACGCCGAGGAACACGACCAGCCCGAGCGCCACGGGAAGAATCCCCCAGAGCAGGCGGGAGTCGGAGAAGAGCAGCTTGATCCGCACGCAAGCAGAGTGGCACCAGGGACCGGGTCAGGCAAGATTGCCCGCAATTCACCCGCCGAACCTCCATCAACTCCCTTCCGGTGAACGTCAGAGGAACAACTGCCCCCGTACGGCGCCGTCGGGGAACTCCCGGGTCTGCACGTTCGAGTAGAAGCTGGTCGGGCTCCCCTTCAGGCGCGCGATCAGTTCCGCGTCGGGGGTGCTGACGCTGCCGGAGACCGCAAAGACGTTCTTCGGTACGGGAGTGACGAACAGCGGGAGCCGTACGTCGCCGTTCTCGCCGAGCACCCCCTCGTGGATGTGTCCGGCCAGCGGCGCCCCGATGTTCACCCAGGCCATGGAGTAGTCGACGCGGTCCGGCCTCGGGTGCAGGAACGTGGTGCTGTGCCCGTCCGGGTCGCCCGCCTTCCCGGTGTCGTCGGCCGGGATCTCCTGGCCGCCGTCCGCGAGCGCGCGCAACTTGCCGCCCCTGATGATGCTGAGCGGGTTCACCGGCTTCTCCAGGAGCCTGAGCTGTCCGCGCACCCCGCGGCCGGGGGACTCCTCGGAGTGCAGGTCGATGTAGAAGCCGCCGGGGTCGGTGCGCAACCGCCGGGCGAGCGCGGCGGAGGACATCGAGGTCTGCCCGGCGGCGGAATTCACGGAGGCGGGCATGGCCGTGCCGAACAGCTCGGCCTTCACCCCGCCGTCACGGCCGGCCCGGCCCTGGTGGAGATGGGCGCGCGCCGGCCTGCCGATGCCGTTCCAGGTGAGGGCGAAGGTGACACGGTCGCCCTTGACCTTGATGAGCGCGACGGCCTTGCCGTCCTCGGCGGGCCCGTCCTTCTTCCGCACTCCCTCGTCACCGGTGAGCCGGGCGATCAGGGAGACGGCCGGCGCCCGAGCCGCTTCGGCGGCGGCCGTCGAGACCCGGGCGCCGGGGCCGTCCTCGGCCGATGCCGGGGCCACACCGGCGAAACCGGTGAGACCGGCGACGAGCACGGCGACGCTCGCCGCGACAGTGAGCCTGCGCATGTCTTTCGTCCTTCCGGGAGTTGGGCTTCCAGGGCCCTTCGCGTCGACCAACGGACGGACGGCACGAACGGTTCAACGCCGTCCGCGATTCGGGGGCGTCGGCAGACGGGACGGCGTTCGCTGAACCCGTACGGCGGGCGGCACGTGTGGGCCACGGGGAAATCGCCCCGCCGCTTTTCACGATGTACGAGAGAGGTCATCACCATGCGCGCACGCAAGGCTCTGTTCGCGATCCCGCTGGCCCTGGCACTTGTCGCCTGCGGTGCCGGGAGCGACGGCGGCACCGACAGTGGCACCGGCGGCCACAAGGCGCCGGGCAAGGCAGTGTCCGGCAGGGCGGCGCCCGGCACCGAGGTCACCGTGGCGGACGTCGGGCTCGGCTCCGTCCTGGTCGACGGTCAGGGCCGCACCCTGTACGCCTTCACCAAGGACAAGGAGGCCACCAGCAACTGCGACGCGGAGTGCATCGCCGTGTGGCCCGCGCTGACCAGCCCCTCTCCTGCCGACGCGGGCAAGGGCGTCAAGAAGTCGCTGCTGCGCGAGGCGAAGCAGTCGGGGGGTGCCGTGCAGGTCACGTACGGGGACTGGCCGCTGTACTACTACGTCGGCGACATGGCGCCCGGTGATGTCAACGGGCAGGGCCTGGACGGCGAGTGGTTCGCCGTGTCGCCCGACGGGAAGCTGGTCCGCAAGTCCGCGTGACCGTCTCCGCGGCCCGGTCCCATGCCGCTCCGTGTCCCGTACGCCCTTGCTCCGGCGGGTCGTTGAACCGTTCCGCGTCCACGGTCGTTCCTGGAGCGGGGCGGAACACGCCCGCCGGACGACGCGTACGAGGGAGGAGCCTTGGCCGAGATCGAGATGCCGGGAGACGAGGTGCAACGTCTCGGTGAGCTGCTGGGCCGGGTGGTGGATCTCATCGACACCCGGCCGTCGGGCTACAACCCCGCGGACGTAGGCCCACCACTGGTGCGCCCAGGCACCAACTTCGACGACGCCTGGAAGGACGGGCGCGTGCAGGTCAAGCGGAACAGCAAGGACCTCAAGGAGGGCTGCGATGCCATCGTGAAGGCCTTCGCCGAATTCGACACCAAGATGGGCTCTGCGCTGAAGAAGGGCGGCAGCCAGAGCGGCGGCGACACAACACCCTCCGGGGGCGGCCCCCGGCCGTCGTCCTAGGACGACGGCCTCATCGCTTCCCCCTTTCCGCCTGGCCCGACACGAGCCCGGCCCGAAACGAACTGAGGAGAACGGTCCCATGACCGCTGGTTCGCACACCTTCGGGATCGCCATCCCGGAGAACTGGACGGAGTACGACCTGCACGGCGACACGCTCGCCGAGCGCCGCGCCGAGATGCTGCGGCACGCTCCGCAGAAGGAGACCCGGGACGCCATCAACCACACGTTCCGCAGCGCGCGGCGCATCATGGAGGGCGCCCGCATGCGCGGCGCCGTCTATGCGGCGGGCACCACCGCCATGTATGAGGACGGCCTGCTGATGGCCGGGCTCATGGTGTTCAGCGTGAATTCGCCGCCCGGTGAGGACTTCTCCGCCAGGGGCATCGCCGAACAGTTCTCGGCCACCGGGGGCCGCCGCCGCGAGGGCACCACCCGGACCCTCACGACGGCGACGCTGCCGGGTGTCGGTCCGGTCGGCCGGATGACCGGCATCGAGGAGACGGAGATCTCCGACGGCATCTCGTACAAGATGGTGGTGACGCACACGTTCGTGCCGGTTCCCGGTGGTGAGCGGGTCCTGATCATCACCTGCTTCAGCCCGAACCTCCCGCTCGCCGAGCCGCTGTGCGACCTCTTCGACGCCATCACCTCGACGTTCGCTTTCGGTGAGGAGGCGCCGGTGGCCGCCGGCGCGGCGGCCACCTGACCGACGTCGGCCCCGCACAGGGCCCGGCCGTTCCTGGGAGGAACGGCCGGGCCCTCTTCTTCGTGTGTGCCGAAGGCCGGAAGGCCTCCGCTCCCCCCGGTGGCCGGAGGGGAGCGGAGGCCTTCCGGCCTTGCTCTGTGGTGCGGTGCGACGTGGTGCGGTACGCCGTACTGCCGGTCAGTCCACCGTCGTCGCGGGCACGCGGACCGTGGTGAAGCGGCCGTCGCCGAGCTGGAGATGGGCGCGGCCGGGTTCGCTGTCCTGGCCCATCAGGCCGCGTGGCAGACGGGCGCCGACGAGTTCGCCGTCGCCCATCAGGCGGGGCACGAGCAGGGCGCCGCACCGGTTGCGGCGTACGGCGGCCTGCCAGCCGCCGATGCCGCCGAGCAGCGCCTCGTTGTTGCCGGCCACGATGAGGCCCCAGCCGTCCCCGGCGCTGCCGCGGGCGAGCGCGACGAAGTCGGTGTCGAGCTCGGAGTTGATCATCATTTCCGCGTCGTCGACGAGGATGGCTCCGGCGGGGCTGTCCACCTTGCCGAGTGCGGCGCGGAAGTCGGCGACCGCGACGTCGACGTCGGTGAAGACCTCCACGACGCCGGGCTGTCCGGCGAGGCCGCGCAGCGGCGAATTGCGTGGCGCGATCACCACGATCTTCGTGCCGGACTCGGTCAGCGACTTCGCCATGGTGAGCAGCACCGTGCTCCGGCCGGACCTCGGCGGACCGGCGACCACGAAGGACGGCACCTGCGACAGGTCGGTGCCGATGGCGGCGAGTTCGTCGCCACCGACGCCGATCATCGCCCACAGTGGGGAGGTGTTCCGCGGCTTGCGGGCGAGGGCGTCCGCGAAGTCCAACTCGTCGGGCAGGACGTCCACGCGGAACGGCCTGCGCCCGGCGGGTACGTCGGCGTCGCGTTCCGCGACCCGTTCGGCGAGTGCGCCGAGTGCCTGGGCCTGGCCCGCGCCGGTGGCGTCGGTGCCGTCGGTGCCGGGGATCAGCGCGACCTGGGCGCTGTTGGTGTCCCTGGCGAGGACACCGCGGCCGGCCGGGAGGTCCTCGGGGACATTGCGGGCGTTGAGGCCCACCATGGAGTAGTCGGAGCGGTCGTTGAGGCGCAGGACGAGCTTGTCCTCGGTGGAGGCGGAGAACCGGCTCTGGCCGAGGATGCGGTCGCCGGACAGCACCAGGTGCACGCCGACGCTCGCGCCCTCGCGCATCAGGAGGGTCATGGCGTCCATCAGGCTGCCCTGGTCGTAGTTGGCGAAGTCCCGCTCGAACGCCTCGAACCGGTCGACGAGCAGCAGGATGTGCGGGGGCCGCTCCGCCTCGGGCAGGGCGCGGCGCAGCTCGGTGAGGTCGGCGACGCCCCGCCTGCCGAGGAGTTCACGGCGTCGCCCGACCTCGGCGACCAGGCGGTTGAGGAGGCGGGCCACCCGCTCGACCTGGCCCCGGTCCACCACGGCACCGCAGTGCGGCAGCCCGCTGAGGGCCTGGAGGGCTCCGTTGCCGCAGTCGAGTCCGTACAGGTGGACGTCGGCGCAGCGGTGCGCGCCGGTGAGAGCGGCGGCAAGGGTGCGCAGCGTCTGGGACCGTCCGCTGCGCGGTGAGCCGACGATGTACAGATGGCCCATCTCATCCGCGTCGAAGGCGAGTTGGCGCTGGGCCTGCTCGGTGGGTACGTCGATGAGACCGTACGCGACCGGGGCGAGCCGGCCGTCCTCGGCCGCCTCGGGAGGCGTGGGCAGGTCGGTGAGGGTAAGAGTGTCGGGCAGCGGGGGCAGCCAGGGGCGGCGGGCGGGCGGTACGGCGAGCTGGGTGGCCGCGTCGCGTACCGCGTCGACCAGGACCGACAGGTCGGTGACCGGCTGGAAGGTGTCCTCCTGGGCGTCCGGCCTGGGTATCGGGGCGCCGAGGGCCTCCCAGTGGAGTTCGGTGAGCACCGGCGCCGGGCGGTCCTCGTCCGTGTCCGAGGCGTCGAGGCGGCGGCCGCCGATCCGGCCGGTCTGGAACGGCAGCAGCGCCGCGTGGCCGAGCTTGGCGTGGGCGCGGCCAGGGGTGCGGGGCGAGAGCTGCCCGGAGTCGGGGGCGTCGATGATGTCGCGGCTCTCGCTGGTGTCGGTGGTGCGCAGCGCGATCCGCAGGTTGGTGTTGGCGCGGATGTCGGCGGTGACCGCGCCGGAGGGCCGCTGGGTGGCGAGGATCAGGTGGATGCCGAGGGAGCGGCCCCGCTGGGCGATGTTGACGAGTCCCGAGACGAAGTCGGGGAGTTCGCGCACCATCGAGGCGAACTCGTCGATGACGAGGACGAGCCGGGCCATGGGGGCGAGTTCGGGGCGGCGGGTGCGCTTGTCGGTGTAGTCGTCGATGTCCTTGGCCCCGGCCTCGGCGAGGAGGTGTTCGCGTCGCTTGAGTTCGGCACCGAGGGAGACCAGGGCCCGCCCCACGAGGTGGGTGTCCAGGTCGGTGACCATGCCGACGGTGTGCGGCAGGTCCTCGCACTCGGCGAAGGCGCTGCCGCCCTTGTAGTCGACGAGGACGAAGTTCAGCTCGTCGGGCCGGTTGGCGACGGCGAGGCTCGCCACCAGGGACTGGAGCAGTTCGGACTTGCCGGATCCGGTGGTGCCCGCGATCAGGCCGTGCGGCCCGTCGGCGGCCAGGTCGACGGCGAACGGGCCGTCCACGCCCTCGCCGATCACGGCGCGGGTGCTGCGGGCGGCGATCACCCAGCGCGCGGCGACGGCGTCGGGGGTGGGCGGTTCGAGACCGAGTACGTCGAGGAGCCGGGCGGAGGCGGGCAGCAGGCTCTCGTCGGCGTCGTCGCCCACGTCGCGGATCGGCGCGAGCGCGCGGGCCACGCCCACGCACCAGGAGCGGGCCGGCGCGTCCATGCGGACCTCGTCGACGGGGTCGGCGCTGTCCTGCTCGGCGCGCAGCCACTCCGGCCCGGCCACGGCCACGGCGCGGCACTCCTCGGGCAGGAGCCGGGCCTCGTCGTCCACGCAGAGCGTGTACACGCCGACGGCCGGTCCGTCGCGGAGGATCTGGATGACGCCGGGCAGGGAGCGCAGTCTGCGGGCGCCGTCGAGGACGACCAGGACATCGGGTTCGCCCACGGCTCCGCCACGCGGTGCCCGGTCGCCGGCCGCCTGCCGGGCGGCGATCACGGTGGTGAGTTCCGCGATGCGGCGGCCCACGGACTCGGCGCTCGCGCCGACCAGGGAGATGGTGTCCTCGCCGAGCGGCGCGCAGTGCGGCAGCCAGTGCACCCAGGACCAGCGGTCCGCGCCGCCCGTGCCGGACAGTACGCAGATCCGCAGGTCGGAGGGGCTGTGCAGGACGGCGGCCTGGGCGATCAGCCAGCGCACCAGCGGCTCGGCGGTGTCGCCTCCGGCGACGCCCATGACGCCCGAGGAGCGCAGCGGCACGGTCACGGGCACGGAGTGCGTGGTGCGGTCGACCCGGCGGCGGTGTTCCGGCTCGGCGGGGTCCTGGAGCTCCACGTAGGCGGGGCGGTCGGCGACGCCGAGCCGCATCAGCAGGAAGTCGTCGTCGCGCCAGCGGCGCTCCCACAGCCGCTGTCGCGGGCCGGTGGCGATCAGCAGGGCCGACGCCGGGTCCGGGGCGGCGAGGCGCCGGGCGTGCTGTTCGGCGAGCACCGCCTCGTCCACGTCCTGTTCCAGGACGGCCTTCTTCTCCTCGTACTCCTTGAGCTGGTCCTCGTAACTCTCCTTGCCCCGGCGCTTGTTGGAGAACTGGGAGACGAGGGCGACGACCGGGGAGAGGACACCGAAGATCAGGAACCTGGGGTTGTTGAAGATGACGAACGAGACGCCGGCCATCATCAACGGCGCGAAGATCAGCACGAACTGGAGCTTGTTACGGGTGGGCTTGCCGGGCGGGACCGGGAGCTGGAAGCGGTTGTTGACCGGCGGGGGCAGCAGCCGGGGCGGCCGGTTGTAGTCGAGCCCCACGCCGTCGTCGGAGGGCTGGAGGGCGGCGTCGGGCACGGAAGGCGCGGCCAGTTCGAGCAGGGCCGGGCCGACGGTGAGGACGCCGCCGAGCGGCCAGTCCGTCCAGTCCCGCGCCTCGGTGCCGTCCCGTGTGACGCCGTCCTGGTCGACGGAGCGTACGGTCGCGGTGCCGTCGGCGTGCACCTTCAGGCGCGCCGCGGTCTTCGCGAGCCCTTCGGCGCGGAGCTGGATGCGGCAGGACGCGGCGGAGCCGATCTCGTAGTCGCCGGGCGACAGCCGGAACACCAGCCCGGCGTCGGCGCCGCCGATGCCGCGCAGTTCCACGACGCCGTCCGGCTCCGGGCCCGCCTCGGGTGCGGGGGCGTCCAGGGACAGCAGGCTGCCGGAGCGCAGGGCGGCGGCGGCCATCGGCTGGTCGGCGGGGAGCGGGGTGGCCCCGTGGTACAGGACGGGCGGGGTGTCCGGGGTGCCGCCTCGCAGCCGCCGGTGCAGTTGCGCGGCGAGTTCGCCCGCGGGGGCCTCGGGGTCGGCCTCGATCATGATGTCCGCGGTCTGACCCTGCTCCGGGTCGACGGCGGTGACGGTCAGACGCATCGTCAGTGCTCCTTGGGCACGGGGTCACCAGGTTGTGCGGGACATCGGCCGGGCCGGACCGGATAGGGGCCGGCCCGGCCGATGTCCGGGCGGGGTCACTTGCGGAGACTGGCACCCATCTCGGAGTCGAACTGGGTCATGCCCTCGCCGTACTTCTTGATGTACTCGGAGATGCCGGTGAGGCCCTCGGTGACCTTGCCGTAGTTGTCCGTGTACTCCTGCACGAAGGGCTGGAAGTCGCTCTTCGCCGAAGGGGTGTTGTAGCCGTCGGCGGTGAGCGCGTCCAGGTCCGACTTGATCTTGTTGAGCTGGGCGACCGCGATCTCGTACTCGTTCATGGTCTGCGAGGCGGCGGCGCTGGTCTTCTCGTCGTTGACGATGTAATCGGCCATCGGAATGTCTCCTGTTTCCAAGTCGGTGATGCGGATGGGTATTTCAAGGACCATTTCGTGGACCCGCGCCCTACACACGACGGGTGCGGTCATTCGGTTCAGACTTTGATGGGGACTTCCTCCGGCGGATTCGCCAATTCGGTGTCCTGGTTGGAGTTGACGGCGCCGATGGTCTTCGTGGGGAGCGAGGAGAGCGGCACCTCGGGGCCCTTGGTCTTGAATCCGTGGTCGTTCTCGACCTTCTTGCCGGCCAGCGAATTGCCCACGCCGTAGCCGAGTTTGATGCCTGCGTTCTCCAAGGTGGTCTGCGCGTCGGCGCCCTTGGCGCCCACCTCGTAGCCGAAGTTGACGGCCTGGCCGACGGCGCCCTTGAGGATGCTGGTGAGGGCCTCGTAGCCGTATTCGTGGAGTTCGGTGACGGAGGTGGGGCCGCCCGCGTAGGCGTGGTAGTCGTGGATCGGGGTGTGCTGCTCGTTGAAGGAGCCGTTGGCGTCGACCTCGGTGAGGGTCTTGCCGTTGGCGTCCTTCACCTGCGCGGAGCCGTTGTTGTTGACCTTGACGTCGAACGTGGCCGGGTTGCCGTTGTTGTCGGTCGTGGTGACGGTGCCTTCCACGCCGTCCTTGGTGACGGTGAAGGTGGTGTTCTCGCCGCCCGCGTTGTTGCTGAACGTGGTGGTGCCGTCCGGGTTCTGCGTGATGGTGACGTTGCCCGCCTGGTCGGTGGTGGTGGCGCCGCCGTTGGCGAAGGTGGTGGTGGCCCCGCCGCCGTCGGGGGTGACGACGGGCGCCGCGCCCTGTCCGCCGGTGAAGGTGGTGTTGTTGCTGAAGGTGGCCTGCGGGGGCCCGGCGGGCCCCTCCTGTCCTGCTCCGGGTTGCGCCTGAGCCACACCGGGCCCGGTGAGGCTGCCGTCCGGTCCGACGGTGACCGTGTCGCCGGGCTGGTTGCTGCCGGGCACGGACACGTCGAAGCTGCCGTCACCGTTGGCCTTCACGTCGAACGGGCCGCCGTGGACGGTGGAGGCGCCCTTGCCGCCGACCGGGATGTCCGCGGTGGGGCCGCCGCCGTTGCCGCCGACCGTGAAGGTCTCGGGGCCCGGCGCGGGGCCGCGGTCGTAGGGGTTGTGCGGGCCGTCCAGGATGTCGGACTTCTGGCCCGGCGTACCGGCGTTCTCCACGTCGCCGGGGCTCTTGCCGATGCTGGTGTTGTTGGTGTCGACGCTGGTGTTGCCGCCGTAGAAGCCGTCGTGCTGGACGACGGGGCCGCCGCCGGGCGTGGGCACGGTGATGCCGCTGTTGCCGTCGCCGGTGACGGTGCTGATGGTGGTGTTGCCGGGGTTGTTGCCGATGGGGTTGCCCGCCGTGTCGATCGGAAGGTTGGTGACCGGGTCGACGTGGGTGCCGGAGGGGCCGAGGCCGGTGACGCCGCCGGGGGCGAAGGTGCCGGTGGCCGGCCCGTACGTGACGGAGAACTCGCCGTCGGGTCCGCCCGGGTTCGGGCCGTGCACGACGGTGCTGCCGGGCTCGTGGACCGGGTCGGCGCCGTGTGTGGTGATCGTGGGTCCGTCCGGGCCGTTGGACAGGGTGTTCTGGCCGCCGGTCATCTCCGGTGAGCCGAACAGGCCCCAGCCCTCCTGCTGCGGGGTGTTCACCGTCACCTGGGTGTTGGTGCCGGTGATGCCGGCGCCGCTCGGCGAGTTGTCGACCGTGGCTTGGCCGTTGTTGTCGATGGTGTGGCTGACGCCGGAGTCGTGGTGGACGGTTGTGGTGGCCGGGCCGGTGCCGTCGTTGCCGATGGTGGTCGTGAACCCGTCGCTGGTGAATGTGGTGGTCTGTCCGTCCGACGAGATGGTGGCGCCGTTGTTGTTCGTGATCGTGCTCGGGGCCGGTGCGGGCACCGGTCCGCCGCCCGCGATGTTCTGGGGCGGCGGCGGCACCTTCGCCTGGGCCCCGTCGGGGGTCTGTGCGGTGATCGTGCCGTCGGCGCCCGAGTTGACGGTCGTGGGCGGCCCGCCTGGTGCCTGGTTGTGGGTGACGGTGACATCGCCGCCCGGCTTGACCGTGGTGTCGACGCCCTGGGTGTTGACGCCGTTGGTGCCGACATCGGCCTGCGCACCGCCGGCCGAGGTGTCGGTGAAGGTGGCCACGGGGTTGTTGTTGGCGTCGGTGTTGGCGGTGATGGTGACCGGGCCGTCGGTGACGGTGCCGGTGTTGTCCACGCTGAAGTTGCCGTTGTTGTCGGCGGCGGTGGTGCCGTTCGCCCCGGTGACGACGGTGCTGTTGGGGCCTGCCGGGGCGTTGTTGCTGATGGTGCCGTCGTTGTTGATCGTGCTGTTCGCCGTGTTGTTGCCGTTGACGTCCGTCTGGGCGCCGTTCCCCGTCAGGGTGGTGCTGCTGCCGCCGGATGTGGTGACCTGCGTCGGGTTGCCTCCGTCGGCCGGGTTGACGGTGACCGAGGCGGGCCCGCCCTGCGGTCCGACCGTGGTCGGGCCGTTGCCACCCGTACTCACCGACGTACCGTTCTGACTGACGGTCGTGACACCGTTCGGACCCTGATTGACCTGGACCGGGTTGACGGTTCCCACGCTGCCGCCGGTGCCGTTCGGGCCGTGACTCGCCTGGATCGGACCATGGCTGACGGTCGTGGTGCCGTTGTTGTCGAGCGTGATCGTGGTGTTGTCCGGGCCGCCCGTGTTGACCGTCTGGGTGCCGGTTCCGCCGGGCGCCGACTTGGTGACGGTGCCGTCGCCGTGCACGCTGGTGGTGCTGCCGTCGGCGGTGGTGACCTGGGCGGGGTTGCCGCCCGAGGGCGGTTTGACGGTGACGGAGGCGGGCCCGCCCTGCGGTGCGACCGTGGTCGGGCCGTTGCCACCCGTACTCACCGACGTACCGTTCTGACTGACGGTCGTCACACCGTTGGGACCCTGGCTGACCTGGACCGGGTTGGCGGTGCCCACGCTGCCGCTGATGCCGTTCGGGCCGTGACTCGCCTGGATCGGACCGTTGTTGACGGTCGTGGTGCCGTTGTTGCCGACGGTCACCGTGGCGCCGTTCGGACCGTGGACGGTGACCGAGTGGCCGCCGCTGTTGTCCACGGAGATGGTGGTGTTGCCCGCGTTCACCGGATTTCCGGGGGTCGGCTGCGGAACGGCCGGCGCGACCGTATTGCCCTGCGCGTCCTTGGCCGTGATGGTGCCGCCGGCACCGACGTTGATCTCCTGGCCGCCGTGGGCGATGCTCGCCGAGCCGTCCTGGTTGACCGTGGTCGAGCCGCCGATGGTGACGCCGTCCGCGCCGTGGCTGATCCCGTCGACATGGAACTTGCCGTTCGGGTTGATGGTGAACGTGGTGCCGTCCGGAGAGCTGAACTTGACGTCGAGCGGCGAGAAGTCGACCTTGCCACCGGGGCCCGTGGCCGTGCCGCCGCCCTTGCCGTCCGTGGTGATCCCGTTGACGGTGACGCCGCCGTCCGGTCCCGCCGAGACCTGTGGCTGGCCGCCGGGCGGCGTCACGTCGAGGCCGCCGCCCGGCTTGGTGGTGACGGCGGTGCCGTCGGGGCCGTTGAAGGTGACCGGGGCCACGCCGTTCGGGCCCACGGAGATGTCCCCGTTCGGGTTGACCGTGATCGGCGGCTGGGTGCCGGAGGGGTTCAGGTCGAACTGTCCCTGCGGGTTGACGGCGATCGTTCCGCCGTCGGGCGTGCCGAACTTGATGTCGGCGGGCGAGAACGCCACGTTCCCCCCGCCGCCGGTGGCCGTACCGCCGCCACCGCCGTCGGTCGTGATGTTGCCGGTGGTGACACCGCCGTCCGGGCTGACCGAGACCTGCGGCTGACCGCCGGGCGGGGTCACGTCGAGCGAGTTGGCCGGACCGTTGAACTGCACCGTGTCGGGGGTGGGGCCGCCGGTGTTCACCGTGAACCCCGTGTTGTCGAGCGTGGTGGCGGCGCCGCCCGGCGTGGTGATGGTGGCGCCGCCGCCCGGCGGGATGCTGGTGCTGACGTTGGTGTCGGTGAAGGTGACCGGGCCGCCCGCGCCTGCCGGGGGCAGGTTGACGTTCTGGCCGCCGCCGTCGCCGTTGACGACGCTCACGTTGCCGTGGTTGCCGACGTTGGCCTGTGTGCCGTCCGGCAGGGCGAATCCGCCGCCGGGATTCCCCGCGTTGCCGTTGAGCGTGGTGTTGCCGAAGTTGATGTCGACGTTGCCGTCGGCGGGGTTGTGGGTCACCACCGGCTGGCCCGCCGGGGGGCCGTTGAACACCGAGTTGACACCGTTCGTGTTGTCCGCGCTGAGCCCGCCGCCGCCCACCGTCGTGGAGCCGCCGGTGTCGGTCACGGAGAGGCCGTTCGGGGTGGCGACCGTGTTGTTGTTCACGGTGAACTCCGGCGTGGGACCACCGCCGTCGCCGCCGGGCGAGCTGAACGTCGTGGTGCCGTCGGGTCCCTTGTTGACCTCGCCGAACGGTCCCGAGGTCGTGAAACCGCCGTTCGGGCCCAGCTCCGTGGAGAGCGCGGGCTTCTCGGAGTGCGCGGGCGCGAACTCGCCGCCGAGCCCGTCGAGGACCGTCTCCTTCGTGGTCGGGCCCTGGATCGGGGTGTCGATCGTCGTCGTGGTGCCGTTCGAGGTGATGACGTCCCCGTCCGGGCTCTTGATGGTGTTCGTGCCGTTCGAGGTCGTCGAGGTGAACCCGTCCGGCGTCGTGGTGGTCGTCGACGTCTCGGGGGCCGGGACTCCGAAGGGCAGGTCGTCGGGGGCCTGGACCTGGTCGGCCTTGGGACCGGGCGGGGTGATCTTCGTCTCGGTCTTCGCACCGTCCGGGGTCGTGACCTTCGTCTTGACCTCGCCCGTGCTGGGGTCCGACTTGGTCGTGCCGTTGATGCCGTGGAAGCCGGTCTTCTGCGCGCCCTTGGTGTCGTTGAACAGGACGTTGCTGGGTTTGAACTTGCCGTCGACGACACCGAGACTGTTCACGGAGAACGCCTTGTCGATGTTGCTCTTGAACTTGCCCTTGGTGGTGAAGGCGTCCTTGATGCTGGTGGCGAACTTCGTCCCGCCGAACAGGGTGAGGGCACCGGCCGTGGCGGCGCCGAGCGCGGCGCCGGTGGCGGCCGAGGCCGCGTCGAACTTCTTCCCGTCGACCGCCGCCGTGATCCCGCTCGCCAGGAATCCGAGGGAGAACTCGGTGGTCACATCGATCGCGAACTTGGCGCCGAGGGCCAGACCGGGGGACGTCTTGAGGCCCACGAGCCCCTTGGACAGCGGGTCGATGATCTTGCGGACGAACGTCGAGTTCTTCAGAGCAGCCGAGACGGCCCCGGACGCCGTCCCGACACCCTTCCCCACCTTGGCCAGGAACGGCGCGAACTTCGCCAGCTTGCCCGCCGCCCCGACGATCTTCCCGAGCCCGCCGAGCAGCACACCACCGGGCACGAGGGTGAGCAGGCCGATGATGATCTCACCGGCGTCGATCTTGCCCTGCGACACCATCCGGATCACCGAGACGGCGAACAGGATCGCGCCCAGGATGAGACCCACGATCGGGAAGAACACGGCGACGATGCCGATGATGACCCCGGCGATGATCTCCACCAGCGGGTTGTCCGCGAGGAAGTCACCGAACTGCTTGACCCAGTCCCGTGCGGGGATGGCCTGTTCGGCGGCTTCGTCGAGGATGACCGTGGCCTTGTTGGACCCGTCCTCGCGCATCCGCTGCGCCGCGCGGCCGAGCTCCTCGGCGGCGGACAGCGCCTCCTTCGCGGCGTTCACCTCGCCCTGCTGCGTCTGGTGGGTCTCGGCCTGTTCCGGAGTGGCGTCCGCCGCGAGCTCCGGGACCTCCGTCCTCGCGGTGCCGGCGACCTCCTCGCCCTGGTCGATGGCCCGGTCCAGCAGGTCCTGGGCGTCGGTGAGGGTGTTCGCGTACTCGTCGTAGGCGCCCGCGGCGGTACGGAAGGAGTCCCGGGTCTTCTCCAGGAGCCCCGGCAGGTCCTTGGTGATCCGCGTCTTCAGGGCGTCCATCGCCTGGCCCTTGCCCCGGCGCAGCGCCCCGTCGGCGCGCAGCAGATCGACCGCCTCGCCCGCCCCGTCGCCCAGCTCCTGATAGGTCCTGGCCAGTGTTCTGATCGCCTCCGGGTTCCCGGGGGTCGGGTCCTCCCCGAACCCGAGCACCTCCCAGCCCGTGGTGTGCCGACGCGCCATGTCCAACTCCTCTCGGCTGCACGCTCGTTCGGCACCTCCTAACGGGGCGGTCGACGTTTCGGTTCAGCTTGTTGAACCGCTCCGGGGATCCACGCGTGTGACGGCCGACGCATCTGCAGTGCGCGTCACCAGGCCCCGTACGGAGGAGGACGAGAAAGATGCGCGACGCCCCGAGGACAACGAACGAAGCGTGGCGGCCGGCGCCGTGGCGCACGACGGCACGGGTGACGGCGGTGTGCGGTCTGGCGGCCGTCACCTGGCTGGCGCTGCCCGCACCGGCGCAGGCGCTGGGATCCGTACGGGCTCCGGATTCTGTACGGGCTCTGGACTCCGCACCGGCACTGACGGCCGTGCGGATGCAGCCTTCCCGGGCGCTCCGGGCCGACGATGTGACGAAGTACTACGTGGTCAAGTCCACGCAGGAGAACGGCGGCGAGCAGGAGACGCTGTTCGCGATCGCGCAGCGCACCCTCGGCGACGGCGACCGGTTCGAGGAGATCCTGGTCCTCAACAGCGGGCGCCAGCTCCCGGACGGTTCGGCCTTCGTGAGCCCCGACCAGCTGGTCCCGGGCTTCCCGCTGATCCTGCCGGAGGACGCGGACGGGCCCGGCGTGGAGTTCGGTGTCCTGCCCGAGGAGAACGCCGACGCGGCGAAGCCTCCCGCACGGAGCGCCTCCCCCGCGCCCCGTGCCGCGGCCGGCCGGGGCTCGGGACAGTTTGCCGGGCTCGGCGACCGACTCGGGTCGCCGTGGCTGATCGGGGGTGTCGCCGGCGCCGCCGTACTCACCGTGGTGATCGTCGCGCGGCGTCCGATCGGCCGGGCCCTGCGTGCCACCGGCTCCGGGATCGCACGTGCTGCCCGGGTGCTGCGGCCGCGGCTGCCGCGCCGCCTGGCCCTCGCGCTGCGGCGACGTCGGAGGGGCGCGCTCGCGCGGCGGCTCGCGGCGGACACCCGTACGCCGGTGATGGTGCGGCAGGCCCTGCGCGAGCTGATCCCCACCGACGCGGCGGAGGCGGAGCGTCCGGTGCGGGTCTACAGCGTCCTCGCCGAACCCACGAAGCTGCTCGCGTCGGTGTCGGGAGCGCGCACGGCGCCCGTGCCGTGGACCGCGCTCGAACCCAACCGCTGGGAGCGCACCGGACTGCCCTCCGTCATCGAGGGCGATCCGGCGGCCGACGTGACGCTCGCGCTGCCGCACCTCGCCCGGATCGGGGTGAGCGAGCGGGGCGCGCAGGTCATGGTGGACCTCGGGCAGATCAACGGTGCGCTCAGCATCAGCGGTGACCTCGTCGTCGCGCAGGACACGGTGGCGGCCCTGGTCCGCGGTCTCCTCGAACTGCCCCGGCAGAGCACGGTGGTGGTGTCGGTGGACCCGAGCGCAAGCGCCCTGCCCGGCCTCAACGGCCTGGTCCGGGTCCGCTCGGTCGCCGATGTGCAGGGCAAGGCGCCGGACGAGATTCTCAACTCGGCAGAGGAGCTGGGTATCGGCCTGGTACGCGGCGCGGCCCGTACCGGCGAGGTCACGGGCTTCGTCGTCCTCCAGGACGCGCCGACGGCGGAGGAGGCACGGGCCCTCGCGGACCTCTCCTCACCGGAGGGCGGCGGATGGACAGTCCTCACCGTCGGCGACATCCCCGGCGCGCACTGGCGGTGGTACGCGGAGAGCGACGGAAGCGTGGACCTGGGCGTGCTCGGCATCCAAGTGGTCGTCCCGACACAGACGTTGGCGGGGGCGGGCACGGGGCGTGTGTGACGCACCCCGTACGACAGGGCGTGTGGCTGCGTGCGTACGGCCGGGCGCGTGGTGGCGACGCGCGGGCGCACGCCGATAGAGGCGACCCGAGGAAAGAAATCCCCGGCATTGAACCGTTCTGCAGCCGAAGCCGTGTGCACGGTGACCGGCCAGGACGGATTTCTGGTCCAGAAACTCCGCTCCGGCAGTCGGCCGACCTCCTCCCCGGCTGCCGGGGCGGGCCTTTCAGGCGCGCATCGAGCAAACCAAAAGGCGCCGAAAAGGCCGCACAACCACCTGAGCAATCAGCTCAGCAATTCATTTCACGCATTCGTCGAGAGTTCCGAAAGAGGGATCCCCATGCGTAAATTCGCCTACGTCCCGGTCGCGATCACCCTTGCTGCGGTCCTGACCACAGCTGCGTGCGGCAGCTCCCAGGGCACGGCGGCAACAACCGCCGGCTCCCCCAAGCTTTCCGCCTCGAAGGACAGCGGGGTGCAGCCCAAGGAAGCGGGCCGCCTGAGCGTGTGGAAGAGCGCGAATCTGGGCTCGGTCGTGACGGACGGAGCGGGCTTCACCCTGTACCGCTTCGACAAGGACACGGCCTCGCCCCCCGCGTCCAACTGCGCGGGCGACTGCGCCACCACCTGGCCTCCGGTGCTCGCCGACAGTGCGAAGGCGGGCCGCGGCCTCGACCCGTCGCTGCTGGGCTCGGTCGAACGCCCCGACGGCACCAGGCAGCTCACGCTTGCCGGCCGGCCGCTCTACCGCTACGTGCAGGACACGCAGCCCCGGCAGACCCGCGGCCAGGGTGTCGGCGGCACGTGGTTCGCGGCCGCCCCCGACGGGTCGAAGGCGAAGCAGACGGCGAGCGCCCCGAAGGCACTTCCCGCGCTGTCGACGGTCGAGGACAAGGAACTCGGCGAGATCGTCCGCGACGGCAAGGGCCGCACGCTCTACCGCTTCACCAAGGACACGGCCTGGCCGATGAAGTCGAACTGTCAGGGCGACTGCCTCAAGCAGTGGAAGCCGGCCAAGCTCGTCGACAAGAAAAACATCAAGGGCATCGCCCCCAAGCTCCTCATCAAGTACACCCGCCCCGACGGCACCGAGCAGCTCACCATCGACTGCTGGCCGCTCTACTGGTACACCGGTGACGAGCAGCCCGGCGATACCAACGGGCAGGGCGTGAACGGCACTTGGTTCACCGTGCGGGCGGACGGCAAGCTCGCCAAGTGACTGACCTCAGGCATACGTCGACCGTCAGCCCGGCCATGCACGGCAGGGCCACGCCCCGCATGCTCGGACGAAGAGGCCCTGCCCCGAGCTGACATCCTCCGGACTCCGCTCGGTTCGAACGCGCCGTTGCCCGAGCGGAACAGCCCCGGCCGCCCCACCCCTGGCGGCCGGGGCACATCCATGCGCGGAGAAAGCCCGATTCACCGTGCAGTCGTCTCGGTGGGGCCCAGGAGGCAGGGCTGATGCGTTCTCAGGTGGTGGGATGAGGGGTATCGCCGGGATCGGTGGGGACGGGAGTCAAGCTGAGTACCCCGTTCGAGACGAGCTGGGGCTGCTGGCCCCCACGCGTCACCTGCGAGGAGGCGGCCCCGTTTCTTCAGGAACTGCTCGGCGCACAGTCACTGGCCCTCCGTCGCCGTGCCGTGACGTCGGTGGCGACGCCGGACGGCACGGTCTGGCGGTACGCATACGACCGTCCAGGTAACCACCACCCGGACCCTCCACGCCATGCCGTACACCCCGCTCCGCTTTCCGGGGCAGTACTTCGACCGTGAATCGGAACTCCACTACAACTTCTTCCGCTACTACGACCCGGAGTCGGCTCGCTACCTCACGCCGGATCCCTTGGGCCTGACGCCGGCAGACAACCCGGTCATGTACGTCCACAACCCACACACGTGGAGCGATCCGCTCGGGCTCGCTCCGTGTCCGCCCCGGATCCAGGGCGGAGGCTGGGGCCTCAGTGGAGATGCGGACCCGCTGAGCATCATTCCGAAGGGCGCCGTTCAGGAACCTTGGAAGCCGATCCCGGGTGGCGTCGAGCACGGCATCAAGTGGAAGTGGACGGACGATGTCACGGGTAAGACGGTGCGAATGCGCGTCCACGGGCCCGGCCTCGGCCCACTCACCGGACCCAACGCCAGCAGCGGTCCTGTCTACCGCCGTTCCGGCTCGGCTTGCACTCGCCGAGGACTTCACCGGTCGTGACGTTCAGTGCGGCGAACAGGTTCGTGGTGCCGTGCCGCATGTAGTCGTGGGTGCGCTTCTCGGTGGCTGCGAAAGCCACCGGCAGCACTGGCTGGGTCCGGTCCAAGGCCTGCACCTGCGTCTTCTCGTCGACCGACAGCACCACGGCGCCACCGCGGCGGGCGGCCTCGTCACCCGGGGCCGACGCGCCTCGACGGGACCGGAGTGGCACAGCGCCATCCTCACAGCTGTTCCGGAGTCGTGCTCCCGGCGAACTACCGGACCTGAATCTCAGTGCCAGGTGTTGTCGTTTCCGGAGGTCTGGGTCGGGAGCCGGTAGCCGAATTCCTCCCGGAGCTTCGGGGCGGCCGCGTCCGAGCGCATCGACAGCGCGACGAGCGCGGTGAAGCCGAGCGCCCAGATGCCCGCGACGATCAGTACAGGCGCGATATCAGTGGTCCGGGGGATCAGGGCGCCGAGCGCTCCTGCGCCCAGCAGCGCCCAGACCGTCGTCGCCGCGTGCACCTCGGACGCCTGAGTCGCCGTCACGGTGATCGCGTGCGCGCGGTCGATGGCGGTCACATCCGCTCCGCCACGGCGTACCCGCACGAGGGTGCGTCGCAGTCGCCGGACCCGGAGCACCGCGATGCAGGGGACGAGGAGCAGGCACAGGACGCCGAGTCCGGCGCCGGCCAGCTGCACCTGTTTCCAGATGGGAGTCGTGGGCGAGAGCGAGGGGCTCATCATGGCGAGCATGGCGATGACGAGGGTCGCGAGCACAGGGATGCTCGCGCGGTCGAGGTCGGTGGCCTCGGCGCGGTCTCGGGCCTTGACCTGCTGCCGCAGTTTCGTGTCCGCGTCGCCGAGGAGGAGCCGCGCGTGGCCCTGTTCGCCCAGGGCCTGTGCGGGAAGGCGCTCGCCCGCCGTGCGGCGCCACCGTCGGTCGGCGGCGATCAGAGCGAGTACGGCCGGGACACAGAGCACGCCCAGGACGAGCAGAGTCATCGCGATCGTCGGCCAGGCGGACGCGGCGAGCAAGACGCCGGCCGTTGCAAGGAGAAGGGAACCGATGACGATGCTGGTTACGACCGCCGGGAAGAGCGGCGTGCGGCTGACGGGGCCACGAACCTCGACCGCGTTCCCCAGGGAGGGGGAGTCCTCGGCCGCTGCGTACATGTCCGCGAGCGCCAGTTGCTGGAAGGGCAGGGAGTAGCCGAGCACGATCAGGAAGACGGCGATACCGAGGCTCGCAGCGATGAGGGGGCCGCCGAACACCGGCACGAAGTCCGGTGGGTCGTCGGGGAAGCCGAATCTGCCGATGAGTGCGAGGACGGGGAGCAGACCGAACAGCGCCCCGCAGCCCGCGGCGGCCGCGCCCGACATGCGCACCAGGCTGCCGGTGATCAGGACGCCGCGGGTAGGCGGCAGCTCGGGGCCGCGGTCGCGCCGCTCATCGCCCAGGGGGCCGCGATTCGCTTTCATGGCGCCAGGTTCTCACGGCCTGTGGTCGGCCGGGGCTCTGGAAGTTCCTGTCCCGGGCAGCGTCCTCGCGGTGGGAGGTTGCTGCTTAGAGGGCATTTGATCTGGAGCGTGTCTCCTTGATCCGCAGGTCAGTCGATCAGTTGTGTCTGTCCGGTTAGTGATCACTGATGCGATGTGGGACCGGATCGAGCCGCTGATGCCGGACGATCCGGTCCGTGGACGACGGTGGGCCGACCATCGGCGGACCCTGGAGGCCATCGCGTGGAAGTACCGCACCTGCTCGCCATGGCGCGACCTGCCTGAAGAGCTCGGGCCCTTTCAGACCGCGCGCAAACGCCTGATCGGATTGGCGGTGGACGGTACATGGGGACGGCATCCTCGCGGTTCTCCTTGCAGCGGCGGATATCGAGGACGAGGTCGGCTGGATCGTCTCGGTCGATTCCACCGTCCGCCGGGCACACCAACATTCGGCCGGCGCCAGGGAAAAGGGGGCGCCTGGCCCGTCCGAGCCCGAGGATCACGCACTCGGGCGCTCCCGGAGGCGGTTGAACACGAAGGTCCACTTGGCCAGCGACAGCCGGGCACGACCTCTAGCCATCCGCGTCACCGCAGGGCAGGCCGGTGACGCGCCAGCCTTCGAAGAGGTCATGGCCAGAATCCGCATTCCACGGTGCGGACTCGGCAGACCGAGAACCCGCCCCACGATCGTCCTTGCGGGTCGGGCCTCCTCGTCCCGCGCGATCCACAGGCACCTCCGTCGTCGCGGCATTCAGGCAGTCATCCCTCAGCCCGCCGACCAGATTGGCCACCGCCTGCGGCGAGGTCGTGCTGGAGTCCGCCCACCAGGCTTCGACGCCGAGAAATACAAGGAGCGCAATACGGTCGAGCGGTGCATCGCCCGGCTCAAGCAGTGGCGTGGCCTCGCCATACGGACGGACAAGCTCGCCATCGCGTATGAGGCGGCGTTGCACCTTGCTGCCATCCTGATCTGGTCCCGCAGGTGATAGGAGGCCGACGTGAGCCGGTCTACGGGAGGTCTGTGCTCGGTTGACGGCGCCAGTCCCACTCGGGGTGCCGCTCCATCAGTGCGAGGAACCCGCTCGCCGGCAAGATCTCGAAATGGTTGGTGTCTACGAGACCATCGACACCAGGGAGAACGTCGCGGAGGAATGTCCGGGCCGCGTCCATGGACTGGCACGACACGTAAACCGCGTACGGTTCGCCGATGAAGGTTGTCACTTGGTCGAGCTCGTCCGGCTCGTAGTCCGCCAGGATCCCGCCGGAGAGATCGAGGGAGTACGAGTACCCGTACCGGTACAGCCTTTCGTCACCTGTCGCAGGATCCGGCGCGAGCTGCTCAAAGGCACGGATCCGACCTTCAAGCGTCGGACGCTGTTCTGCGGGGACAAGGATGATCACAGACGGCCAGGACATGTGTTTACCTCCATGGCGACAGTAGGCGATCACGCCCCTTGGGCCGCCATGCTTTTCGTCTCAGCTGGGCTCCTTCCTCATCAAGGAGACAGGACCCAGGTGTATTCCCTTCGGCCGAAGGGCGACGCCGAAAGGGCATCGCCGCGCGCGCCGATGTGGCGCCGCTGATGGTGGACCGCTGCAAGTCCCGTTATGCCGAGCAAGGTATTGCCGCGCTGGAGGACAAACGCCGGGGCGGGCCGCGAACCCAGGTCCCGCCCGGACGCGGGCCCGGGTGATCGCCTTGACGAGGATGTCCCCGCCAGCGGATTCCGGGCTCTCGCACTGGTCGACGCGAACGCTGGCAGGCTACTTGAAGCGGCGCGAGGGCGTTTCGGTGTCCTGGCACTACGTTGCCCGCGTCTGGCGTGAGGAGAACCTGACTCACGACTACGTGCGGCACGGCACCACGAACCTGCTCGCCGCGTTGAACGTCACGACCGGTGAAGTCCTCGGCGAGTGCAAGCCGAGCCGGAACGGCGCGGATTTCCTGGCGTTCTCGAAGAAGGCGGTGAAACCGTATGCGGGGAAGGAGATCCATGTCGTCCTGGACAACCTCTCCACGCACACAACCCCGGACGTGAAGGCATGGCCGGCTTTAATTCAGGGGAATGAATCGCGCCACTGGGCCCACTCGAACGACTGCCGGGTCGCCTTGCGGCGAATCCTCAGACCGACGACTGCGCACAGGTCGCCCTGCCGGTCACCGGATACACCCACGCGGGCTTGGGCCAATACCCGCAAGTCGAGGGCAATCCGGTCGTTGTTGTCGGTGTGCCAAGAGCGGATCGGCTGAAGCCATCTGGTGAGCGACTGCCGGACCGGGCCGAGGTGTTGGCACAGGCGTCTTCCCGGCCGCTCGTGGACGGGGTGCTGGAGGAGATGAGCCGGGTGGAGCGGAGCGGTGCGGCGCCTGTGCGGCAGTTGTTTGCGCGGATGTGCCGTCCAGCCGCCGCACCGGACACTCGGGGTGCCTTCTGCCGCGACCGGAGGCTGGCCGCGATCGGCGGCGCCACGTTCTACCTGCCTGACACGAAGGCGGATGTGGAGGCGTTCGGCCGTCCGCATCGCTTCGGTCGGGGTGAACAGAACTTCGGCCGACCGCAGTTGCGCACGGTCGGCCTGGTGGAATGCGGCACCCATGCCGTCTTCGGCGCCGCAACCGGAGCCCTGCGCACCGGAGAGCGGACTCCGGCCCGGGCAGTCCTGGTGTCTCTGCGGCCAGGGACGCTGCTGCCGGCCGACCGCGGCTTCTGCTGTGTGGGCCTGTTGTGCAAGTCGCGGCAACCGGGGCGGACCTGCTGTGGCGAGTCCGCAAAGATTTCGTGCTGTGGGTAGTTGAGCGGCTGTCGGACGTTGCCGGCGCAGCGCTGCGGATCTCGCCGCGGTGCCGGTCCGGATCCCCGGACCGACCGTGATCCGCGCACAACCGCAACATCCGGATCTGTGAGCGGCGGGGCGTACTCGTCCTGGCCGACGGCGCCTACCAGGACGTCGGCCCCGGGTCACCGCCGGCCTTCGGTGCGACTGGCCGTCACGACCGACGGCGGCCGGCCGCAGGGCGGGGTGCTGATCTGCCAGGACGAACTGGACGACAAGGACATCGAGCTCGCCTGCGGCATCGGGCCCGGTACCGGCGCCGGGGACTGGCGTCCGGCGCGGTCACGGTGGACGCCGAGTGCGCCGTTCAGTATTTCGGCGCGCGGCGGGTGGTGCTCCGGATCGGGGCCGACGACGCCCCGAGTGCCGCCGTGGCGCGGTCGACCGGGTTCCGGCGTGCCACGGACGAGCCCGTCGCACGGGAGGCGAAGGGGCGATGGGTGCCGCTGGGGACCGGGTGCCACGGGAACGGCGGACCTGCATCCTGAGGGCGCGGGCCGCCCCGGGGCCATTACGCTGGAACGCAGCAGTGCACGAATGGTTCAGGGCGCACAGAACCGCGCGGAGAGGCGCGGTGGCCTCCGGGAGGCATGATGAGCCAGCAGCCGGTCCTTCTTCCCTATGCCGATCCGGCCTTCGTGGCGGACCCCTTCCCGGTCTACCGGCAACTGCGCGAGGACGGCCCGGTGCGGCGCGCCGTCATCGCCGGCGGCCTGGACGCATGGCTGGTCACACGGTACGAGGACGGCCTCGCCGCTCTCTCCGACCCTCGGCTGAGCAGCGACGTCCGCGATGCGTCGGACCCCCGGCTCATCGAGCGGCTGCCCGCCACGGACCGCCAGTCCGCACTGCGCAACATGCTCCGCACCGATCCCCCCGATCACACCCGGCTGCGCCGGCTGGTGTCCAAGGCGTTCACCGCGCACAGGGTGGCCGGGCTGCGGCCCCGCGTCCAGGAGATCGCCGACCGGCTGCTCGACGCGATCGGGCCGGACGGCCGCGCCGACCTCGTCGAAAGCTACGCGCTGCCGCTCCCGGTCACCGTGATCGGCGAACTGCTCGGCGTGCCCGTCACCGACCGGCACGATTTCCAGCGCTGGACCGACGACCTGGTCCTGCAGGGGGCCGCGCCACCGGACCGGGCCCGGACGGACGAGGCGTGGCGGAACATGCGCGGGTACCTGACCGGGCTCGTCGCGGCCAAGCGGGACCGCCCCGGAGACGATCTGCTCAGCGCGCTGGTGACCGCCCGGGACGAGGAGCGGAGCCTGGACGAGGACGAGCTGATCGCCATGGCCTTCCTCCTGCTGGTGGCCGGGTACGTCACCACGGTCAACCTGATCGGCAGCGGCATCGCGGCGCTGCTCGCCCACCCCGACCAGCTCCGGACGCTGCGGGACGACCCGGCGCTGCTGCCGGGCGCGATCGAGGAGTTCCTGCGCTACGACGGACCGGTCAACCCCGGCATCGCCCGGTTCGCGCGCGAGGACGTCACCATCGCGGGCGTGGACATCCCGCGCGGCGCGACCGTGCTGGTCGCGTCCGCCATCGCCGACCGCGACCCGGACCACTTCCCCGACCCCGACCGGCTGGACATCTCCCGGCGGGACAATGCCCACCTCGCGTTCGGGCACGGCATGCACTACTGCCTCGGGGCGCCGCTGGCCCGGCTGGAGGGGCAGATCGCGATCGGTACCGCGCTGCGCCGCCTCCACCACCTCGCCCTGGCCGTGCCGCCCGGGGAGCTGCGGTGGCGCCCGGGGGCGCTGCGCGGCCCCGAGCGGCTGCCCGTCACCTTCACCGCCGAAGCCCCGGCCTGAGACCGGTTCCGCGTCGGCTGCCCGCTCAGCCGAGGAGCTTGGCCAGGAACGCGTCGAGATTGACCCTGGTCCGCTCCACCTGCTCCTCCAGTGTCAGGCTCTCCTTGAAACGGCTGCCGGGCGCCGCGGTCCTCTTGCCGCGGACGTACAGCGAGCAGGCGAGGTCGGTACAGATGTACAGACCGACCGAATTGCCCTCGCGCCCCGCGGCACCGGTCTTCCGGGCGGTCATCAGCGAGACGCCGTTCCCCGGGTGCGTGGTGAGACACAGCGAGCACATGCTGCGGTGGAGGAAGCCGCGCTGCCGGGAGGGGAAGCGGAGCGTCACGCCGATCAGTCCGTCGCCGCGTTCGGTGACGATGTAGCTGCGTCCAGGGGCGGAGAGGTCCCGCCACCCCAGGAAGTCCAGATCGTCCCAGGGCTGCTCGTCGAGGTCACGGGGCAGCGGCAGGCGTTTCGCCTCTCCTTTGGAGCAGTTGATGAACGATGCGCGGATGTCCTGCTCGGTCACGGCCTTCATGCGCGGGACGCTAGCTCTGCCTATGAGCACTAGGCAAATGATTAATAGGGCAAGGTTATGCGCCGTCCACAGGGCCCGCGGGGTCCGTGATGGTCAGCCGGTGCGCGGGCGGGTGCTCGATCGGGAGATCGGGACGCCAGGCCGCGAGCACCTGCGCGGAGGGGCCGAACAACGGCTCCGGGAGCGCATCGAGCCCGGTCCACTGCCAGGTGCTGATCAGGTGAGGTTCGGTCACCCGTGGGCTCCCCGATCGCAGGGTCACCGCGGCGCCCATCGACACCCGGTTGATCCCCCCGATCACGTCGTGGAGCATGGCGAAGACGCGTACGTCCTTCGCGTCGGCCTCCAGCCCCGTCTCCTCCCGGAGTTCACGGACGGCCGCGTCGGCGATGGACTCGTGGTTCGGGTCGACCTTGCCGCCCGGCAGCTCCCAGGTCCCGCCGTGGTGCCTGCCGAGGAGGACCCGTCCCTGTCCGTCCTGCACGACCACACCCACGCCGAGCGCCGCCTGCGCCTGCGGCGGGCGGGTGTTGCGGGAAGAGGTGTCCGCGGGCGTGGTCTTCATGGTGCTCCCTGTGCTGCTCGCAGGTGGGGGCGTGCCGCGGGCGCGGGGCCCGGCACTCCGGTGGTACGGGGCAGCCTACGGACCGCCGCGCCGCCGTCCTGCGCGCGGACCGGCCGGACGTCAGAGGGCCAGCCGCAGCGACGTGGCCGAGATGCCCAGCCGTACCGTCTGGCCCCAGGTCAGTTCCAGTGCGTCCGTCTCCATCCCGTCGCCGAAGACCACCACCCGGTCGGACTCGACGGTGAGCCTCAGCCCCTGCCCGCGCCCCAGCTCGCCGGCGACCAGCGAGGTGCCGGTGGCCGGGGAGGGCCAGGCCTCGCGGACGAACCAGAGGAGGCGCGGGTCGGTGGGTGCCGGGAGGCGCAGTTCGCTGCGGCGCTCCTGCCACAGCGAGCGGAGCCAGCCGGTGGCGCCGGTGCCGGTTCCGACGAGGACGCCGGAGGAGGCCTGCGGCTCGGTGGCGGCGTCGGGTGCGTCCGGGCCGAGCCGGTAGCGGGCGGTCTGATGGCCGGGCGGGCCGAGGTAGATCTCGTTCAGGGCGAGGAGGTGCTGGGTGTCGTCGGCCACCGCCTCGACCATGGTGAGCTCGTCCGCCGCGCCACCGGGGGACGCGGCCGCCCTCAGCAGGGCGGCCGCGTCGCGGGGCCGGTGGCGGACGAGCACACCCGGATTGCGTCCGGGCTCGGTGTCGATGCCCACGACGGGCTGGCCGGAGAGGTACTTGGCGGCGTTGGCGACCAGTCCGTCCTGTCCGACGACGACCACCACGTCCTCCGGCCCGAACAGGAAACGGTCGAGATCCGCGCGCTCCACCCGTGACTGCCGCCACTGGAGCGGAACGGCGGCCGCGACATCGGCGAGGGCCTGCTGGGTCCGCCGGTGGCGCCGGGCCACCTCGTCGATGGCCCGGCCGCGGCTGGAGAGGAAGAAGGCGGCCTGTCCGTGTGTGCCGTGCCGTGCCAGCAACTCCTCGTACTCGGTGGTGCGGTGGACCAGGACCGCGCGCGGGGCGAGGCTCATGCCCGGGTCTCCGGGCCGGTGTTGCCGAGCTTGCTGAGCAGGCCGGTGAGCACGTCGGGGGAGAGGGTGAGGCTGTCGATGCGCGGCAGGTTCTCGGCGAGCCTGGTCGCCGCGAGGGCGTGCAGGGTCGCGGCGTCCACTTCCCCGTGCACCCGCAGCCAGGCCGCCTGGGACTCGGCCCGCGCGGCGCCGACCTCGCGGGCGGCCTCTGCCTCGGCCCGGGCCAGCCGCACCTTGCGTGCCGCCTCGGCCTCGGCGCGTACCCCGTCGGCCGCCGCGTGTTCCTCGGCCTCGCGGCGGGTGTTGGTACCACGCTGCTCGACCAACTGCTCCTCCCTGCGGGCCAGTTCGATCTGGCTGGCGAGCTCGTTCTCGGCGATGGCCCGTTCCCGCTCCACCGCCACGGCGCGGCGCTCATAGGTGGCCCGGTCGGCCTCCTGCTGGATCTGCTCGCGGGCAGGGGTGCGCAGCGCGCGCTCCACCTCGGCCTCGGGGCGGATGGCCACCACCCGTACCGCGACCACGTCGATACCGGTGGCGGGCAGTCGCGGTTCGGCGGCGAGTCCCGCGGCGACCCGGTCGCGGACCGAGGCGACACCGTCGACCAGTGCCTCGGCCAGTGCTGTCCTGGCCAGTACGTCGAGGGTGTGCTGCTGGGCGGTCTCGGTCAGCAGGGTGGCGATCTGCTCCAGCGGGGCGCCGCGCCAGACCCCGGTGTCCGGGTCGACCGAGAAGTCCAGCCGGGTGGCGGCCTCGGCCGGGTCGCTGATCCGGTACGTCACGGTGGCCTGCACGGTGACGTCCTGGAAGTCGGACGTACGGGCGTGGAACGCCATCGCCAGCTCCCGGTCGTTCACCGGGACTTCCGAGAGTGCGGCACTCAGTGAGCGGTACCAGAAGCTCAGCCCCGGCCCGTCGTGGGCCAGCCGGCCGCGCTTGTGGTGGCGGATGTGAGCGGTGGGCGCGGAGCGCAGATGGCGCCAGCCGAAGCGCCTGGTGATGTCGGCCATGTCGGGCCCCCCTTTATTGTCGTCATGGGGACGATAATGGGGTTGATGATTATCGTCAAGAGGACGAGAAAGAGTGCTTGCCGGCCTCGGCCGTCGCCTCCCGCGCTGTCGCGGGACCGGTCAGGTGGATCCGCCGACTGTTCGTTCGGTGGAACAGGTGTGAAAACCGCGGGCGGCCGGTGACTTCCAAGAAGTCACCGGCCGCCCGGATGGTGCGCCGCCCCCGTCCCCACGGTGCGGCGCCGGCGGGTCGTCGTCATCCGCTCGGACGACGGCCCACGTCTGTCGGGACTAGTGCGCGGGTGCGCCCAGTCCGAGCGAGGGAAGGATCGCGTTCTCCACGAACCGGGTGAGATAGGCCTCGTCGACGTTCTTCCCCTCCAGCAGCGGACGGGCGCGCATGATGCCCAGGAGCTGTGCGGAGACGAACTCCGCGGCCGGGTTGTCCCGCCGGATCTCGCCGCGCTCCGCACCGCGCCGGACCATGGCGTCGATCGACGCCAGTCCGGGCACGATCAGCGCCTCGCGCATCGCGCACAGCAGCTCGGGGCTCTGCAGCGCGGCATGGCTGAGTGCGTGCATCAGCGGGGTGTCGCGCCCCGATCCCGCGCCGATCGACCGCGCGGCCTCGCGCAGGTCGCCCGCGAGGCTCCCGGTGTCGATGTGCGGGAGCAGCGCCTGCTGGGTGCCGTGCAGTGCGGCCACCACCAGTTCGGGCTTGGATCCCCACTGCCGGTAGAGCGTGGACTTGCCGCAGCGGGTCCGCGCGGCGACGCCCTCCATGGTGAGCGCCTCGTACCCGGACTCCCGCAGCATGTCGAGCACGGCCGCGTAGAACTCCTGGGCCCGCTCCGGCGTGATCTTGGAGCGGCGCGGCGTGTGCGCCGGTTCCTGCGCGACTTCCTGCGGCGACATGTGTCTTCCCTCCCGGCTAGCTGCGACGAGGTCCTCCGATACGACAGTGTACCGATACGCGCGTGTACCGATACGTTCGCGTATCGGTACACTGGCGTATCGATACGGCATGGACTGGACCATGCCGCCGTAACACCGCTTCGTCAGCAAAGGGGCACCGGGTGATGTACGCCGGTAGCGAGCCAGCAGATCGGGAGCCGGACAGTTCTGCCCGACCGCCCCTCGTCCGCGAACTTCTTCTGGTCGTGGGTCTCTTCGTGATCTACAAACTCGGCCGGCAGGTCGCGAACGGTCACGTGGACGAGGCGTACCGCAATGCCGGACACGTCTGGGACTTCGAACGCTCCGTGCACCTGCCCGGCGAGGGTGCCGTCCAGAACCTACTGCTGCACAACGAGACGCTGATCCATCTCGCGAACACCTATTACGCGACCGTGCACTTCCCGGCCACGCTGCTCTTCCTCGTGTGGCTCTACTGGCGCCGCCCACGCCACTACGTCTGGTCGCGCCGTATCCTCGCCGCGCTCACCGGCGCGGCGCTCGCCCTCCACCTGCTCTTCCCGCTCGCCCCGCCGCGGCTGCTGGACGCCGCCGGACTGGTCGACACCGGCCAGGTGTACGGGCCGACGGTGTACGGGGCGACTCCGGCGACCGACTCGATGGCGAACCAGTTCGCCGCGATGCCCTCGCTGCACTTCGGCTGGGCGGTGATGGTGGCCGTCGGGCTGATCGTCGCGACCCGGACGCGGTGGCGCTGGCTGTGGCTGCTGCACCCGCTCGTCACCCTGCTGGTGATAGTCGGCACGGCCAACCACTACTGGCTCGACTCGATCGTGGTCTCGGCGCTGCTCGCGGTGGCCTTCGCGGCACTGCGGCTGCCGCGCACGGATCCGGCGCGGGCCCGTCTCCCGTGGCCGGCCACCACGGGCGAACCCGCGCCGGCGGCCCTGCCGTACGCCGTCGATCCCGCCGTCCCGGCCGCATACGCCTCGACCGGGGCGCGGCGATGAACGCCACCGTGATCGCCGTCGCGCTGTCCCTGGTCTCCGCCGCCGCCTACGCCTCGGCCGCGGTGGCGCAGGCCCGGCTCGCCGGGCGGACCGAACCGGACGCCGGGGTGCTGCGGCTGCTCGGCCGGGGTGCCTGGTGGTCGGCGGTCGGGCTGAACGCCGGTGGCGCGCTGCTGCATGTCGCGGCGCTCAAGTACGGCCCGCTCACCCTCGTCCAGCCGCTCGGCGCCCTCACCCTGGTCGCCGCCGTCCCGCTGGGCGCCAGGGCCGCCGGCCGCCGGGTCACCAGGATCGAATGGCGCGGCACGATCCTCACCCTGCTCGGTCTCGGCGCCCTGCTGATGACCGCGGGCGGTGCCGCCCCGCACGAAACGCTCAGCCTGCCCGAGGCCCTGGCCGTCGGGGCCGGGACCATGGCCGTCGTCGCCGGACTCAGCAGGCCGGGAGCACGCCCCGGCCTGCGGCACGCCGCCGCGTCCGGCATCACCTCCGGGGTCGCGTCCGCGCTCACCCAGACCCTGACCGTCTCCGTCACCGACCACACCGGACCGCTGATCAGCTGGCGTCTGGTCGTCGTCGCGCTGCTGGTCTCCGCGTTCGCGATGAGCGGGCTGCTGCTCTCCCAGACCGCCTACCGGGGCGGACTGGGCGCACCGCTGGCGGTCGTCACGCTCGCCAATCCGGTGGCCGCGGCGGCCATCGGCCTGGCCCTGCTCGGCGAACGACTCCAGGGCGGGACGACCAGCCTGTTCCTGGCCCTGCTCGGAACGGTGGCGGCCGTACGGGGCGTGTTCCTGCTCAGCCGTGCCCAGGCGGAGAACCCGGCCGCCGCCGGTCCGGTCACCGCCGGTCCGGCCGGGGGCGAGCCGAAGCCCGACGGGACCGGATCGCCGCCACGGGTCGTCATCGCCGGCCGGGCGCCGACGGACCGGGCGGTGCTGCGGCCGGAACCGGTCCGGGCACCGGTGGGCGGTTCGTGACGCGCCGAAGCGATGTCTGTCCGCCTGCCGGTGGTGTGGCGCGGGTAGGTGACATGCGCCCGCCCGACTGTCACGTACCGGAACTACCCGTCTACGGACCCGGCTTCTCTTCCTGGTCCAGTGCCCGCGTCAGCCAGCCGATCCAGAAGTTCTCCAGATCGATGCCGCCGCGCAGCACCAGGTGACGCAGCCGGTCCTCCTCGGCGTCCCGCCCGGGCGGGAAGTCCCGCTCCTCGATCTCCAGGTACTCCGCCAGCTGCCGGCGGTGCAGCCCCAGGTGGCGGCGGAGTTCCGCATCCAGGCCGGGTGCCCCGACGACCGCCGCGGCCCGCATCCGCAGCAGCAGCGGATCCCGGACCTGCTTGGGGTCCTCGGAGCGGGCCACCCAGGCGGAGAGCGCCTCACGGCCCGCCGGCAGCACCTCGTACTCCTTCTTCCGCCCCCGGGCGGGCTGCTCCGACGGCAGTGCCCGGATCTGTCCGGCCTGCTCCAGCTTCCCCAGCTCCCGGTAGATCTGCTGGTGCGTGGCGGACCAGAAGTAGCCGATCGACCGGTCGAACCTGCGGGTCAGCTCCAGCCCCGACGACGGCTTCTCGAGCAGGGCGGTGAGAATCGCATGCGGGAGTGACATGGGGTGCATCCTATGGACGGCCGGCCGTGGCGCAGGGGCCGGTCCCCGCGCCACCGGACCGGTGCGTCACAGCGAGGCCGCGAGCTCCGTGCCCTGGCGGATCGCCCGCTTGGCATCCAGTTCGGCCGCCACGTCGGCGCCGCCGATGAGATGTGCCGTACGGCCCGCGGCGAGCAGCTCCTCGTACAGGTCGCGGGACGGCTCCTGACCCGCGCAGACCACGATCGTGTCGACCGGCAGGACGTGCCGCTCGCCGTCGACCGTGAGGTGCAGGCCCTCGTCGTCGATCCGGTCGTAGGCGGCGCCCGCGATCGTGGTGACGCCGCGGTGGCGCAGTTCGGTGCGGTGGATCCAGCCGGTCGTCTTCCCCAGCCCCGCGCCGACCTTGCCGGACCTGCGCTGGATCAGGTGGACGGTCCGGGGGGTCCTCGCACGCTCCGGGGTGCGGAGCCCGCCTCGGTCGCGGTAGCCGGTGTCGACGCCCCACTGCCGGAAGAACACCTCCGGGTCGCGGCTCGCCCCGTCGCCCGGGTCGGTGAGGAACGCGGCGACGTCGAAGCCGATGCCGCCCGCCCCGATGACCGCGACCCGCTCGCCGACCGGAGCCCCGTCGCGCAGGACGTCCAGGTAGCCGACCACGCTGGGGTGGTCCTGGCCCGGTATCCCGGGGGAGCGCGGGGTGACGCCGGTGGCGAGGACGACCTCGTCGAAGCCGTCGAGCGCTCCGGCCGTGACGCGCGTACCGAGCCGGAGCCCGACCTTCTCCTCCCGCAGCCGGGTACGGAAGTAGCGCAGCGTCTCGTCGAACTCCTCCTTGCCGGGGACCCGGCGCGCCACGTTCAGCTGGCCGCCGATCTGTTCGGCCGCGTCGAACAGCGTCACCTCGTGCCCGCGCTCGGACGCCGAGACGGCGCAGGCGAGACCGGCGGGCCCGGCACCCACGACCGCCACCCGCTTCGTGGTGCGGGTCGGCGACAGGGTGAGCTCGGTCTCGTGGCAGGCGCGCGGATTGACCAGGCAGGAGGTGACCTTGCCGCTGAAGATGTGGTCCAGGCAGGCCTGGTTGCAGCCGATGCAGGTGTTGATCGCGTCGGCGCGGCCCTGGGCCGCCTTGGCGACGAAGTCGGGGTCGGCGAGGAACGGCCGCGCCATCGAGACCATGTCCGCCCGGCCGGAGGCGAGGATCTCCTCGGCGACCTCGGGCGTGTTGATGCGGTTGCTCGTCACCAGCGGCACGGAGACGGCCCCGCGCACCTTCTCCGTGACCCAGGTGTAGGCGCCGCGCGGCACCGAGGTGGCGATGGTGGGGATGCGGGCCTCGTGCCAGCCGATCCCGGTGTTGATGATGGTGGCCCCGGCCGACTCGATCTCACGGGCGAGCCGCACCACCTCCTCCAGGGAGGAACCGCCCGGCACCAGGTCCAGCATCGACAGCCGGTAGATCAGGATGAAGTCGCTGCCGACCCGCTCACGGACCCGGCGCACGATCTCGACGGGGAACCGGATGCGGTTCTCGTACGAGCCGCCCCAGCGATCGGTGCGGTGATTGGTGGCGGCGGCGATGAACTCGTTGATCAGGTAGCCCTCGGAGCCCATGATCTCGACCCCGTCGTACCCGGCGCGGCGTGCCAGTCCGGCCGCCCTCGCGAAGGCTTCGATGGTCTCCTCGACCTCGTCGTCGGTGAGGGCGTGCGGGGTGAAGGCGCTGATCGGGGCCTTGATCGCGCTCGGTGCCACCAGACCGGGGTGGTGCGCGTACCGGCCGAAGTGCAGGATCTGCATGGCGATCCGGCCGCCCGCCGCGTGGACGGCGGCGGTGACCCGCGCGTGCTGCTCGGCCTCCGCCTCGGTGGTCATCCTGGCCCCGCCGGGGAAGGAGCAGCCCCGGGCGTCGGGGGCGATGCCACCGGTGACCATGAGGCCGACGCCGCCCCGGGCGCGCTCCGCGTAGAAGGCCGCCATCCGCTCGAAGCCGTGCTCGGCCTCTTCGAGACCGATGTGCATCGAACCCATCAGCACCCGGTTGGGGAGCGTGGTGAACCCCAGGTCGAGCGGGCTCAGCAGATTCGGGTACGGGCTCATGCGGCGGCTCCTCGCGCAGTGTCGGTTGCGCCAGTTGTAGACCACCGGAACGCCATTGTGCAACAAGTTGCACAATGGCGTGGGTCTCAGTGCCGCGCACCGGACCGTCCCCCGAACGGCGTAGCACCAGGACCCGTCGGCGCCCCGGGCCACGGAAAGTGGAACCACGGCATCCGACCGATCCGGGGCGACCGCACGCGTACCTGCCCCGCCCACCCCGAACCCCTGCGGAGACACCCATGGCCTGCCTCGACCGGCGTGACCTCGGCCTGCTCGTCCTGCGCGTCGGCACCGGCGCGGTACTGGCCGCGCACGGCACCCAGAAGCTGGCCGGATGGTTCGGCGGCGGAGGCATCCAGGGGACCACCGCCGCGATGGAGGCCATGGGCTTCCATCCGCCGAAGCACAGCGCGGTCGCCGCCGGGCTCGGCGAGGCGGGCGGCGGGGCGCTGCTGGCTCTCGGCCTCGCCACCCCGGCGGCCGGCGCGGCCGCGGCCGGGGCCATGGCGGGCGCCGTGGCCGTCCACGCGCCCGCCGGATTCTTCGCTCAGGGCGGCGGGTACGAGTACCCGGCGTTCCTCGGCTTCACCGCCGCGGCGATCGGCCTGACCGGGCCCGGCCGCTACTCCGTCGACCATGCCACCCGGCATGTCTTCAACCAGCCGTGGATGGTCGCCCTGGCCTTCGCGGGCAGTGCCGTCGCGGCGGCGGCCGTGGTCGGCAGACGCGCCAGGGGGCAGGTCGCGGTCGACCCCGACGCGACCTGACCACCCGGCAGGACCGGGACCGGACGGCACCCCAGGGAGGGAGCCGCCCGGTCCCGGATCCGGCCCGCTACCCGCGGAAGGCCAGCGACGCGGCCGGGGAGGCGTTCCCGTACGCGTCGACGGCGACGACCCGTGCCACGTACCGGCCGCCGTTCACGGCGCCCGGTACCGGGATGTCGAGCGTGTTCGGGCGGGGCATGAAGTAGTAGTCCGAGAGGACCTTGGACGTGACGACGGAGGCGCCGGTCGCGGCGTCGGTGATGTCGACGTCGTAGTGGTGGACCATCTGGTCGTCCTCGGCCTGCGCGATCCGCAGTGCCGTGCCGCCCTCGGCGTCACGGACCCGGGACAGCGGCCGGCTCGTGGTGAACCTCGGCGGGACCGTGTTGCGTGCGGCGTCCGTGTAGCGGAAGCCGTCCTTGATCTGCTCGCCCGTCGAACCCTTCAGCCGCACCGTCCAGGTGGAGCCGGCGAGCGTGCCCGCGCTGGCGTACGGCGGCTGCCAGTTCGCCGACCACTGGCCGCCGGTGTAGATGTCGTGCTTGTCCGCGGCCATGTTGACCCGTGCTATCTCCGTGCGGTTCTTGTAGACCTCGACGAACAGAGCCTGCGCGGTGGGCGACTCGAACCGGTCGGCGAGACCGTCCTCGGTGACCATCTGATAGCCGTGGTCGACCTCGATGTACGACATCGAACCGTCGTTGACCGAGGTGAAGTCGCGCTGGTGGATCGAACGGTCGTCATTGATGTTCAGGTGCGAGTGGCCGGAGAACAGGATGGCCTGCGGGAAGGCGCTCAGATCCTCGGCGAGCCGCGGGTTGGAGGCCTGCTGGCCGTCCATCGTCGTCCCGGTGGTGGGCCGGTGACCCTGCACCAGGACCGGCTTGCCCGCGTAGGACCTGTCGGCGGTGATCGCGGCGAGCCGCTGCTTGAGCCAGGCGCGCTGGGCCGTGTCGGAGTTGTACGTCTCGGTGTTGACCGTGAGGACGTGCAGGCCCTTCACCTCGGACTCGTAGTAGCCGCCGCCCGAGTCGGGGAACCAGGCCCCGGGGTACCCGGCCCGTATCGCGGCGAGGCTCGCGTCGTGGTTGCCGTTGGAGATCAGCAGTTTGGTGCCGGTCATGCCCTTGCGGGCGAGTTGGGTCTGGAAGATCTCCGAGACGATCCTGTGGTCGGGGCCCTTGCCGTCACCGTTGTCGTTGATCATGTCGCCGTTGGACAGGATCGCGTCGGGCTCGGGGAAGATCGACCCGATGGTGTCGAAGAAGCTCTCGTACTTCTTGTCGGCGCTCGCGTGGCTGCCGACATGCACATCGGACATGACGACGAGCCGGGCGAGCGGCTTCTCCCGCGACTTGATCAGATAGCCGTAGGACACCGGGACGCTGCTCCGCCCGCCCTGGAAGGCGACCGCGGTGACATTGGTGTCCTTCTTGATCCGCAGCGGACGGCCGGGGGAGTAGACGTGGCTGTCGCGGGTCGGGGTCGTGCCGTCCAGCGTGTAGCGGACGGTGGTGCCGTGCTCGGCCCGGAACTTCAGTTCGACCGCGTGCTCGTACCGCCCGCCCGGCACGCTGACACCGGGTGCGGCCGGGGTGTGCGTGCCGGGGGAGTCGGCCTGCGCGACAGCGGTCGGGGCGACGAGCGCGACGGACGTCGCGGCGATCACGAGAGGGGTGAGTCTCACGGGGGTCCCTGTTCTCCGGCCCGGGAAGTCCATGCTGGCTTCCCGGCCTGGTTGTATAACGGGTGAATAACCGGTCTGAACCAAGGACGTTAGGTGCCGTGTGCCTGCCGGCGGTGCGGTCCGGCCGACTTTCCGGTGAAGCGATCATGAACGTCTTGCCGGGATCGCCGGAGGGGAGGACGTGCGGACGGGGCCGGGCGGGCCCCGTCCGGTGATGCTCAGCCCGGCAGCTTCCAGCGGCCGCCCTTCGCCGCCGCGACCAGCTCCGGCACCGTGCCGAACTTGACCCTCGGTCGTCCGCCGTCACGGCCACGCGCCAGCTCGGCCCGGTCGATGGCCGCCAGCCCCTTGGCATCGACGACATGGCGGGTGCGGCTCCGGGCGAGCCGCAGGAAGGCCTTGGGCGCGGGCGCCGGTGAGGACAGGACACCGGCTACGGCATCGCCCAGGAGTGTGCCGACGGTCTCGGCGGCGCAGGCGCGGTTGGCTCCGATGCCGCCCGAGGGTCCGCGCTTGATCCAGCCGACGACGTACGTCCCCGGCATCCCCGCCACCCGGCCGCCCTCGTGCGGGACGGTGCCGGTCGCCTCGTCGAAGGGGAGCCCCGCGACGGGAACGCCGCGGTAGCCGACCGCGCGCAGCAGTGTGCCGGCCGGAATGTCCAGCTCGCCCTCGCCTCCTGTCACGCGCACGGCCCGCACGGTGTCGTCGCCGAGCGCCTGGACGGGTGCGGAGTGGAAGCGGAGGACGATGCGCCGGCCCGGGGCGGGTGGGCGGGACCAGTCCACCGTCTCGCGGGGCACGCCCCGCAGCAGGCCCGCCTTCTCGTCCGGGGCGGCGCCGTCGATCGCCCCGCCGGTCCGCGGGTCGTGGCCGTCGATGACGAGTTCCACGTCCGGCAGATGCTTGAGGGCGAGCAACTCGGAGGCGCTGTACGCCGCATGCTCCGGGCCGCGGCGGCCGAGCAGGACCACCTCGCGCACCTTCGAGGCGCGCAGGGCCGGGAGCGCGTGGTCCGCGATGTCCGTGCCGGCCAGGACCGACGGATCCGTGACGAGGATGCGGGCGACGTCGAGGGCGACATTGCCGTTACCGGCCACGACCACCCGTTCCGAGGACAGGTCGACGGCGTCCGGCGCGACCTCCGGGTGGGAGTTGTACCAGGCCACGAACGCGGTCGCCGAGATGCTGCCCGGCAGTTCCTCGCCCGGGATGCCGATGCGGCGGTCGGTGGAGGCGCCCACCGCGTAGATCACCGCATCGTGGTGGGCGGCGAGTTCCGCCGCGGTGATGTCCTTGCCGATCTCCACTCCGAGGTGCATCCGTACCCGGGGGTGGGTGTGGAAGCGTGCGAAGGTGTCGCCCACCTTCTTGGTCGCGGGGTGGTCGGGAGCCACCCCGTACCGTACGAGCCCGCCGGCCACCGGCAGCCGGTCGACCAGTGTCACCTCGGCGTTGGTGTGCAGCAGCAGGTCCTCGGCGGCGTACATGCCCGCCGGGCCCGTACCGACGACCGCGACGCGGATCGGTGCGAAGTCGGACGGCAGACCGCGCTCGAACGACGGCGCGTCCCAGTGGTGGAAGTTGGGGCTCCTGACATCCTGTCCGGGTTCCTGCCCGGGTTCCTGCGCGGGCTTCCGTCCGGCGAAGTACGCCGCGTTGATCGCGGCGTATTCCTGCTGTGCGGGGGGCAGGGCGTCCACCGGGAAGACGGCGTCCACCGGGCACGCGTCGGCACAGGCACCGCAGTCGATACAGGACTTCGGGTCGACGTACAGCATCTCCGTACTGCCGAACTCCCGCTCCTGCGGCGTCGGATGGATGCAGTTGACAGGGCAGACGGCGACGCAGGTGGCGTCGTTGCAGCAGGTCTGGGTGATGGCGTAGGTCATCTCGTCAGCTCGGGTCGCTCGGCTCGGATCAGATCAGGTCGGCGCGCTTGTAAAGAGCCAGCGCGGGCTTGGTGAGGAGTCGGGCCGAGGCCAGGAAC
This sequence comes from Streptomyces sp. NPDC048295, assembly GCF_040652135.1. Classification (NCBI taxonomy): domain Bacteria; kingdom Bacillati; phylum Actinomycetota; class Actinomycetes; order Kitasatosporales; family Streptomycetaceae; genus Streptomyces; species Streptomyces sp. NPDC048295. The sequence goes on from NZ_JBEZLL010000009.1 coordinate 246,310, forward strand.
TCCATCAGCCCCGAACAGCTGGACCGCATGAGGGACTTGTGGTGCTCGTTCGCACCCGCCTCGGCGAGCGCGCGCCGGGTGTCGAGCCCGGCGTTCGCGTAGACCTGCCGGTTCACCATGCTGGTGACGATGAAATAGGACGCGACGGCGATCACGAAAGCGTTGAGCTGCCGGCGCAGGGGGCCCGCGTGCCGCAGCCGCTTGCGGGTCTCGTCGCGGGCGAACTTCATGTGCCGTGACTCCTCGACGACATGAATGTTGTTGATGGTACGTACGAACGGCGCGACCCGTTCGTCCCGCATCCAGTCACGCTGCATGACGTCGAGCACTTCCTCGGCGACCAGGATCGCCGCGTACGCCGCCTCGCCGAAGGCGAGAGTCTTGAACGCCCGGCCGAGCTCGACCACCGCGCGGCGCGGCCGATAGGCCGGGGCGCCCAGCTTCGCCGCCCCACGGGCGAACATGATGGAGTGCCGGCATTCGTCGGCTATCTCCGTGAGGGCCCACTGGAACCGCGGGTCGGTCGCGTCCGTCGTGTAGATGTCGCGCAGCACCATCTGCTGCAGGATCATCTCGAACCAGATGCCGGTGCTGGCCACCGAAGCGGCCTCCTGCCGCGTCAGCTCCTTGCGCTGCGCATCGGTCAACTCGTCCCAGTACGCCGTGCCGTAGAGCGTGCTCCACTCCGGGCTCGCGCCGTGGAAGTCCTTGTCCAGCGGGGTGTCCCAGTCCACCTCGGTGACGGGGTCGTACGAGAGCTTCGCCGACGAGTCGAGCAGGCGCCGGGCGACGTCCTGCTCGCCGAGCCGGTCCTGGTCCTCCGGCCGAACGGTGCTGCTTGCCATGGTGCGGCTCCTCGAATCGACAGATCGACTCCATGCCGGCCGGCCGCGACCCCATCTCGTGCCGCTCGATGGGATCCAGGGCTGCCGAGCGCCTCCCTCGCTTGTTAGACGTCATGTCTAGCAAGCTGTTGGACGGAACGTATAACAAGAGTGCTGTGCGGGCCTACCCCCCGTGGCGAATCCGCTCGGTCGAACTTCGGAGCGAGGGGACGCCGGAGCTCCGCGGCGGCCCCCGGCCCGCGCGCCGGGGTCACCGTGCTGTACTGGTCCCTCATCCGCCCCGTCCGTCACCGGAGGCCACCCGTGGCACGGCTCCACGTTCGTACCGGCATCAACCCCGACGAGCCCGACGCGCCCGTCGTGACGCTCCGCGTCGACCCGGACGGCTCACCCGGTGAGCGCGCCGTCGCCCGGCTCGGTGACCACTGCTACGAGGGCGACGGTGTGCTGTTCCTGTCGCGGACCGACGGCTGGGCCGAACACACCCTCGACGGCCGCCGCCTGACGGTCGACATCGCCGTGTACCCCGCCCCGCTGGCGCGGGCGGGCGCTGACCTCGCCGTGTTCCCCGGCCGCTCGTCCGTCGACCCGGAGGCGGTGCTGGTCCTGCGGGCGGAGACCGAGGCGGACCCGGAGCTCTACGCGCGGGCGGCGCCCGCGACCGCGGTGTTCACCGGGGCCCCGGACCGGGCACTCGACGCCGACTCCGACCGGCCGATGCTGCTGGCGCCCCCGCCCGGGGAATGAGGAGGCTGCCGGACGCGGTCCGGGAAGCCGCCGCTGGTCCAGGGGTGCCGAATTGATCCACGGCCGCCGGATTGATCCACGGCCGCCGGATTGATCCACGGTCCCGGACCTTCTAGGTTCATGAACCGATCCTTGTTCGACAGCTGTTGGAGGCTCACGGTGGCCGAAGTATTCCTGTTTCATCACGCCCAGGGCCTGACCCCCGGTGTGACCGCCTTCGCTGACGCCCTGCGCGGCGAGGGACACACCGTGCACACCCCCGATCTGTACGACGGCCACATCTTCGACACCCTGGACGCGGGACTGGCGTACGCGGAGAAGACCGGCTTCGACGAGTTGCTCGACCGCGGTGTCCGGGCGGTGGCGGACTCGCCGGAGGCGCTGGTCTACGTCGGGTTCTCGCTCGGCGTGCTGCCCGCCCAGAAGCTGGCGCAGACCCGGGCCGGCGCCCGCGGCGCCGTGTTCGTCCACTCGTGCGTGCCGGCTTCGGCCTTCGGGGCGTGGCCGTCGGGGCTCCCGGTCCGTGTCCACGCCATGGAGGCGGACCGCCTCTTCACCGAAGAGGGCGACGCGGATGCCGCCCGCGCCCTGACCGACGAGGTCCCCGACGCCGAGCTGCACCTCTATCCCGGCGATCAGCACCTGTTCGCCGATGACTCACTGTTGTCCTACGACGCCGAGGCCGCCGCCCTGCTGCTCGACCGCACGCTGACCTTCCTCGGCTCCCTGGACACCGGCCCCCGGGACGTGTGACACGGCCCGTACGGCGGACCGGCGCCGGGACCACACCTGGAGCTCTCCACCGGCCGGATCCCACCCCCGCGCCGTCTCCGCCCTGTCGTCGCTGCCGTTGACCACAACGCCGCAGTCCTCCAACGCCGTTGCCGCCGTCCGCACCCGGCCGGCGGGCCCGGTCGGGGTGGTCGGGGCATCGACCGTGCCCGGATCCGGCCCTCTGCCGCGCCCCATGACAGCGAAAGCGGATGTCACGCGCCGAGCGACGTCGTAACATGCCACCCAGCTGATCGACCATTACTTGTTCCGTGAAGTGGTCAATGCTCCGGGAGGGCTTGATGGTTGCCGACATGGTGAGGACCTGGGTGGCGGGCTGGGCCGCGTCCCGGCGGACGCCTCCTCCGGTCGAGAAACCGTGGGGGTTCTACATCGAGGTGAGCGACAGTCCCGTGGAAGCGGGGCGCCATGTCCTGCCCGAGACCCGTGAGTCCCTGGTCCGTAGTGCCGCTGCCTCGGTGACCACCCCGCGGACGTGGATGAAGATGCCCGCGGAGCCGGAGACGATCGAGCCCTGGCTGCCTCAGGGGTGGGTCGTGGCCCGGGAGGAGACCGGGCATCTGATGGCCGTGGACCTGGTGGCCACGAACCCGGTCGCGCCCGAGGGTTGCACCGTGACCCTGGAGTCCGGTGGAGGCGTCATCCGCGTCCGGGTCCTGGACGAGGCGGGCCGGCAGGCGGCCAAGGGGCAGATGGCGGTCCTCGGGGGCGAGGCGGTCGTGGACCGGGTGGTGACCGAGGAGGCCCATCGGCGGCGCGGGCTGGGCGGCTTCGTGATGCGTACGCTCGCCGACCGTGCGCTGGGAGAGGGAGCGGTCCTCGGCGTTCTCGGCGCGACCGACGCCGGGCGCGCGCTGTACGAGACGCTGGGCTGGAAGAAGCACGCGACGCTCGCGGAGTGCGTCTACCGGCCCTGAAGACAGGGCGGTCGTGCGGTGCCGAAGTCGCCGGGGCCGTCGGCCGGGGTTCAGCCGGTCGCGGCGTCCGGGCCCGCGTCGCGGGGTGCGAAGCGGATCGGTGCCTGGAAGCGGGCCTTGCGGGCGGCGCGGCGGAAGACGGTGAGAACTGCGGGACCGGCCAGCGTGATGCAGACGAGGTTGGTGACGGCGCGGCCGGTGTCCCAGCCGAGGGAGGTGGCCAGGTCGAAGGCGATGTATCGCTGGAACTGCTCGGTGAAGGCAAGCCCCGGCAGGTAGGCGATCGAGCTGTTCGGATCGAGGGAGAAGGGCCAGAAGGAGAGGTTCAGGAGGAAGCCGAACAAGTAGCCGGAGAGCGAGCCGTAGACGGCGAGCATGAGGACTTCCCCGCGGCCGGTCGCCCTGGGAAGGAATCCGGCGAGCATGCCGACGAAGGCGCAGCCGAACATCTGGTAGGGCATCCACGGCCCCACGCCTCCGGTGATCAGCGCCGAGGCGAACAGGGAGGTGCACCCGAGGGTGAAGCCGAAGCCGGGGCCGTACACCCGGCCGGCGAGGACGAGAATGAAGAACACCGTCTCGATACCGGCCGTGCCCGCGCCGAGGGGACGGACGGCCGCGTTGACGGCGGACAACACGCCCAGCATGGCCAGCGCCTTGGAGTTGATGCCGCCCTCGGCGATCTCGGAGATCACCACACAGAGCACGATCACCAGCAGCACGCCGAAGATCAGCAGCGGGGTGTAGTTCGAGCCGAACTTCCCGGGCGCCACGAGGAACGGCCAGAAGAACGCGACGACGCCCAGGAAGGCGGCCATGGCGATGACGACCCCGGCCCGGGCACGGATGCGGATGGCCGCGGCGTACGTGCTCATGAGTCGGGGTCCGTTCCGTCGGCGGCGACCGCGGTGGCCAGTTGGTCCACGGTGAGGAAGGGCAGCGGTGCGAGGATCTTCGCTGTCTGCGGGGCGAAGACGGGGGAGGCGACGATGACTTCGCCGGTGGGGCCGTCGGCCACGACGTCGCCCTCGGCCATGACCACGACTCGGTCGGCCGCCCGCGCGACGAACTCCACGTCGTGCGTGGAGATCACCACGGCCCGCCCCTCGGCGGCAAGGGCGTTCACGATGCCGATCAGCTCGCCCTTGGCCCGGTAGTCGAGACCGCGCGTGGGCTCGTCCAGCAGCAGCACCCGTGGGGCGGCGGCGAGCTGGATGGCCAGGACGAGGGCCAGTTTCTGGCCCTCGGACAGGTCACGGGGGTGGGTGGTGTCGGGGATGCCGGGGGCCAGCCGGTCCAGGACGGTGCGGGCCCGTGTCCCGTCCGCCGCGACCCCGGACTCGGAATCGGCCTGGTCGAGCTCCTGCTTGACGCTTTCCAGGTAGAGCAGGTCGGTGGGGGTCTGCGGGACCAGACCGACGAGCCGCCGGGCCGCTGCCGCCGAGACCTTCTGCGGGTCCTGTGCCTTCGGGCCGCCGGGCCCGCCCACGGCGACCGAGCCGGCTCTGCGGGGACCGGAGCCCTGGAGGGCCCAGAGCAGGGAGGACTTGCCGGAGCCGTTGCGGCCCATGAGGGCGGTGATCTCCCCGCCGCGCAGGTCGACGTCGACCTCACGCACGGCGGGGACGCCCTGGTACGACACGGTGATCCCGCGTGCGGTGAGCAGCGTCGCGCGGTCCGCGTCGGGAACGGCCCGCACTGCCGGGGGCGCGACATGGGCCAGCCGGGTGCGCAGCGGTGCTGCGGCACGGCGGGCGTCGCGGATGGAGAGGGGGAGCGGGGACCAGCCGGCGGTACGGCCGAGTTCGACGATGGGCGGTGCGATGGACGAGGTGCGGAAGATCTCGGCGGGCGGCCCCGGGACCACGCGGCCGTCGCCGGGGAGGTGGATCACGCGGTCGGCGTACTGGACGACGCGCTCCAGGCGGTGTTCGGCGAGGAGAACGGTGACGCCGAGGTCGTGGACGAGCCGGGTGACGGCGGCCAGGACCTCTTCCGCCGCGGTCGGATCGAGGGCGGAGGTGGGTTCGTCCAGGACCAGGACCCGCGGATGGGCGGTGAGGACGGAGCCGATGGCGACGCGCTGCTGCTGGCCCCCGGAGAGTTCGTGCAGGGCGCGATGGCGCAGATCGGCGAGGCCGAGCAGGTCGAGGGTCTCCTCCACTCGTTTGCGCATGGTTGCCGGAGGTACGGCCAACTGCTCCATGGCGTAGGCGAGTTCCTCCTCCACGGTGTCGGTGACGAAGCCGTCGAGGGGGTCCTGGCCGACGACGCCCACGACATCGGCGAGTTCACGGGGCGGATGGTCCGCGGTGTCCCGGCCGTCCACGGTGACGCGTCCGTGGAGGGTGCCGCCGGTGAAGTGGGGGACGAGGCCGTTGACCGTGCCCAGCAGGGTGGACTTGCCGATGCCGGTGTGGCCCACGACGAGGCAGAGTTCGCCTTCCTCGACCGTGAGGTCCACGTCCCGCAGGACGGGCTCGGCCGTGTCCTCGTACTGGACGGTGACCTGGTCGAAGGTGATCACTTGTTTTCCTCGGTGCGCTGCGTGGGGACGGCCGGTCGGACGGGTGTGTTCGGCGGCGGGGCCAGGAACCCGGCGGCGCCCGCGAGGAGGACCGCGGCGGCGGGGACGGGCGGCAGCGGCGGCCAACTGAGCGGGTAGATGGAGGGATTCAACTCCGCCGCGTCGAAGCCGATGCCGGCGAACAGGAGCAGGGCGGACAGGACCCCGCAGCCCGCGACGGCCCACTCGGCGGCCCGCCAGGGGTCCGGCCGGTAGGTCGTGCGGGTGACCCTGCGCCCGCCGAGGCGCAGGCCGGCGACACACAGCAGCCCGCCGGCCATGAGCGCGGGGAATCCGAGCAGGGCGGGTGCGGTGGCGTCGAGGAGCCCGTAGGCACCGGCACACAGGCCGCACATGCCGAGCAGCATGAGGGCACCGGTCGCGCGGCGGGAGCGCCGAGTGGCTGAGCCGGCACGGCCGTAGCCGCGGGAGTCCATGGCGGCGGCCAGCCGGAGGGAGCGCTCCAGGGCGTCTTCGAGGACGGGGACGACGATGCCGCGCAGGGCCCGCAGACCCTTGGTGCGTCCGGCCCGCAGCCGCCGGGCCCGGTGCACGCGCTGGACGCTCTGCACCAGTTGGGGCGCCACGCTGATGGAGACGGTGACGGCGACACCCAGCTCGTACAGGGCGCCCGGCAGTACGCGCAGTGCCCGCTTGGGGTTGGCGAGGGTGTTGGCGGCGCCGATGCAGCAGAGCAGACAGGCGAGGCGGAGCCCGTCGGTGGCGGCCGACAGCAACGCCTCCAGCGAGACGGGGCCGCCGAGCCGGATGCCCGCGTACCAGTCGGGGGTCGGGATGTGCGGGAGCGAGAAGAGGAAGTGGTCGTGGGGGGTGATGCCGGTGGCGAAGACGGCACGGAAGACCACACGGATCGCCACGACGGTCAGGGCCAGGTAGAGGTAGTACTTGAAGCCCTTTGCCCAGGGGGCCTCGGTCCGGCGCATGGTGATGACGTATCCGAGGACCGTGAGGACCAGGAACAGCAGCAGCGGATTGTTCGTGCGGCTGACGGCGGTGGCGAGGGCCAGGGCCCAGATCCACCAGGCGACGGGGTGCAGTGTGCGGGGCAGCCGGCGGCCGCCGGTGTCCGGCGCGAGGCCGGACGCCGGCGGCTGGGCCGTGTCCGTGGTGGTACGGCGCACGCGGCTACTCCGCACGGCGGCGCTTCGCCGCGTACCAGGCGGCACCGCCGATCAGCAGGACGAGCGCACCGGTCGCCACGGCGGGCAGGTACGAGCCCACATCGTGCTCGGCGTCGGCCGCGGGCGCCGCGTCGACGACTCTCGGGCCGGAAGCGCGCGCACCGGACGACGGTGATGCGGAGGGGGTCGGCGAGACGCTCGGAGAGGGGCTCGCCGACGCCGACGCACTCGGTGGGGCCGAGGGGCTCGGTGGTGGTGTCGACGCGGGAGGCGTCGGGTCCGCCGGGGGCGGGTTCTCCGGCTCGGGACCGGTGTTGGCGTCCGGCGGCAGCGGCGGCGCGGTGCGGGTGTCCTCGGGGACGGGCCCGCCACCGGTGGGCCTGGTGTTCTTGGCGCGCAGCTGGTCGGGAGTGACCGTGGGCCGGCCCTGGGTGCCCTCGATGTTCGTCCCACCGAAGATCCACAGATCGACGCTGCCGGGCTTCGGCTTGTAGAGCATGGCGCCCAGCTGGCTGTACTCCCAGGTGCTCTGCCCCGGGCCGGCGTGCCAGTACGACCAGTAGGCGGAGGCGGGCGGTGTCAGTACGCAGTCGTCCTGCTTCGGCGTCGGGTACTGCTTGCCGCCCTGGTGGCCGCTGTATCCGATGCGGCAGATGAAGGCGGCGCCGTCGTGGCCGGTGCCGGTGGTCCGCCAGCCGCCCTGGTTGAGGAGCTCGTACCCGGTGGTGGGAGTGGTTCCGCAGGATCGGTAGACGGGCCCGCCCCAATGGCTGAAATCCACGGCGAGCACCGCACCGGAGGATGTGGTGCACCGGCCCATCGGCTGCGGGGCGGCCCCCGCCGGAGCCGAGGTGGCGGCGAACGCCGCCGTCGTCAGCCCCAGCGCGGCTGCCGTGCGGGCCAGGGCGCGCAGCACACGACCGCTTCTCATGCCTCGCTCCCCGTGGTTCCGCGGCGGCGCCGGGCGGCGCGGGCCGTGCCCCAGCCGCCGAGCATCAGCAGCACGGCGGCGATGGCGAGGGCGAGGGTCTGCGCGCCGGTGGAGGCGAGGACGCCGCCCGAGCCCGAGTCCTCGCTCGTACCGGTACCGCCCGTCTCCTCGCCCGGGGTCACGATGGCGGGGGTGGACGGCCGGCCCGAGCCGCTGGGCGCGGGCTCCGGATCAGTGCCGTCCAGGCTGCGTGTGAGGGTGCCGAAGGAGATTCCGGTGGCGCCCCCGACGGCCTGGGCCGAGGCGCGGACGTCGGATCCGGGCTGGCCGCCCTTGACGACGTTGAACCCGCCGTCGGTGTTCTGCTGCGAGGCGAGGAACGTGCGGGCCTTGGCGATGCGGTCCGCGTACTTCGTGGCGTCCAGCGACAGCCCCTGTACCGCCAGGGCGGCGGAGTTCACGGAGTTGCCGGAGGCGCCCGGGAACCCGCCGTCCGCCAGCTGCCGGCCGGCCAGCCAGGCGAGGGCCTTGTCCACGGCCGCCTGCGAGTCGGCGTCGGGCAGCAGATCCAGGGTCATCGCGGCCATCGCGGTGGAGTCGACCTCGATGTCGCTCTTCTCGCCGATCAGGCTCGGCCAGGCGCCCGAGGGATCCTGGAGGCTCTTGAGGTAGGCGATCGGTTCGGCCGCGGCGGCCGTCTCGCCCGCGCGGACCTGGGCCATGACCCCGAGCGACTGGGAGAAGACGGACGTGGCGTAGGTGTAGTTGCCCTTGGCCGCGCAGGGCCTCGGCGTCGGTGTCTTCGCCGGGCAGATGGCCTTGGCCAGTGCGCCGATCAGGTCCTGTCCGCCGAAGTCACGGGGGTCCCGGCCCACGACCTCGGCCAGGACGGCCGCCTTGCCGATGAAGCCGCCGCCTGCGTACGTGGTGCCGATCAGGGTCCAGTCGTGGATTCCGCGTCCCTTGCCGTCCTTGCCGCCCTTGTCGAGAAAGTCGACGATGTTGCGCAGGGCGGCGTTGTCGTGGCCGGTCGCGGCGAGCGCGTAGGCACCGTCGATGGTCAGGCCGAAGTCGGCGAACCCGGAACCCTTCGCGTTCTCGTAGTAGTGACCCTGTACCAGTCGCCTGTGATCGGTGAGGTACGCGCTGCCCTTCTTCAGGTCGGGCCCGTCACCTGCCGGGGGCGTGCTCGTCGGGTCCGGGGTGGGTGTGGTCGGTGGGGTCGCCTTCCTGGCGGTGAGCGCGACCAGGTCGCTCTTGGCACCCGCGATGACCACCGGGGTGGTGGCGAACACCCGGGGGTCGGTCTCGCCCTCCTCGAAACCGAAGCCGCCCTTGGGTAGTTGCTGCTCGGAGAGCCAGGAGACACCCGCGTCGGCCCGGTCCGTGTCGCCCAGGGCGCGCAGGGCCTGTGCGGCCCAGCCGGTGGGGCCCGCGCTGCCGGTCGTCAGGTACGAGGCGGAGGGCCAGGCTCCGGTCGGGAGCTGGGACTTCTTGAGGTAGGCCCGCGCCTTCTCGACCGCCGCGCCGTGGCCGCCGGCCCGCTTGAGGGCCAGGGCGATCAGTCCGGTGGAGCTCGCGTCGCTGTCGCACCACTCGCCGGCCCTGATGAGGATGCCCGTGAAGCCACCGTCCTCGCACTGGAGTCCGGTCAGCCGGGTCACGGCGTCGGCCGGGGGTGTCACCTCACCGTTCAGCAGGGCGATGACGGCCATGGCCTGGGCGTCGGCCTGTCCCGTGGAGCGGAAGTCGCCCTTCGTGAGGCAGCCGGGGATCGTTTCGCCGTCGCCGATGTCCCTCGGGCAGACGTACTCGACGAGGTCACCGAGAAGGTCGTGGCCGCCGAAGTCGCGCGGGTCCTTGCCGGTGGCCTCGGCCACGAGTGCCAGACGCGCGGCGGCCGAGGCATCGGGAATCCCGTCCTTGCCGGCCGGGTAGGCGTACGTGTCCGTCTGCGCGGGTGAAGCGAGGAACGAAGCGGCCTTCTGCGCCACCGGGCTCTTCGGGTCGGCGGCGGCCAGGGCGTAGACGACCTCGGTGGTGAGCATGTGGTCCGGCGCGGTGGCGCCCTCGTCGACGACCCGTTCCTCGTCCGTCAGCATCCCGGTGAGCCAGCGGGTGGCGGCAGCCACGTCGACCGGGGCCGGAGGCCTGGTCGGGCCCGTGGGATCGGTGGGTTCCGTGGTGGGGACACCGCTCCTGGCCCGTACGTCGTCGGGGGAGAAGGTGGGCTTGCCCGTGGTGCCGCCGACATCGGTGCCGCCGAACACCCAGGCGTCCACGTCACCGGCCCCGGGGGTACGGGACATGGCGCCGAGGGGGCTGTAGGTCCAGCTCTTCTGCCCGGGGGAGGCGATCCAGTACGACCAGTACGCGGTGGCCTGCGGGGTGAGGACGCAGTCCTCCTTGGCCGGGGTCGGGTACTCCGTACCGGAGTCGAAGGAGCCGTTGCCTATGCGGCAGATGAATCCGTCGCCGTCGTGGACGGTACCGGTGGTTCTGAACCCTCCCTCGTGCAGCAGCTCGTAGCCGGTGGTGGGCGTGGTGTCGCAGCCGCGCACCACCGGCCCGCCGAAGGGGCCGAAATCCACGGCGACAATGGCCCCGGTCGTGGCGGTGCACTCCTCGACGGGGTCGGCGTTCGCCGGTGACGCTGTGAAGAACGCCACTCCGGCACCGAGAGTCAAGAACGAGGCGGTCAGCAGGGACAGCAGACGCTGTCTCCTGCCTGTCCGCCGTTCCGGCTGCTGTTCGGTCCTCACCGCGGCCCCCTCGTCAATGCCGGGCGGCTGCGTACGTGGCGATTGACCCCCCACCGGGCTGCTGCGCCATGGGGAGGTTGGACGACCACGCCGTAGTCCGCGACGGCGTTCCTCGTGCTCTGTCCCAGCGCCAGGCATTCCGGCTCACCCGGAACGAGCCCGGGTCCACGGTTGCGGGTCAGCGCCGGAATTCGACCGGCTTCCCCTGCTGCTGAGTGCGTGTCAGCCGGAGTGCAACACGGATGCGGTCGGGCCGTCAAGGTGGTGTGTGCCTCACCGGACGGTTCCCGGACATCCGGGAACGGCACCTGTCCGGACGTCTGGCGGACCGCCCGGCCCCTCGGGTAGCGTCCTGGGCTGCCACATGGGGGAATCCGGTGCGAAGCCGGAGCTGACGCGCAGCGGTATGGAACGGCGGGGGCCGTCTCCGAGCCCGAATGCCCATGCGGCGCAGCTACGAGAAGCCGTACCACGCGTTCCGGACGGCGGCTCCCGACCATGCCCGGCCGTGTCCCTGCACGGAGAAGTCCGGCCATGCACTGGAGGCCGGCGTCCGCCGATCCCAGGAGCAGGCCATGCCCCGTCTTCGTACGCCCCGACGCCTCGCACTCGCGCTGCCCGCAGCGTTCGGCGCCCTCGCCCTCACCACACTGCCCGCCTTCGCCACGTCCAGCCCCGCCCAGCTGGCCACGTCCAGGACGAACGGCGTCACCTACCTCAAGTCGCTCCAGGCGGCGGACGGTTCGTATGCCGGTTCCGGCCTGTCCAACGAGTGGGCGTTCAGCGCCTTCGCGGCGTCCGGCACGGCCGTCGTCGATGTCGCTCCGGGTGGCGACACCACGAAGAACGCCCGCACCGTCTACCGTGATCTGCTCTCCACGTCCGGCTGGCCCTCCGCCTCCCCCGTGGTCACCGACTACGAGCGGGGCACACTGAACGCGTACGCCGCCGGCATCGACCCGGCCCGGGTCTCGGCCTCCCGCAACCTCGTCGCCGACATCTACTCCTACTGGCAGACCGCCGAGCCCGGCTACTTCGGTCCGTCCGCAAACTTCAACGGCACCGTGTTCGCGGCCCTCGCGCTCGGCGGCGCCAGGACCCAGGCCGGCGGCACCCGCATCCCGCAGTCGCTGACCGACTCGATGGTCACGCGTATCCGGGCCAACCAGCACGTCGACGGCGGCTGGACCTACAGCAAGGCCGAAGGCGACCCCACCGCGCTCAACTCGGCGAGCGACGTCGACATGACCGGAGCGGCCATGGCCGCCCTCTGCGTCTCGGGCGTTCCCGGCACCGATGCGGGCGTCGTCAAGGCCAAGAACTTCCTCAAGGGAAAACTGGTCGCCACCACCGGCGCGTTCAACTCCCTCTACGGGGTCAACACCAGCTCCAACGGCTGGGGCGTGGCGGGGCTGAACGCCTGCGGAATCAACCCGCAGACCGGCGACTTCCTCACGGTCAACGGCAAGACGCCGATCGATTTCCTGATAGCCAACCAGTACAACCCGGGAGGCGGTTTCAAGTACCAGCCGTCCGACACCGCGCCCTCCTCCTACTCCTCGATCGACGCGCTTCGTGCGGTCGCCGGCGGAGGCTTCACGGCCGCCCCGCCGGTTCCGGTCACCCCGGGCGCCCCGCAGTGGGTCGCCCAGCCCACCTTCACCGCGGGCACCGCCACCGAACTCGCGCTGAGCGTCGACGACGGCACCGGCGGCCTCAAGGTGTGCTCGGTCTCCTTCACCCCGACCGGCACGACCACGACCCTAGGTGACGTCCTGGCCGCCGCGACGAGCGCCGCCACCCCGGCGGGCTGCGTCACGGGCGTGACCCCCTCGTCGGGCAGCGACACCGTCACCGTGGTCAACGGCAAGGCCAACAGCGGCTCCAGCACCTGGAAGGTCAGTGTCGACGGCTCCGCCTTCGCCGGCGCCGCCCGCGAGAAGGTGATCAAGGTGGGAGACACCGTCGCCCTGCGGTGGGGAGCCTGATCCTCACGGGTGGGGCCCCGCCGCGGGGTCCCACCCACGGTTGAGGGGAAGCCGGTGTGAATCCGGCACGGCCCCGCCACTGCGACGGGGGAGTGTGTGTGCCTCGGCAGAACAGGCCACTGACGGGGAGTCCCGCCGGGAGCGACTGCCGGGCAGCGGCAATGGATGCCCGAAAGCACACGCCGCTACGTGCCGGCCGGGTCCTGCGCCGTCGGTCGACGGCCCAGGACCCGGCGGACGGCGAGGTCACGGCAGCAGTCGCGGCGACCGCTTCGCCGCGAGATCCTCGATCCAGCCGAACAGCGCGACGGCCGCAAGGATCAGCACCCAGGCGACGGCGAACTGGAACCACACACTGTCCAGCGGGAGATCCCGTTCGAGGACCGGCACATTCCACATCAGGTCCAGCACGGGCACGCTCGCCATCAGGGCGACCTCGTGCCACAGATAGACGGTCACGGCGCGGGCGTTGAAGAGCTTCACGACCCGGTCGGCCACGGCATGACGAGCGGGCCACCCGAAGTGTGGCCGGAAACGCAGGAGCAGCAGAACGAATCCCGCGGACCACAACGCCTGGGCGAGCGGGATGTCGTCGAGGTCGTAGGAACCGTCGATCCGGTGGTGAAAGGCCCACCAGACGCCCGCCGCCATCACCACCGGCGCCGAGGTCACGACGGCGGCAGGGCGCAGCCGGTCGAGCACGCCCTCCCGATGCGCGAAGCCCAGCAGCCAGCAGAACAGGAAGACCGACAGATCGCTGAGCGCACTGCCCAGGCGCCCGTCCGGTACGTTCCACACCGTTGTCAGAAGCAGGACAGGGCAGAGCGACAGAGCGAGGACGGGGAGCGGGGCGATCCGGAACCCACGCAGCAGGAGGGGCGACAGCAGGACGAACCACAGGTAGGTGCGCAGGTACCAGAGCACCGCCCACGCCTGTTCGCCCCAGGCGTCGCCGGGCGGGTCGCCCACCGGCAGCACCCAGTAGAGGACGTCGGCGCCGGGCCGCCATCCGTGCAGCAGCATCGCCACGCCAAGCACCAGGGCGAACGCCCACAGCGGGATCAGCAGCCTGCGCAGCCGGCCGCGGATCACCTGTGCGGCGGGACGTTCCAGGGAGCGTGCCATGAGCGATCCGGCGAGCGCGAACATCACCCCCATCGAGGGGAACACCAGCCCCAGCCAGGGCCATTCGAAGGTGTGATAGGTGACCACACGCACCAGGGCGACGGCCCGCAGCGCGTCGAAATAGCGGTCACGGCCGCCTCGGCCGGTGGGGACCGGAGGCCCGCACGGCGCGGGGACCGGCGTCCCGGTGACGACGGGCGCCGACCGCTCCTCCGCGGGCGGCGACGGCCGCGGCGCCCCCCTGCGGTGCGCGCCCGCCATCAGCGCACCTCCGTACCGGGCGTGGGAGCGCCGACCGTGCCGGTGCGCTTCAGCTTCTGCCAGCGCAGCCGGCCACCGGCCGCGGCGGTGACACACGAGTGGATCAGCACCAGATACATCAGCTGCCGGTAGGCCAGTTGCTGCAGCGGGAGCATCAGCAGATAGCGGTACTTCTCGCCGTCCAGACGGAACGCGTAGGCGGCGCAGACCAGTTGGACCACCAGTACGGCCAGCCAGGCGAGCAGGGACGCCGTCGGGTCCACAAAGATCATCGCGTAGAGGGTGAACACATCGATCAGCGGTGCGAAGGCGGGTGTGACGATCTGGAAGAGGACGACCAGCGGCATGCCGATCCGGCCGAAGCGTCCCGAGGGGCCCCGGTCCAGAACCGATCCGCGGTGCTTCCAGAGCGCCTGCATCGTGCCGTAGCTCCAGCGGTAGCGCTGCTGCCACAGCTGCCCCGGCGACGCGGGAGCCTCGGTCCAGGCACGCGCGTGCTCGGCGTACACGACCCGCCATCCGGCCCGTTGCAGAGCGATCGTGATGTCGGTGTCCTCGGCGAGCGTGTCCTCGCTCATCCCGCCGACGGCCAGTACGGCCCCGCGGCGGAACGCGCCGATCGCACCCGGGATGGTGGGCATGCAGCGCAGCAGGTCGTACATGCGGCGGTCGAGGTTGAAGCCCATCACGTATTCGATGTGCTGCCAGGCGCCGATCACGGTGTTGCGGTTGCCGACCTTGGCGTTTCCGGCCACCGCGCCGACTTCCGGGTCGCCGAACGGCTGCACGAGACGGTGCACGGTGTCGGGTTCGAACACGGTGTCGCCGTCCATCATGACGACGATCTCGTAACGTGCCTGCCGCACACCGTTGTTGAGCGCCGCCGACTTGCCCGCGTTCTCCTGGCGCACGACCCGGACATGGGGCAGCCCCAGTGACTCGGCGATCTCGGCGGTCCCGTCGGTCGAACCGTCGTCGACGACGATGATCTCGATCGGATGAGTGCTCGCCGCCAGCGAGTTGAGTGTATTGGCGATGCACTCCCGCTCGTTGTACGCGGGGACGATCACGCTCACCGGTGCGGTGACCGCCGGCCCCCAGGCGAACTCGCCCCTGTTGCGTTGCCGGTGGTGACGCCGGGCGAGGAGGAGCATCATGCCGAACCTGCCCATCACGGCGACTCCGACCACCACCAGTGCGGCGGCCAGGCCGGGTACGGTCCATTCCGCGACAGCCACCGCGGCGAGGAGAGCACGGCCCTCCCAGCGGGTGACGGTGTCGGCGGGCCGGTGAGCGGCCTGGTCGGGGTCGCCTCTCGTGGCATCGCCGGTGGCGGTCCCCGCTCCGGGAACGCCCTGTGCGCTCCGATCGGCCGCCGTCGCCTGTGCACCGCTGACCGTGGTGAAGGTGTAGCCCTCGGCCTTCATCTTCTTGATGTACTTCGGCAGCGCCTCAAGTGTCTGGGCCCGGTTGCCACCCGCGTCGTGGAAGAGCACCGAAGCGCCCTTCCCGCTCTTCGGAGTGGCCCATTCGACGATCTTGCTGACGCCGGGCTTCTGCCAGTCCTCGCTGTCGGTGTCGATGAAGACGCTGGTGTACCCCATGGCGCCGAGCTTCTTGTAGACGGGCCAGCTGTAGTTGTCGATGGCGTCGTTGGTCGAGGAGTACGGGGCGCGGAACAGAGTGGTCGTGATGCCCGCGGCCCCCGCAAGGGCGAGCTGAGTCTGGGCGATCTCGCGGGTGATGCGGGAGGAACTCCGGTACGAGAGATCGACGTGGGTGAAGGTGTGGACGCCCACCTCGTTGCCGTCGTCGACCATCCGGCGCACGACATCCGGGTACCGCGAGACCATCGAGCCGACCAGGAAGAATGTGCCCGGCACATCGTTGTCGTCCAGGATGTCGAGCACCTGCTGGGTCCACTCGGGGTCGGGGCCGTCGTCGAAGGTGAGCACGATCGTCTTGTCCGGCACCGACCGGGTGTGCGCGGTACCCCCCTCGAAGCTGAGGAAGGGGCCGCCGTCGAGGACGCTCTCCGGGACCTCGCTGGAGCTCGCGTCGGAGCGGACCCGCTGGTCGTTGCCGACTTCGGCCCGCAGATAGCCGTCGAGCAGCATCACGGAGACGAGGCCGAGCAGCAGCAGAAGAGCGATGACCACCCGCGGTCCGGGGACGGCGTGCCGGCCGGCACGCACGATCCTGCCGGGCGTGGCATGCCGTCGCCCGGCCGGGGCACGGCCGTGGGTCCGGCTCATCGGGCCGCGCCCGTGGTGGCGGAGACGGAGGGGGAGGCAGCGGGTGACAACTGCCCGCCCGCCCCGGCTCCCGGCCGGCCGTCCGGCGGTGCCCCTTCGGCGCCCGGAGGGGTGTTCCCGGCCGGCCCGCTCCGCGCCGCGGGTGCGCCGCCGAAGGGCAGCAACTGCGAGGGCGACATGGAGATGCCTCCCACGAAGGCGAGCACGAGCACGCCCGCGTAACCGACACAGGCGACGCCCAGCGCGATCCCTGCGCGGCGGAGCAGTCTCGCCCGGCGCCCGGAGCCGTCCACGAATACGGGCCCCTCCTGGTGCCCGGGCCCTGCCCCGGCACGGGACCTGGGCGCGCCGGCGTGCCTGCGGCGCTTGGCTGGGGTCGAGTCATTCTCGATGGCGATGTCGGATTGCATTTGCGCATGCTGACGAATGGCAATGTGCGAAGTCTGGGGCTTTGCTGGCCAGAAGCTGTGGATGCGCGGTCAACCTGTTGGCCGGCTGAGAGAACGAGTCCTTTCGCGTCCTGCTCGACCGTGGTCCGGAAGGCACCAAATCGCCTTGCACTGCTGCATCTTGGAATTCGGGCGAGCCTTCCTGGGGCTTCCGGCCATGAATTTCCTGTGGGTGGGGGAGGGGCCGGCATATGAGAGGTTCTCCATGTGCCCCGGCCCTTCTCCCCACCGTTCCGGGGCAACGTTCACGAGAGCAGGTGTAAGCAATGCGAATTCCCCAGAAGCGTTCCCCCGGCGGCACGGCCGGCCACGCGAAGCGAATCACTCCTGTCGTTGCCGGACTGCTCGCACTCGGGCTCGCCTGCTCCGCCTGCGCGACCGGCGCGGCGGCGAACCAGGACCGGGGCGCGGGCCCGGCGGCCCGCTCCGGGCCCGCCACGGCCTCGACGGCGTACAACCCGTACGTCAGTGCCACGACCGCCGCCGGCACGGACTCGGCCGGTTCCCCCGACACGTACAACCTCGCCTTCGTCGTCGCCGACGGCGACCGCTGCACACCGTTGTGGGGCGGCTCCGCCGAGGCCGACGACAAGGCGGTGGTCTCGCGTATCGCCGCGCTCACCGGGACCGGCGCGGACATCCGGGTCTCCTTCGGCGGTGCCGCGGGGAACGAGCTCGCGCTCGCCTGCGACAGTGCCCGGGAACTGGCCGACGCCTATGCGCGGGTGCTCGACGCGGTCGGTGCGGACAAGGCCGACTTCGATGTCGAGGGCGACGCACTCACCGACCGGGCGTCGATCGTTCGCCGCGACCGGGCGCTGCGTCTGCTCCAGAAGGAGCGGGACCTCGATGTGACGTACACGCTGCCCGTGATGCCGGACGGTCTGGAGGAGACCGGGACCGATCTGCTCGGCGACGCCGCGCAGCAGGGCGTCGATGTGTCCGCGGTGAACATCATGGCGATGAACTACGGCTCCTCCTACGACGGAGACATGAGCGAATACGCGCAGCAGGCCGCCGAGGCGGCCCACGGCCAGCTCACCGACGTGCTGGGGCTGTCGGACACCGCGGCCTGGCGGGCGCTGCACATCACCGTGATGATCGGCGTCAACGACGTGGGCGGGGAGAGGTTCACCCTCGCCGACGCGGCGTCGCTGCGCGCCTTCGCCGGGCGGAAGGGAATCGGCGCGCTCTCCGAGTGGGCCACTTTCCGCGACCGGGAATGCACCGGCGAGGACACGTCGAAGGCCGTCGACACCTGCAGCGGAGTCGCGCAGGAGGCAGGAGCGTTCGCGAGGGCGCTGGGCGGTTGACCGCTCCCGGCGTCCGCGCCCCGCTGCTCGCACAGCCCGCGCGCTCCGGAGCAGGGGCATCGGTTCCCGTGTGCCCGACACGGTGGCTTCGCCGTGCGGGCATTCCCTCGCGGGACTTCCCGCGCCCGGGCGGCGCTCGCGCGGGTGCCGCGGGACGGCCGGATCGCAACCGCCGTCGGCCGGGTGGGCACCGGAGCTTGCGTCACGGAAGCGTGCATGTGTCCGTCCGGCCCATGGGGGCGTACGACGTCGGTACAGGCCCTGGATACACTCGCCCGTATGGCCGAATCATCCCGTAATGGCGCGAGCCCGGGGATGTGGCGGCGCGAATCGAGCACCGTGGTGCGTCGGGCCGCAGCCGTTCCGGGACGGGCGGCGGCACCCTTCGTCATCCTCGCCGAATCGCAGGTCCCTCCCGTTCCCACGGAGTGGGCCCCGCACTCGCATCATCTGCACGAGCTCGTCTGGGTGCGCGGGGGGACGCTGACGTCCCGTGTGGAGGACCGTGTCTTCACCGTCTCCGAGGGGCACGGGTTGTGGATGCCGGCCGGAGTGGTGCACGGGGGGCGGACGACGGCGGGTGTGGAGTTCCATGACGCCTTCTTCGCTCCCGACCGCACACCGTTCACGTTCGAGGGGCCGACGGCGATCACGATGACGCCGGTGCTGGAGTCCTTGCTTGCCCATCTGGCCCGCACGGATCTCGACGCCGGTGCCAGGGCACGGGCGGAGGCGGTGGTGTTCGACGTGCTCCAGCCGTCGGAGCGCCAGTTCGCGTTGCAGTTGCCCGGCGACGCCCGGATCGACGCGATCGCCGAAGCCCTGCTGGACGATCCCGCCGACTGCCGCTCGCTGGACGAGTGGGCGCGCGCACTGGGGATCAGCGACCGCACGATCGCCCGCGCGTTCCGCCATGCGACCGGACTCTCCTTCGCGCAGTGGCGGCAGATGCTGCGCGCCCATCGGGCACTGACGCTGCTGTCCGAGGGGCTCGATGTGCAGACCGTCTCCGACGTACTGGGCTACGCGCAGCCCAGTACTTTCATCGTCGCCTTCCGGCGGGTCATGGGAACCACGCCGGGCGCGTTCTTCGCCGGGGCCGACGGCGCCCCGGACGGTGTCCGGAACTCCGTATCGGGTGTCCGGAACTCCTGATTGCCGACACGGTAAACGGAGGATAGCCTTCCCTTAGTTAGGTAACCCTTTGTTGTTGCTCGCCGCGTACGGTCGTTCCGGATCCGGGGAGTCCGCGGCCCGGCCGGCAACGGCCGGACGGAGGGTGCCGCAGTCGTTGCCCCTCCAGTCACCCGGACCCACCGATGTTCACAAGCTCTTCCCGGCGCGCCGTTCGGCGTGCCGTCGGCCCCGACGCGCCGGCAGCCGCCCTCAACGGCCATGACCTGGTGCTGCGATACGGCGGAACGCCAGTCGTCCACGGCGTCTCGCTGACCCTGGAGCCGGGGCGCGCGACCGCTCTGGTGGGACCGAACGGCAGCGGAAAGTCCACACTGCTGCGTGCCCTCGCCCGACTCCACCCGGTGGACGACGGCCGGGTGACGCTCGGCGCCCGCGACGGACATCCCGAGCGTGCGGCAGCCCTGTTGAGCGCACGCCGGTTCGCCCGCGAGGTCACCCTGTTCTCCCAGTCGAGGCCCGCGCCACAGGGGCTGACGGTTTCGGAGGTGGTGGCATTCGGCCGCCACCCGTACCGGCGCGGTTTCGCCGGCCTGTCCGCCGATGACCGGAGTGCCGTCGAGCACGCCATGGATGTCACCGGTGTGCGGGACATGGCCGACCGGCCGGCGGGAGAACTCTCCGGCGGGGAGATGCAGCGTGTCTGGCTATCGGCCTGCCTGGCCCAGGACACCGGCGTCGTGCTGCTGGACGAGCCGACGAACCATCTGGACCTGCGCTATCAGATCGAGACGCTCGACCTGGTGCGCGACCTCGTGGAGGAGCACGGCGTCGCGGTGGGCATCGTGCTGCACGACCTCGACCACGCGTCCCGCGTCGCGGACACGCTGGTCCTCATGCGCTCCGGCCGTGTGCACGCGGCGGGCGCCCCCGTCGACGTCCTCACCGCGGAGAACATCGGCGAGGTCTACGACATCGCCGTCGAGGTCGCAGTCGACCCCCGCACGGGACGTCTCCGTATCGACCCACTCGGGCGGCACTCCGCCCGGAGCAGCGCATCGGCTGCTCCGGCGCATCGCTAGAAGCCGCTCCACCGAATCAAGCGCTCCCCGATCAAGCGCTCCCCGATCAACCGCTCCACCGAATCAACCGCTCCACCGAATCATCGGAAAGAGGCTCCTCAATGAACCGTGCCCGTCGCCTGGTGGCAGCAGCCGCCACAGGCCTCGCCGTCGTCCTCACCGCAACGGCCTGCGGCACGACCGGCGTCGAGAAGACGACGGCAGCCGGGGGCGAGGCGTCGCCCTCGTCGAAGAGCTGCGCCGGGGACACCACGACGACATCCACGAAGCCGGTTTCCTTCAAGGACGGCGTCGGGCGACAGGTGAAGCTCGACAAGCCCGCCGAGCGAATCGCGGTCCTGGAATGGCAGCAGATCGAGGACGCGCTCACCCTGTGCGTGACCCCCGTCGCGGTCTCCGACGCGAAGGGATACAGCACCTGGGTGAGTGCGGAGAAGCTCCCCGACGGGGTGAAGGACA
Source organism: Streptomyces sp. NPDC048295 (assembly GCF_040652135.1). Classification (NCBI taxonomy): domain Bacteria; kingdom Bacillati; phylum Actinomycetota; class Actinomycetes; order Kitasatosporales; family Streptomycetaceae; genus Streptomyces; species Streptomyces sp. NPDC048295. The sequence continues at coordinate 267,078 of NZ_JBEZLL010000009.1, forward strand.
TCGGTACCCGTGAGGAGCCCGACCTCGACACCCTCTTCGCGACGAAGCCCGATCTCGTCGTCGTGGAGGCGTTCAAGGCCGACGACGAGATCATCAAGAAGCTGGAGAAGCGGGGCGTGCCGGTGCTGGCCACGCTGGGCGCCGATCCGGCCGACCCGATCAAGAACATGCAGAACGTGTTCAGCATGATCGGCAAGGCGACGGGGCGCACCGAGCGGGCCGACCAGGTGCTCCAGGAGTTCGACGAGCACCTCGCCACGGCCAAGAAGCAGGTGACCGCCGCCGGTCTGCCGACGAAGGACTTCCTGTTCTTCGACGGATGGCTCCAGGGGGGCAACCTCACCGTCCGCCCCTACGGCAAGGGTGCCCTGTTCACCGCGATAGGCGAAGAGCTCGGCATGACCCCCGCGTGGACCGACGACGTCAACAAGGCCCACGGGAACGGGGGTGTCGATCCCTCGTACGGCCTTGCTCAGACCGATGTCGAGGGACTCACCGCCGTGGGGAAGGCCAACCTCTTCTACGCCAATGACGAAGGGGCGGGTGGATACGTCGCGGCGCTGGAGAAGAACCCGATCTGGAAGTCGCTCCCGGCAGTGAAGGAAGGCCGCGCGCACGCGTTCCCGGCGCGGGTGTGGGGCGCGGGCGGTCCGCGTTCCTGCGAGCAGGCGATCGACGCGTACGTCGACGTGCTCGACAAGAAGTGAGCACCCAGCAGGAGATGAGTACCCCGCAAGAAGTGAGCACCCCGCAAGAAGTGAGCACCCGGCAAGAAGTGAGCACCCGGCAAGAGGTGAGCACCCCGCAGACGCCGGCCCCCGGACGGAGGCCGTGGTCGCGCAGCGACCGCGGCTCCGCCGGGGCGGCCGTCCTGGCGCTCCTCCTCGTCGGGGTCGCAGCGGTGGGTGTGTGGCACCTGACGCAGGGGACGTCCGGCGTGGGCGTCCGGGACCTGGTGCGGTACCTCGCTGGGCACCGGGAGAACACCGGCGGGGCACCGGTCGGCGAGATCTTCACCGGCTCGCGCCTGCCGCGCCTGCTCGCGGGCGTGGCGGTGGGCTTCGCCCTCGGCACCGCCGGTGCGCTGTTGCAGTCCGTCACGCGCAACGCGCTCGCCTCCCCCGACACCCTCGCGGTCACGGCCGGCGCCTACTTCACGCTCTCGCTCGTCGCGGCCTTCGGCCTCACCGTCCCGCTGTGGGCGTCGGGCGCCGTCGCCTTCGCGGGCGGCCTGCTCGCGGCGGCGCTCGTGCTGGCCCTCGCGGGCCGGGCCGCGGGCACCACGGGCACACGCCTCATCCTTGCCGGATCGGCGATGGCGATGGCCCTGGACTCGGCGACCGCGATGCTGCTCATCCTGTTCGAACAGAACACGACCGGCCTCTTCGCCTGGGGCAGCGGCTCGCTCGCGCAACTGAACATCGACGCGTCGGTACGTGCCTTCCCCCTCCTGGCCGTGGTGCTGTGCGTCGCCCTGGCACTGTCCCGGAAGCTGGACGTGATGAGCCTCGGCGACGACGCCGCGTCCTCCCTCGGGGTGCCGATCCGCACCACCCGGGTGACCGCAGTGCTCTGCGCGGTGCTCCTGACCAGCACCTCGGTGACGCTCGCGGGCCCGATCGCCTTCGTCGGACTCGGCGCCCCCGTCCTGGCCCGCCTGATCGCGGGACGGGTCGGGGCGCTGCGCAGGCATCTCCTCATGGTGCCCGCGTCCGGGCTGCTCGGCGCATTGCTCATCCTGCTCGCGGACGCGTCGCTGCGCGCGGTGCAGGGCGCCGGGGAGGCCGCCTCGATTCCCACCGGCGTGCCGACCGCGCTGCTCGGCGCCGTCGTGATCGTGGTCCTCGCGCTCCGCCTCCGTGACACGGGCGGGCTCCGGCAACCGCCGCACGCGCGGGTCGCCGCACGGTCGCGCCGGTCGTTCCTCCTCGTCGTGCTCGGCGCGGTGGTGCTCCTGGCCGCGGCCGTCCTCGTGGCGGCCCTCGCGGGGAGCCTCTGGCTGCGGACGGGGGACATCGCGCTCTGGGTGCGGGGCGCCGCCCCGGATCTGATCGGCCAGGCGCTCGACGACCGGGTCCCGCGCGTGGTGGCAGCGGTGCTCGCCGGCGCGGCGCTCGGACTGTCCGGATGCGTCGTGCAGAGCGCGGTCCGCAACCCGTTGGCGGAGCCGGGAGTTCTCGGCATCACGGCGGGTGCCGGGCTGGGAGCAGCGAGCGTCGCGACATCGGGCCTGTCCGGCGGACGGCCGTTGCTCATCGCCGCTGCGGTGGCGACGGGGCTCGCCACGTTCGCGGTGATCGCCCTGCTGGCCTGGCGTGGCGGCTTCCTGCCCGACCGGTTCGTACTGATCGGCATCGGCTGCGGATACGGCCTCAGCTCCGTCACCACCTTCCTCCTGTTGCGCGCCGACCCGTGGAACACACCCCGGATCTTCACCTGGCTCTCCGGGACGACCTACGGGCGCACGCTGCCCGATGTCGTACCGGTCGCGGTGGCGCTGGCGCTCGCGCTCCCCGTACTGCTCGGCATGGGCCGCCGGCTCGACCTGCTCGCCGTCGACGAGGACACCCCGCGCGTGGTCGGCGTCAGGCCGGAACGCACCCGCTTCGCCGCACTGTCGATCGCCGCGGTGCTCGCGGCGCTCAGCGTGATCGCCGTCGGCGTCGTCGGTTTCGTGGGGCTCGTCGCCCCGCACCTCGCCAGGTCACTGGTGGGTGCCCGGCACGGCCGCGTGATCCCGGTCGCGATGCTGCTCGGCGGGCTGCTGGTCTGCGTGGCAGACGCCCTCGGCCGCACCCTCGTCGCACCTGCCCAGATGCCGGCGGGCCTCATGGTCTCCCTGGTCGGGGCCCCGTACTTCATCTGGGTACTGCGAAGGTCCCGTGCATGACGCCGGGCGCAGCGTTCCCCCACCGCCGCGGGGACCCGTGGCCGACGCCCCGTCCCTCGCCCCTCCCGCCGCACCGAGGAGTGCCGGAATGCCGCCTCACCAGGACACGTTCGTGAAGAGCACCGTCGTACCGTTCGATCCCGCCGGCCCGCCGGCCCCGCTGAGGAGGCTCGTCCACCACGGTGTGCCGGAACGCTGGCGATCGGTCGACCGCTCCGCCCACGCCCCGCACATCGTGGCCGTTCCGGGTGACGACGGCGACGACTGGGCCGCTGCCGCGCTCGTGACGGCACGCCCGCACACGGCCTATCTGAAGATCGTCGATGCCGTCGGTGACGTGCCGACAGCAGTCGAAGCCGTGGTCTCCCACGCACGCGACCGGGGGCTCGCACAGGTCAAGTGGGAAGGGTGGACGGTGGACCCCGAGGCCGCCGCAGCCCTCGGCTTCGTCCCGCTGAGCCTCCCGCTCACCCCTGCGGAGTCGGGCGGGCCCGGTGCCGGCTATCTGCGCGGGCTCCACGACGGTGAGGTGGCAGAGCCCCCGTACTACGGGCAGACGACGCACTTCACGTGCGGCGCCGTCACGGCCCTGGTCGCACAGGCGCACGCGGGGGAGCTGCCGCAGGAATCGTTCGACCGCCGGGCGGAGCTGTCGCTGTGGCGCGACGCGACGAACTTCCCCGCGTGCGAACCCGTCGGACTGGGCGTCGCCGTGCGTCGGGCCTGGCCGTCGTCTCCGGTCACCGTCTTCCTCGATACGGAACGGCCCGTCCTGCTCGACCAGTACCCGCAGGACGAGCAGGAGTGGCGCGCGGTGCTCCAGCGGACGTCGCGGGTGGAAGCCGGCCGGGCCGGTGTCCCGGTCGACTCGCGCCACCTGTCCATGACCGCGATCCGGAGCGCGCTCGGCCGAGGGGAGCACGTGCTGCTCCTGGTCTCGCTCGCCGATATGCAGGGGTTCGACGTACCGCACTGGGTGCTCTGCCACGGCGCCGTACCGGGCGCCCTGGTGATCGAGGACCCATGGACCCACACCGCCGCGGGGGACACCTGGGTCGACGCCCACCTGCTGCCCGTACCGGACCGGGCGCTCGACGCGATGTCGACGATCTCGCCGGACCGCTTCCGGGGTGCCGTGATCATCGGCTGCCCGGAGCGGGGCACCGCACCGCCGCCGGAGCCGGGCGCATGAGACCGTCACCGGCCGGTGACGGGCGTGTGCGGCACGGCCGGTGACGAGGACGTTCACCGCCGCGCACTCGACGGTCCTGCGCAATCCGCCCAGCGGAGGGGTGCTCCGCGGGGGCACCTCCGGCCTCGGTATCGCCGCCATGGACGGTTGCTCGGCCGCCCGGACCCACGACGGTCGTACGACGGCGCGGACACGGAGCCGTACATCGCGCCCGGCAACGACCCCCGGATGCCGAGCGCTGACAAGGCCGGGCATCGGCATCGTCGGTACTGGATCCCGGAGATCCGTCCCACCGACCGCGTGCGGGGGTTCGGCGGCTTCTACGGGGAACCGCTCACGCCGCGACCCGACAGCGCCAGCCATACCCGGTCGCGGGTGAGGGGGAGCCGGGTGAACCGGACGCCGGTCGCATCCCGCAGTGCGTTGGCGAAGGCGGGAGCGACCGGGTTGAAGGGGCTCTCGCTCATCGACTTGGCGCCGAGCGGCCCGATGGCGTCGGCCGTCTCCATGAAGTGGACCTCGGTGCGCGGGATGTCGGCGTACTGGGGGAGCCGGTAGCGGCGGAAGGCGGCCGTCTCGACCTCGCCCCGCCCGTCGATACGGACGTTCTCGAAGAGCGTGGCGCCCAGTGCCTGGGCGACGCCGCCCTCGACCTGGCCGCGGCACTGCATCGGGTTCATGACCTTGCCCGCGTCGGCGGCGTGCACGCTGCGCAGGATGCGGATCTCCCCGGTGTCCGGGTCCACGGCGATCCGGAACCACTGGGCGTTGAAGGCGACCGAGCGCGGGGTGCCGCCGAAGTGCCCGTCGGCGGCGAAGCCGACCCCGACCGCCTGCCCTGCTGCGTGCAGTTCCTTGAGCGTCAGGCGCCCGCCGGGGTGGAGCACCGCTTCCTCGGTGAGCCGGCACTCCGCGCGCGGGACGCCCAGGTGGGCGGCGGAGAAGTCGAGGAGCATGTCGGACAGGGCGCGCGAGGCGCGGAGGGTGGCCTTGCCCGCGACCACGACGCCCGTCGAGGCGAAGGCGCCCGTGTCGTGCCGTACGACGTCCGTGTCGGACTGGCGGACGGTGATGCGGTCGACGGTGGTGGCGAGTTCGCCCGCCGCGATCTGGCGGTGCACGGTGGTGGTGCCGTTTCCGAACTCCGCCGTACCGACGCCGAGTTCGAAGCTTCCGTCGGGCAGGAGGGTGGCCCGTGCGTCGGCGATGTGGCCGCCGGGCGGACCGGTGGCGATCATCGACAGGGCGGTGCCCTCGCCCACCAGCCAGCCCTCCGGGACGGGGACGGTGGCGGGCTCCGCCTGGGTGCGGCGGACGATGGCCAGGCATTGGTCGAGGCCGTAGCTGGCGATGTACAGATCCTCTTCCTCGCCGCCCGGGGTGATCATCGCCTCGCCCGGTCCGATGATGTTCTTCGCCTTGAACTCCAGCGGATCCATGCCGAGGTCACGGGCGAGTTCGTCGAGCGCGGACTCGACGGCGAACGTCACCTGCCCCAGGCCGTAGCCCCGGAAGGCGCCCGCAGGAACGGTATGGGTGTAGACGGAATAGGCGTCGACCTTCTTGTGCGGGGCGCGGTAGACGGCGGTCGACTCGCCGACGCTGTGGAACATCACCGCCGGGCCGTGGTTGCCGTACGCGCCCGTGTTCGACACGACCCGCAGTTGCAGCGCGGTCAGTGTGCCGTCCCGGCGGGCGCCGGCCTTCACACCGATGACGAAGGGGTGCCGGGTGGTCGCGCCGTAGAACTGCTCCGCACGTGTGTACTCCAGCTTCACGGGGCGGCGCAGCCGCAGTACGGCGAGGGCGACGACGTCCTCGACGAGCATCTCCTGCTTGCCGCCGAAACCACCGCCCACCCGGCCGGCCATGACACGGACCCTGTCGTGCGGGAGGTCGTACAGGGCGCACAGTGCACGGCGGGTCAGGAACGGGGTCTGGGTGCTGGAGCGGACGACGAGACGGTCGTCCTCGTCGAGCCAGGCTACGGCGCCGTGCGTCTCCAGACTGGCGTGCTGGACGCGCTGGGTGCGAAATGTCCTCTCGAGTACCGCGTCCGCCTCGGCGAAGCCCGCCTCGACGTCGCCGATCTCGCCGTGCGTCTCGCCCACGACGTTGTCGGCGGGACGTGAGATCCGGGCCGTCGAAGGGTCCTTGTCGTGCACGACCGGAGCGCCGGGCCGCATGGCCTCCTCCGGATCGAGCACGGCGGGCAGGACTTCGTACGCCACCTCCATGCGCCGGCAGCCCTCCTCCGCGGCGGCCTCGCTGTCGGCGACCACCGCCGCTACTCGCTGGCCGATGTGGCGGACGGTGTCGTCGAGGACGCGGGTGTCGTCCGGGTCCTCCTCGGGGTGCTCGTGGCGGGCGGTGGAGAAGTGCCGTTCGGGGGCGTCCTGATGGGTGAACACGGCATGGACGCCCGGCACGCGAAGGGCCGCCGCCGTGTCGATGGCGGTGATGCGGGCGTGGGCGTGCGGGGAGCGCAGCAGCTTCATGTGCAGCAGTCCGGGCACATCGATGTCGAAGGTGTAGCGGGCGGTGCCGGTGACGACCTGCGGCCCGGCCGGGGCGGGCAGACTGCGGCCGACGGACTCGCCGGCGTCGGGGGACTCGACGTGACACACCCCGCGCACCGAGTCCTCGATGGCCCGGTAGCCGGTGCAGCGGCACAGATTTCCCTTGAACGCCCGTGGAAGATCGGCGAGCTGGCCCTCGTCCAGTGCCGCCGTCGTCATCAGGAACCCGGCCGTGCAGAACCCGCACTGGAAGCCCTGGGCGTCGAGGAACCTCTGCTGCACAGGGTGGAGTTCACCTCCGGGCGAGGCCAGTCCCTCGACAGTGGTGACCGTGCGGCCGTCGGCGCGGAAGGCCGGGTACAGACAGCTGTGGACCGGCTCGCCGTCCACGTGGACCGTGCAGGCTCCGCAGTCCCCGGCGTCGCAGCCCTTCTTCACGCCGAACCAGCCGCGCTCGCGCAGATACGTGCGCAGACACTGCCCCGGGCGGGGCTCCTCCTCGAAGGGCCTTCCGTTGACTTCGACCTTCATCGTGTCGCCCCTCCGAGTTCCCGCCGGATCTCCTCCGCGAAACGGAACGTCATGTGCCGCCGCCACTCAGGCAGTCCGTGCATGTCGTCGAACCACTCGTCGTCGGCGACGGCGGAGTCGATGGCCGCACGCAGCCCGTCCCTGCTCGGAGGCAGCGGGAACCACAGCCGCACCGGGCGGACCGTCGCGGCCGTCACCGTGATCGCCAAGGAGCCGTCCAGGGGATCGAGCGTGCCGACGGCCAATGCCCCGGACCGCCCGAGCCCGTACAGCGACGCCTGCCGGAACGCCGTACGGCAGGCCGGCGCGCGGGCCGGGAGTGTGACGGAGCGCAGCAGCTCCCCCTCGGCGAGATCCTTGCGGCCGGCTCCCGTGACGAAGTCCGTGACCTTTACCCGGCGCCGGACGCCGTTCCGGGCCAGCAGCAGGCACTCTCCGTCCAGGGCCGCCGTCAGCGAGATCATCGGACCCGCCGGCAGCGCATTGCACAGATTGCCGCCCACCGTGGCCATGTTCCAGATCTTGAAGGAGGCCAGGAAGGCTCGGCAGCACTGCTCGAACAGTGGCGCCGCCTCGGCCTCCAGATTCTTCGCGAACCGGGACAGCTGGGCGATGGTGCAGGTGGCGGCGATCTCCACCGAGCCGTCCGGACGCAGCCGCACCGGGGGCCAGCCGGTCCGGCTCAGGTCCACCAGGCGTCGCAGGTGCGGCTGCGGTTCGGAGAAGAGATACGTACCGCCTCCGAGCCAGGCGTCACCCGGCCGCCAGGGCGACGGGATCCGTGCGTCCCGTATCTCCAACACCGTGTTCAGGTCCATGGCCGTCAGTGAAGCAGCGTGGACCGGCCGCGGACGACTGGTTCACGACACGGAAACACCGACGTTTCCGGCGCCTGCATTGGTGGATCAACCAAGAGGCATATCGCTCATTTGATCTGGCATCTACGATGCTGTGAATCGCATCCACCTGGTGAATAAGAGATGCTGGGTGCCGGGTCCTCCGCTGCTGGATCCGGCAGCCGTACGAGGAGCCGGAGCACATGCACGTCGAACATCTCCTGAGGGACGAGACCCTCGGCCTGCGCCTGTTGTGGTCCGAGCACGTACTGCTGGGACGACAGATCAGCGGGGTGACCGTCACCGATCTGGAAGACCCCACCCGCTTCGTACGGCCCGGCGAAGTCGTGCTCAGCGGGCTGGTGTGGTGGACGCCGGAGGGCGGCCGGGACAAGGCGGACCGGTTCGTGGCCGGGCTCAGGGACGCGGACGCGGCCGTGCTGCTGGCAGGCGAGGAGACGCACGGCGCAGTCCCCGACGACCTGATCGAGGCATGCGCCCGGTTCGGCATTCCGCTGGCCGCCGTGCCGGCCGACGTGATGTTCCGGGCCGTCACCGACACCGTCTACCTCCAGCAGTGGGGCGAGCTGAGCCACCACCACGCACTGCCGCAGAACGCACGGGCACGGCTGAGCCGCCTGGTTGCCCAGGACGCCGGACCGGACGCGATCGTCGCCGCGGCCTTCGCTCATGTGGACCGGGAGGTCGTTGCCTACGTCCTCACCCCGAGCGGCCGCACCGTCGCAGCCACCGGGGGCGGGGGCGAGCTCTCCGCGACACAGGCCGTCGGGCTGCTCGCCAACGGCACCGGTGCCACGGTCCCCGTCGACGCGGACGCCGCCTCTCCGTACGAGCGCTGGTACCTGTATCTGCCCGATCCCGGCGCCGTGCCACCGCGCATGCTCCACGAGGTTGCCGCGATCCTGGGGCGCTCCCAGGAGAAATGGTCCCACCGCAGGGCCGCCGATCATCAGGTGGCGGACGAACTGGGCGCGCTCCTTGCCGCCCCGGGGACGGAGCCGACCTCATTGGCGGCGGCGCTTCAGGGCTGCCGGCTTCCGGCCGAAGGACCGTACGGTGTGATCACCGCCGGCACCGGCACACGTCGGACGGGGCTGGCGGAAGGGGCGTTGGCGGAGGCGCTGGCTCATGCGGGGGCCGGGCCCTCGGCGATCGGACGCCTTCCCGACGGCACCGTGTTCGCGGTCGTCCACGGTGCCGTCGACGTGAGCGGGGTGTGGCCGCTCGTCGCTGCCTGCGAACCGTCCGTACCACTGCACGGTGGAAACGGACGACCTGCCGCCGAACCGCAGGACCTGGCCGGAGCGCTGGCCGAGGCCCGCTACGCCCTGAGCTCGGCCAGGAACACGGCCCCGGACGCCTCGATCCTCAGCGACACCACGTCCCTCTCCAGCCTCGACGCACTCCTCACCGGCGTGCCGTCCGAGGTCCGCACCGTCTACAGCCGCACCGTTCTGGGACCCCTGCTCGACGCCGCGAGCCCCTCTGCGGCGCCCCTCCTGGAAACGCTGAGGACCTTCCTCGCCTGCGACGGATCATGGGCGCGTACAGCGGAAGCCCTGCACCTGCATGTCAACACCGTCCACTACCGCATCCAGCGCATCGAACACTTCACCGGCCGCGATCTGTCCCGACTCGCCGACCGGCTCGACCTGTGGGCCGCCCTGCTCTGCAACACGGACCCGGGCGGTCGAGCCCCTGCGGGCACGCGGCACGCACCCTCGTCGACTGCACGTTCACGCGCGCGCTGACCGCGGGACGGAGTTCCCCGACCGCGGCCCGAGCCGGCCCGGCCCCGACGTACCGCGTTGCCGAACGCAACAGCACGTCCTTCGAGGAAGTGCTGTGGAAGGGCACCCCATGCCCGGTCCGGGGGACACCGAGCACTGACGGTGCCGCCCTCACCGGTTGCTGAAGGTCACCTCCTTCCCTTTCTCGTCGTAGTCGTAGTTGCCGGTGAAGCCCCAGTTCTTCCAGCCGCCGTCGCCCTTGTTGGTGATGGTTCCCCCGTCGATGGCGAACACGTCGACACCGTCCACCACTGCGAGGTGTTCGAGGCCGGAGACCTTGGTGAAGGAAAGGTTGTTGAACGACTTCGTCGCGATGATGTTCTTGCCGGGGAAGCTGCGGCTGTACTCGTCGATCAGCGAGTGAGTCAGCTCGGCGTCGTCGCCCGGCACCTTGCCGGTGTAGTCGGTGCCGGGGTAGGGGCCTCCGCCCGTGTATGTGGGCGTCTCGTCGTTGAAGTGCACCGTGCCCGATCCGACCGGGTAGGGGTCGGCGTCCAGGTCGGCCGGGTCCGGGGTGTCGAAGCCGACCTTCGAGCCGTCGCGGTCGAAGTTGCCGTACCAAGCCCAGTTGGTGTAGCCGCCGTCACCGTCGTTGCTGAACTCGCCTTTGTCGAAGACATAGATGTCGAAGACGGCTCGGCCCGATTCGATGGCGTCCCCCTGCTCGCCGTCGTGGTACTCGTTCGAGTTGAGCCGGTACCTGCCCTCGTGGACGAACGAATCCGGTTTCTCGATCCAGTGCGATTTCTGTTCCGAGTGCATCGCGACCACGTTGTAGTCCGGATAGCAGCGGCGCATGTCGTTCACGAGCATCCGCACCGCCTGGGTCGACCCCTCGTCGTCCAGCGGACTGTACGTGTTGTAGTACCGGCTCCGGTCGGGGGGTTCCTGTCCCTCGACCTGGCAGCCCTCGTCGCCGGGCTTCCAGCCCTCCTTCCGCCTGGGCTTCGACGGCTCCTTGAACGTGACCGTGCGGCGGTCCTCGCTGACGTCGTACACGCCACGGAACCCCCGGTTCTTCCATCCGAGTTCGGCGTCCTTCGCCCATGTGAACCTGCCGGTCTTGAACGCGTAGACGCGGTACGTCGTGCCGCTGATCCGGACGGTTTCGACCATCGCCGTACCGTCCATCTCCTGCAGATTGCCCTCGTGCGGCTGCGCGATGACGATGTTGTAGCTGGGGAGGCACCAGGCGAGGTCGGCAAGCGCCTGCTTGACCCGTTTCTCCTTGTTCTTCTCATTGCTGATCTTTTCGATGACGAAGTTGACCAGCCAGGAATACCCCCAGGCCGCCGTCTTGCCGAGAACGCCGCTGCCCGGAACGGATATCGACGACTGCGATTCCCGCGCCTCGAAGCACATGTCGGGAAGGGCGTTCACCGACTTGTCGGGGGATGTGCGGGCCGACTTGCTGACGGGCTCACCGGCTCCGTGCTCACCGGCTCCGCTGCGGCGGAGAGTGCCAGGCTTGACGGGGTCGTTCGGACCGGCCGGCCGATCCCCGACGACATCGTTGTCATCGGGGCAGTCGCCACCGCTCCCCGTCACCACACCGATGCGGCAGATCTGACGGTGAGCGAGCTCGGAGACATCGCCCCCGATGGCCGCGGCGGTGATCGCGCCAACCACGACCGCAACGATCCCCAACAGCGCCAAGTACTCGACCGCTGTCTGCCCTGTGCACGCGCTCATGCCCACACGTATTCGGTCGCTTCGTTTCACGTGTCACCTCGTCACGGTTCTCTTGTGTTACCGCGGCCGTCTGCCTGCCGGTGCCCGGACTGTACCGATGACAACGGGGCCCACGAGTAGGGTCCGGGGGCCTGTGGCATGGACCCAAATCCAGATCCATTCGGACAGGTGCGATCTGCGCCCCGGCAGAACGACAACCCGGAAGAACCACTGCCACGGCCCGCCGTGCGGGCCGACTCGTGGCCGCGTTCGGCTCGCCCCGGACGTCCGGCTCGGCCAGACGGAACTCCTTGTCGTGCTTCGGCGTCGCCCGGCCCGCCGCATCCGCGCCGAGCCGGGCGACCTGTGGGGCCGAAATACCACCTTCACCGTCGAGCGCAGCCCGTACGGCAAGGCGACCAGCCTCTGCTTTCACCGGTACCGCGACCCGACAGCGCTGCCACCGGCAGACTCCTGCATCGGGACCGCGAGTTCGCCGACGCACTCAACCGGCCGCTCCACACCGCCACGCCCAGCCGCATCACCATCGACCACGTCCTGCGCCACGAAGCCATGAACGAAGGGCTCACCCAGCTCGCATCGGCAGGCCTTCCGGACCTGCAACTCCCTTGTGTAAAGGACCACTTGTGACCAATCGACCAGCATCTCCCCGGTGTGCCGCCGCATGGGGTGGGCCTTCGGTCGACGCCCCTGTGACCGGCCTCTGCGGCTTCGGCCCCCTCCCGCCGCAAAGCACCGCCCGGCACGCGGCGGCCGGCCGAGCGGCTCGACCGGAACGTTGCCTGCTGCGGGAGAACTACCGGGACGCCCCGTCCGTGGACGGATCGGCGACCAGGCGGAAGAGGTCGCGCACCGGGTGCACGTCGACCGGGATGCTCGTCCCGACTTCGATGACCTCCTCCCCGGCGACGAGGTGGCTCGTGGTGAACGGCGGCCGGCCCGGCACGGCGACCAGCATCCGGACCCTGGTGCAGCGGTCGTCCTCACCGCACCACACGTGCTGTGCGGACGTGACCTTGCCCATGACGCGCACGCCGGCCGTGTCCAGGTCGCGCCACACGCGCTGGTCCCGCACGGTGCCGACGACGGCCAGGACCAGGACGGCCACGGTGAGAGGGGTCCAGACGAGGCCGGTCACGACGACGCCCAGCCTGTCGTCGTCGGGGACGTGCCCGCTGATGCCGGCCAGCAGGATCAGGGGTCCGGCACACACGACCAGGAGCCCGAGCACGGTCCAGAACGGTTGCTCGAAGAAGCCCGTCGGGCGATTCACCGGGCCTTCGGCCTCGGGGACCCCACCGCTCGTCACGGCGTGGCCCCGGGCCGTCCGTCGTACGCCGATGTCTCTCGCGCCATGGCCCCATTCTGGCAGAAGCACCGAACTGCCCGGTCCGGTAAGGCCGGAGAGAAATTGCGGCATCCGGCCCCCGATCGGTCACTTCGGACTCACGCTGCCCTTGGTGAGTGGGGCGACGCCCCGGCACAGTTCGCCCTTTCACCCTTGTCGGCCAGAGAGCCGGAGGAGTGCGCTGGGCACCGTCTGACGTCCGACCGGCCGTCAGCGCTGCCTGGGGGGCGGCCCGGCCCGCGCTTCGCGCCCGTCTCGGGCGGACCGGGCTGGAGGAAGCGCCGAAGTCGGCGCGACTGCCGGTAACGGAGTTGGTGTCTTCGTCCGGTAGGAAGGGCCACCGGCCACTGGCTAGCGTCGGGACCAGGACCTGCTGGGTGTTCCGCCGAGGCGTGCTGTGCCACGGATCCTGCCCGGCCTGCGGAATGAGAGAGCGTGTGACAGGCGCAGCGGGCAGACTTGGTCACGCCGTGCGGGGCGGCGGAGTGGTGCCTGTGCTGGCGGCGGCCGTGCTCTGGGGTACGGTCGGCCCCGCCCAGGTCCTCGCAGCAAGCAGTGCGTCGCCGGTGGCGATCGGTGCGTGCCGGATGCTTCTCGGCGGTCTCGTCCTGGGACTGTTCACCGCGAGGCAAGCAGGCGTGCGGACCTTGTGGCAGTGCAACACCCGCTGGTGGACGTGGGTGAGCATCCTGGTCACGGCGGTCTTCCAAGTGTGCTTCCTGGAGGCGGTGGCCCGTACTGGTGCCGCCCTGGCCACCGCCGTCGCTTTCGGGACCGTCCCGGCTGTGACGGGGGTGTGCGGACGAGCCCTGGCCGGTGAACGGTTCGGCGGAGCGTGGTTCTGCGGCAGCGTGTGCGCGCTCGGCGGGATCGTACTGCTTCTCGTTCCGGCCGACGGGGCACCGGCCGACGGCGTGGGCGTGCTGCTCGGGATGATCGCCGGAGCTGCCTTCGGCGTGTACGTCGCGGCGACCAAACAGCTCGGGGACCGGGGCGCGGACACCGCTGCCGCAGCCCCGACAAGTGTGTTCTGCGCGGGAATCCTGGTCTCACCCTGGGCCTTCGCCCACCCGGACGGGCTCGCCGAGCCACGTTCCCTGGTACTGATCGGCTGGTTGGCCCTGGCCACGACGGCTCTGGGCTATCTGCTGTTCACCTGGGGCGTGGCACGAATCAGTGGGGCGACAGCCGGCACGCTCAGCCTGGCGGAACCGCTGGTCTCCACGGTGCTGGGGGTCGTGCTGCTGGGAGAGCGGCCGGGCCCGTCGGCGGTGGCCGGAGCGGTGCTTCTTCTCGGCGGGCTCGTCCTGGTCTCCGTACCGGCCCTGCGCCACGGCCGGTACGTGTCCTCGGGAGGGTGACCGCGGTCGGCCCGGGCCGGGGCCGGCTTCTCACGGGCTTGTGGACCGGGGCGGGCAGGGGCAGTTGTGGGCCGGCCTGTCAGGGCACCGTCACGCTGACGGTCTGCGGTCCCACGGCGGGGGCCGGGCGCTCGGTGAACAGTTCGGCGTCGAGTCCACCGCGGCTGGTGACGTCGACTTCGGTGGCGATGTTGCTGATGTGGTCGCGGACGGTGTGAGGGGCGATGCGGTCGGGCACATCGGTGTCGCATACGCGCAGCTGTGGCCGGACCAGGCCGGACGATGCAACATTCGGGCGGTGATCACCTGCGAGTGACCGGACACGATGACCGGTGCCGGCGGGCGCCCGGACCGGCCGTGGCCGAGCGGGATGCCCACCGGCTGGAACCACGGGTCGCACCGTGCGAGCTCCGCGATCTCCGCGAGATGCGTCCTCCGCCTCCGGAAAAGAGGCCGTGCGTACGTCTTCACTGAGCTCTGGGGGCGCTGTTACATTCCGGAAAACAAGAATTCATTTCAGTCTGTGACTGGAGGCACCCATGACGGCTGTCCAAGATGCTCCTCACGTGCATGCGCCGGTTCGTCGCGAGTTGCCACCGTCGATGGTCGAGCGGGTGACGCTGATCATGGACGTCTTCGAGGGCCGTACGGCCAGGCTCTCGCTGGAGGAAGTGGCCCGGTCCACGCAGCTGCCCAGGTCGACTGCGCACCGGATTCTCGACCAGTTGGTACGGCTGCGCTGGCTCGAACACACCGGCCTCGGGTACGGACTCGGGCGCCGCGCCCTCGGCTTCGGCGGAGGGGACGGCGCGCACGGCAGGATCCGCGAGGCCGCGGCGGCCAGGCTGCACCACCTGCAGATCCAGACCGGCCTGGTCGTTCATCTGGCCGTCCTGGACGGGGCGGAGGTGAACTATCTGGACAAGGTCGGCGGCCGCTTCGCCGCGGCCGTGCCCTCCCGGGTCGGCGGCCGGGCCCCCGCCCATTCGACCGCGCTCGGCAAGGCCATGCTGGCCTGGCTCGAACCGGAGGACGTCGAGGCCAGGGCCGCCGAGTCCATCGGCCGCCTGACGCAGCGCACCATCGCCGACGTAGGCACCCTGCACCAGGAACTCAACCGCATCAGGCGCCGCCACGGCCTCGCCTTCGAGCGGGGCGAGTGCTTCCCGGACATCGCCTGCGTCGCCGCCGCCGTCCGCGGGCCCGAGGGGCCGGTCGCCGCGATCTCGCTGGTGGGGGATGCCTGGTCCCCGCTGGAGAAGGTGGCTCCGCTGGTCGTGGACGCGGCGCGGCAGGTGTCCCGCGAGTTGTTCCCCGAGCCGGAGACGCCGGTCAGAGCGGCGCGCCGGCCGGCGGCCGTGCCCGGGGAGACGTGGTCCCCGCAGGCCATGGACCGGCTGCTCGCCGTGGGGCAGTACGGCGACTGGCAGTAGATCCCGCGGAGGCGAGGGGCTCCTGTATACGACCGGGGCCCGCCGCTCCTCACCCCCAGTGGGCTCCCCAGCTCCACGGATCGACGGGTGCCGCCGGGCTGCCGAGGCCGAAGCCGCCGCGGAAGAAGAGCATCGGCTGCCGGTCGGTCACGGTTTCCAGGGCGATGACCCGGCCCACCACCACATCGTGGTCGCCCGCGCCGTGCACGTCGTGGACATCGGCGTGCACCCGGGTCAGCACACCGGGCAGCGAGGGTGTTCCCCAGCGGGACACCTCCCAGTCCAGCCCCTCGAACTTGCGGCCCTTGCTCGATCCGAACCGGCCGCAGATATCGGCCTGTTCGTCCGTCAGGATGTTCACGGAGAACCGTCCCGACTCCCGGATCCTCGGCCACGCGCGCCCCCGGTGGTCGGCGCAGAACAGCACCAGGGCCGGTTCGAGCGAGACCGAAGCGAACGACTGGCACGCGAAACCGGAAGGGACGCCGTCCCGGCCGATCCCCGTCACCACCGTGACCCCGGACGCGAAGGTGCCCATGGTGCGCCGCATCCGCGCAGGGGTCGGCTCGGTCTCCTCGCATACCTCGGGCGCGGACAGGGACTCTGCGGTCATCGGGTTCACCTCGACGAGGACGGGTGCGGTGGTGTGCCCGGGGCCGGGCAGGCGCCGAAAGTAGGACAGCGGCCCGAAGCGCCGGGGTCCTGTTCCCGATGAGTGGAACGGCTCCGGGCCGTGGACCGCCGCAGGCGACCCGTACCCACGTGACCGTACGCATCCCGCTGACCGAGACGTCCGCCGCGAGGCACGGCGGGCCGTGGCTACGGTCCAGGAACCGATCACACGGCACCCACGGCCGCCCGGAGGGACCACCACCCCGGCCGGCCCACCGGGTCACCAGGTCCACCGGACACCGAGGCCAACCGAGGCAGGGATGATGACGGCGCTGAGCCACGACTCCACACTGCGTGAACTCGCCACCGAACAGGGCGTGCTGCGCTACCACGAGGCCGGAGACGGCCCGCCCCTGCTGCTGTTGCACGGATCCGGGCCCGGGGTCACCGGATGGCGGAACTTCCGGCACAACCTGGGCGTGTTCGCCGAGCACTTCCGCTGTCTCGTCCTGGAGTTCCCCGGATTCGGGGTCAGCGACCCGGCCGGGGGTCATCCGATGATGACGGCGGCCTCGTCCGTGACCCGCTTCCTGGACGGGCTCGGGCTGGACCGGGTCGACATCATCGGCAACTCGATGGGCGGCATCGTCGGCACGCGCTTCGCGCTCGGCCACCCCGACCGGGTGCGCCGCCTCGTGACGATCGGCGGCATCGGACGCAGCCTGTACAGCCCGAGCCCCGGCGAAGGCATCCGACTGCTCAACGAGTTCACCGACGAGCCGACCCGCGAGGGCCTGGTCCGCTGGCTTAACTCCATGGTGTACGACCGGTCGTTGGTGACCGAGGAGCTCATCGAGGAGCGGTGGAACCACGCCACCGACCCGGAGACGCTCGCCAGTGCCCGCCGGATGTACGGGAGCAAGGCGTTCGCGGCCGGTGCCGCCGCAGCTGCCGCGTCCGACGAGGCGCCGTACTGGGCCATGCTCCACCGGCTCCGCGCGAAGACGCTGCTCACCTGGGGCCGCGACGACCGGGTCAGCCCGGTCGACATGTCGATCGTGCCGATGCGCACCATCCCCGACGCCGAACTGCACGTCTTCCCGGACTGCGGGCACTGGGTGATGATCGAACAGAAGGCCGCCTGGGAGAGCGCGGTTCTCGCCTTCCTCACCCGTGAGGAGGCGGCATGAGCCCCGCGGCCCAGGAGAGCTGGGACGAGGAGTTCGACTTCGTCGTGGTCGGCAGTGGCGGAGGCGGCATGGCCGCCGCACTGACCGCGGCCGACAGCGGCCTGAGCACCGTCGTGGTCGAGAAGGGCCGGAAGTACGGCGGTTCGACCGGCATCTCCGGCGGCGGCATCTGGATCCCGAACAACCCGACGCTGCGCGCCAAGGGACACAACGACAGCCGCGAGTCCGTACGCCGTTACCTCGACCTGCTCACCGGGAACCGGGTACCCGCGGCCCGCCTCGACGCGTACGTCGACCAGGGGCCGGCCGCGATGGAACTGCTCGGGAAGAGCCGGTGGATGCGGTTCTACTGGGTCAAGGGTTACGCCGACTACCACCCCGAGTACGACGGGGGACGCCCGCTCGGCCGGTCCATCGAGGCGCTGCCCTTCGATACCCGCAAGCTCGGCGAGGACGAGAAGTACCAGCGGCCCAACAGCCTCAAGGGTCCGCTCGGGCTGTGGATCACCTCGAAGGACTACCGGGACCTCGCCATGGTCAAGCGGACCTGGCGCGGACGCCGGGCCTCCCTGACCGCCGCCTGGCGGGTCTCGTCCAACATGATCCGCCGACGCCACATGGCGACCGGCGGCCGGGCGCTGGTCGCGCGGATGCGCATGGCGCTGAAGGACGCGGGCATCCCCGTCCGGCTGCGGAGCCCGATGACCGAACTCGTCACCGACGCGAGCGGCAAGGTCACCGGCATCGTCGTGGAACGGGAGGGCAGGGCCGTGCGGATCGGCGCCCGGCGCGGTGTGCTCCTCGCCACCGGCGGGTTCGACCACAACCGGGAGATGCGCGAGAAGTACCTGCCCGAGGGCAGTCGCGACGACCACAGCGCCGGAGTCGTCGAGAATGTCGGTGACGGCATCGTCGCCGGTCAGGCACTCGGCGCTGCCCTCGACTTCATGGACGACGCCTGGTGGATGCCGTCCGTGCACCATCCGTCCGGCGCCACCATTCCGCTGGTCTCCGAACGGTGTATCCCACCATCGGTGATTGTCTCCGGCGACGGCAGGCGCTTCACCAACGAGTCGTCGCCGTACGTGAACTTCGTACACGACCAGATCGAGGGCGGGCACACCACCGCCTGGTTCGTCATGGACGCCAAGGCCCGCGCCCGCTACCCGTTCGCCCAGATCCTGCCCGGCATGCCGTTTCCCAAGGCGTTCTACGAGAACGGCACGGTGCACCGCGCGAACAGCATCGCGGAACTCGCCCGGAGCATCGGCGTCCCGGCGGACACGCTCACCGAGACCGTCGAACGGTTCAACGGCTTCGCCCGGACCGGCCGGGACACCGACTTCGGGCGCGGCGACAGCGCCTACGACCGGTACTACGGCGACCCCACGATGAAGAACCCCAACCTCGACGAGCTCGTCAAGGCCCCCTACTACGCGATCCGCATCGAGGTCGGCGACCTCGGGACCAAGGGCGGCCTCGTCTGCGACGAGCACAGCCAGGTGCTGCGCGAGGACGGCTCGGTCATCGCGGGACTGTACGCCACCGGCAACACCTCCGCGGCCGTGATGGGCAACGAGTACGCGGGACCGGGGGCCACCATCGGCCCGTCCATCGTGTTCGGCTATGTCGCGGCCCGGCACGCGGCCGCTGCCACCCGCGCCGGGACCGGGGCCGCCGGAGGCGCACCATGAGCCCGGCGCCGCTGACCGTACGCGTCGTCGAGGTGATCCGGGAGACCGCCGACGCGCACTCGCTCGTCCTGGCGCCGGCGGACGGGGACCGGGCCCGGTTCACCTACCGGCCCGGCCAGTTCCTCACCGTCCGGGTGCCCTCCGAGCGCCCCGGCGGGGCGGCCCGCTGCTATTCGCTGTGCAGCTCCCCGGCGCGCGACGAGCACCTGAAGGTGACCGTCAAGCGCACGGCCGGGGGGTACGCCTCCCACTGGATCTGCGACCACATCACCGAGGGC
Organism: Streptomyces sp. NPDC048295; assembly: GCF_040652135.1. Classification (NCBI taxonomy): domain Bacteria; kingdom Bacillati; phylum Actinomycetota; class Actinomycetes; order Kitasatosporales; family Streptomycetaceae; genus Streptomyces; species Streptomyces sp. NPDC048295. Next base: position 286,465 of record NZ_JBEZLL010000009.1, read on the forward strand.
GACACCCTGGAGGTGCTGCGGCCCGCGGGCACCTTCACCCCGGACTCGCTCGACGGCGACTTCCTGCTGTGCGCCGCGGGCAGCGGCATCACGCCGGTGATGTCGATCCTTGTCTCCGCCCTGCACGCGGGGACCGGCGCGGTGACCCTCCTCTACGCCAATCGTGACGAACAGTCCGTCATCTTCCGCGACGAACTGATCGCCCTGGCACAGGAATACGGAGAACGGCTCACCGTCCTGCACTGGCTGGAGTCCGTCCAGGGCCGGCCCACCGCATCCGGCCTGCGCACCCTCACCGCGGCCTATGCGGGTCGCCCGGCGTTCGTCTGCGGCCCCGGTCCCTTCATGGACCTGATGACCGGAGCGCTCGCCGGGCTCGGCGTACCGCCGGACCGGATCACGGTGGAGCGCTTCACCTCACTGACCGGCGACCCGTTCGCGGAACGCGAGCCCGCCCCGGAGCCGGACCGAGCAGCGCCCGTCAGCACGGCCGAGGTGGAGCTGGACGGGGTGCGCCACACCATCGACTGGCCGCGGAACACGCCCCTGCTCGACGTGCTGCTCGCCGCCGGACTGGACGCGCCGTACTCCTGCCGGGAGGGCAGCTGCAGCGCCTGCGCCTGCGTCCTCACCGAGGGCGAGGTGGCCATGGAACACAACGAGGTCCTCGACGCGGCCGACCTCGCCGACGGTCTGATCCTCGCCTGCCAGGCACGCCCGCTCAGCGACCGGCTGAAGGCCACCTACGACGGCTGACCCGCCCCTCCCGCACCTGTTCTCCGTTCCCACTCGACCCGGATGAGGTTCGAACCGTGACCAAGGCGACCGCCGCGATCGTCGGATCCGGCAATATCGGCACCGACCTGATGTACAAACTTCTGCGCTCACCGGACATCGAGCCGCGCTGGATGATCGGTGTCGACGAGCAGAGCCCCGGCCTCAAGCGCGCCGCGGACCACGGCCTGCACACGAGCGCCGACGGTGTCGACGCCCTGCTGGCCGGCCAGGAGCGGCCGGACCTGGTCTTCGAGGCCACGTCCGCGTACGTCCATCGGGCCAACGCCCCCAAGTACGCCGAACTCGGCATCCAGGCCATCGACCTGACCCCCGCCGCGATCGGCCCCGCGGTCGTGCCCGCCGTCAACCTGGGCGACCACCTCGACGCACCGAACGTCTCCCTGATCACCTGCGGCGGCCAGGCCACCATCCCCGTCGTGCACGCCGTCTCCCGGGTCACCGAGGTGGCGTACGCGGAGATCGTCGCCAGCGTCGCCTCGCCGTCCGCAGGGCCCGGCACCCGGGCCAACATCGACGAGTTCACGCTCACCACCAGCCGGGGCATCGAGACGATCGGAGGCGCCGCCAGGGGCAAGGCCATCATCATCCTCAACCCGGCCGAGCCGCCGATGCTGATGCAGGACACCGTCTTCTGCGCGATCCCCGCCGACGCCGACCGGGACGCCGTCACCGCGTCCATCCACGAGACCGTCGACCGGGTCGCCACGTACGTACCCGGCTACCGGCTACGCACCGAGCCGCAGTTCGACCGGCCGACCGCGGTCAGCGGCGGGCTCGCCCGCGTCGCGGTCTTCATCGAGGTGGAGGGCGCCGGCGACTTCCTGCCGCCGTATTCCGGAAACCTCGACATCATGACCGCCGCCGCCACCAGGGTCGGCGAGGGCTTCGCCCAGCGGATCACCGCCCGCCGCGCCGGCGCCTGACCGCCGCTCACCGAGGAGTGCACGAGCCATGCCCTACAGCTCAGACCTGGACATCCGGGTCACCGATTCGTCCCTCAGGGACGGATCGCATGCCAAGCAGCACCAGTTCACCGTCGCCCACGTCACCTCCGTCGTCGCCGCCCTCGACGACGCCGGCGTGCCCGTCATCGAGGTCACGCACGGCGACGGCCTCGGCGGATCGTCCTTCAACTACGGCTTCAGCCACACCCCCGAGCAGGAGCTGATCAAGGCCGCGGTGAAGACCGCCCGCCGGGCGAAGATCGCCTTCCTGATGCTGCCCGGCCTCGGCCTCCAGGACGACATCCGTGAGGCGGCCGGCAACGGCGCCGCGATCTGCCGGATCGCCACCCACTGCACGGAGGCGGACATCTCCGTCCAGCACTTCGGACTGGCCCGCGAACTCGGCCTGGAGACCGTCGGGTTCCTCATGATGTCGCACAGTCAGCCGCCCGAGGTACTGGCCCGGCAGGCCCGCATCATGGCCGACGCCGGCTGCCAGTGCGTGTACGTCGTCGACTCCGCAGGCGCCCTCGTGATGGAGCAGACCGGCGACCGGATCGCCGCCCTGGTCGCCGAGCTCGGCGAAGACGCCCAGGTCGGTTTCCACGGCCACGAGAACCTCGGCCTCGGCGTCGCCAACTCGGTCCTCGCGGTACGCGCCGGAGCCACGCAGATCGACGGATCCACCCGCCGCTTCGGCGCGGGCGCCGGCAACACGCCCGTCGAGGGGTTCGCCGCCGTCGCCGAGAAGCTGGGCATCCGTACCGGCATCGACGTACTGAAGATCATCGACGCGGCCGAGGACGTCGTGCGGCCCGTCATGGACGGCGAGTGCCTGCTCGACCGGCTGTCGCTGACGATGGGCTACGCCGGTGTCTACTCCAGCTTCCTGAAGCACGCCGCCCGTCAGGCCGCCACCTACCAGGTCTCCGGGGCCGAGATCCTCATGGAGGCCGGCCGCCGCAAGCTCGTCGGCGGCCAGGAGGACCAGCTCATCGAGATCGCGGTCGCCCTCGCGGCGAAGAACCGTTCCGAGAACGCCCAGCACTCCTCGGGGAAGTGAGAACAGCCATGTCCAATCCCGTGCTCGAAACCGTCGAGGCACGCGCCGACGAGATCCGTGCGCTCGGCCCCGCCAACGAGGCGCTCGGCCGGCTCGACGACCGGGCTGCGCAGATCCTGCGGGACGTCGGGGCGATGCGCATGCTCCAGCCGAAGACGTACGGCGGCCTCGAACTGCATCCGCGCGAGTTCGCCGAGACCGTCATGAGGATCGCGGCCCTGGACGGGGCCAGCGGCTGGGTCACCGGCGTCGTCGGCGTCCACCCGTGGGAGATGGCGATGGCCGACCCCCGGGTCCAGGAGGAGATCTGGGGCGAGGACCCCGACACCTGGATCGCCTCCCCGTACGCTCCGATGGGCCTGCTGAGACCCGTCGAAGGCGGCTACGTCTTCAACGGCCGCTGGCAGTTCTCCTCCGGCACCGACCACTGCCGCTGGATCTTCCTCGGCGGCTTCCTCGCCGACGCCGACGGCAACCGGCTCAACCCGCCGCAGTCCGTTCACGTCATCCTGCCGCGCGCCGACTACGAGATCGTCGACGACTCGTGGGACGTGGTCGGGCTGCGCGGCACCGGCAGCAAGGACGTCATCGTCGAGGACGCCTTCGTGCCGGACTACCGCGTCATCGAGTACAACAAGGTGGTGGACGGTTCCCTGGCCGCGGAGTCCGGGCCGGCCGGCCCCGCCTACCGGCTGCCGTTCTCGGCCGCCTTCCCGCTCGGCATCACCGCCGCCGTCATCGGCATCTGCGAGGGCGCACTCGCTCACCACCTCGACTACCAGCGCACCCGGGTGCAGATCACCGGCCAGGCCGTGAAGGACGACCCGTACGTGCTGTACGCCATCAGCGACGCGGCGGCCGAGATCGCGGCCTCCCGCGCGGCGCTGTTGGACAACATCTGCCGGATGTACGACGCGGTCGCCGCCGGCGAGGAGATCAGCTTCGAGCGGCGGGCCGTCGGCCGGCGCACCCAGGCCGCCGCCGCCTGGCGGGCCGTCCGCGCGGTCGACGAGGTCGTCGCCCGCTCCGGCGGCAACGCGATGCGGCTGGACAACCCGATCCAGCGCTTCTGGCGCGACGCGCACGTGGGCCTCACGCACGCCATTCATGTGCCGGGATCCGTCTTCCACGCCTCGGCCCTCACCGAGATCGGTGTCGAGCCGCCGCAGGGCCCGATGCGCTCGATGATCTGAGGCTTTCGTCCGGAGCAGGTTGGTACAGAAAGGAATTCCCATGACGCAGATCCGCGGACTCGGATATCTCCGGGTCCAGACCCGTGACGTCGCCCGCTGGCGCGAACTCACCGTGGACGCACTCGGTTTCGCCGAGGGCTCCGGGCCGGACCCGGACGGCCTGTACCTGCGTATGGACGAGCGCCGAGCCCGGCTCGTCGTCCTGCCCGGAGACAGCGACCGGGTGCTGTCGATCGGCTGGGAGGTGCGGGACCAGTTCGCACTCGCGGCCGTCTGCCGCGCCGTGGAGGCATCCGGTACGGCGGTGAAACCGCTCGGCCGGCAGGAGGCCGACGACCGGGGGGTCGAGCAGGGCATCACGTTCGAGGATCCGGCCGGAGTGTCCGTCGAGGTGTTCTTCGCCCCGATCCTCGACCACAGTCCCGTACTGACCAAGCTCGGCCAGCGGTTTGTCACCGGCGGCCAGGGGATGGGACACATCGTCCTGCCCACCACCAGCCCCGACGAGACGATCGCCTTCTACACCGAGGTGCTCGGCTTCCTGCCGCGCGGCTCGATGCGGCTCGGCGGCGGGTCGCCGCGCAGGGTGCGCTTCATGGGCGTCAACGAACGCCACCACAGCCTCGCCGTGTGCCCCGCCCCGCACGGGGAAGCGCCCGGCCTCGTGCACCTGATGGTCGAGGTGGACAGCCTGGACGCGGTCGGCCGCGCCCTCGACAACGTGGCCGAGCAGGGCTTCTCGCTCTCCTCCACCCTGGGGCGGCACACCAACGACAAGATGGTGTCGTTCTACGTCCGCGCACCCGGCGGCTGGGACATCGAGTACGGCTACGACGGAATGCGCGTCGACGAGGCGCACTACACCGCGGAGGAGATCACCGCCGACAGCTACTGGGGTCACGACTGGTCCGGCTCCGAACCCCTCGCCGCCTTCACCCCGCCCGGGACGGCCACATGAGAGCGGCCCGGCCGGTGACACCGGTCCCCGCCGGGACCGTCGGCCACTACGACGGGGAAGCCGATGTGCTGGTCGTCGGCTTCGGATGCGCCGGAGCGGCCGCCGCGTACGAGGCCGCCGCGGCGGGCGCCGACGTCCTCGTCCTGGAGCGGGCCGGCGGCCCCGGCGGGTCCTCCGCCCTGTCCGGCGGCGAACTGTATCTCGGCGGCGGGACCCCGGTGCAGCGCGCCTGCGGCTTCGAGGACGGCGCGGACGACATGTTCGCCTATCTCGACGCCGCGCTCGGGCCGCACGCCGACCAGGAGAAGCTGCGCCTGTACTGCGACGGCAGCACCGAGCACTTCCAGTGGTTCGTGGACCGCGGGCTGACCTTCGAGCCGACCCTGTGGGACGCGCCGACCTGGATGCCGACCACCAAGGACGGACTGATGTGGCTGGGCGAGAACGCCTGGCCGTACAACGAGATCGCCCGCCCCGCGCCGCGCGGCCACCGCTGCGCGACCGACTCGTTCGGAGGCTGGCTGGTGATGGAGAAGCTGATCGCCGCCGCGGAGGGCGCCGGAGCCGCCGTGCACGTCGACACCCGGGCCACGGCGCTCGTCGTGGACGACGGCGGACGGGTCGTCGGGGTCGGCGCCCGCCGTCATGGCCAGGACCTCTTCTACCGGGCCCGCAAGGGGGTCGTGCTGACCACCGGCGGGTTCGTCGACAACGAGGAGATGCTCGCCGATCACGCCCCGCACCTCATCGGCCACGACAAGGTCAGCGACGGACTGGACGACGGCAGCGGCATTCGCATGGCGGCCGCAGTCGGTGCCGCCACCCGGCGGATGGGTGTGGTCGAGCTGGCGCTGACCGCGCTGCCCGCGATGGTCACCCGGGGCATGCTGGTCAACGCCCACGGCATGCGCTTCATCAACGAGGACGTCTATCCCGGCCTGTTCAGCGTGGCCGCCGTGCTGACCCAGCCCGCCCCCTACTGGGTGATCATCGACGAAGAGGGATACGAGTCGATCCCCGAGCGGGAACGCTGGGGCGTGGTTCCCCGGTTCGTCACGGAGACCCTGGCGGAGCTGGAGACCGGACTCGGGATGCCGCAGGGCGCCCTGGAGTCCACGGTCGGCACCTACAACACGCATGCGGCGAGGGGCCAGGATCCGTACTTCCACAAGGACCCGCGCTGGCTCAGGCCGTTGACGGGGCCGTTCGCGGCGGTCGATCCCCGGGCCGGCTTCCACCGGGGCGGCCGTCCCGGTGCGGGAGCCGGAACGGGGGCCGCCGGGTTCACTCTGGGCGGGCTGCACACCACCGTGGACGGTGCGGTGCTCGACGTGTCCGGCCGTCCCGTCCCCGGACTGTTCGCCGCGGGGCGGGCCTCGTCCGGCATCCACGGCGAGGGATATGTCAGCGGCACGTCCCTCGGGGACGGGACGTTCTTCGGCCGCCGCGCGGGTGTCGCCGCGGCAGGCGGCGCCTGAACCGCACGGCGGAGGCCGGGTACGCGCCCTGGGGCGTACCCGGCCTCCGCCGTGCGTCGCTGCGTGCCGAGGTCAGGCGCCGCCGTCCACGAGTGCGATCGTGCCCCGCAGCGCGGCCTCGCGGATCGTGTCACGCAGGGATCCGCAGCCCTCGAAGTCCGCACCGGCTCCCTCGCGCTCGGCGCAGAGAGCCACCGCACTGCCGTTCCACTGCACACTCGTCTGCTGCCAGCTGCTCTTGCGTACCAGCACCTGAGCGGTGCAGCGTTCGCACGCCAGCGGCCGCATCGGCGCTCCGTCGGTGAGCCGGTTGTCGACCCGCATCAGGCCGGCCGGCCCTCGGCGACGGCGGCCCTGCGGGCGAGGTTCGCCTCGACCTCCTTCTGCCATGCCTCGACGGGGCGTGTGGTGTCCAGCTCGAACTCGAAGCGGTCCGTCATCTCCGGTTTCACATCGGCCACGTCCACGTAGAACTGCTCGTACCAGCGCCGCAGTTGGTAGACGGGCCCGTCCTCTTCGCAGAGCAGGGGGTTGTCGATGCGGGCCTTGTTCTGCCAGATCTGGACGTCCTGCTCGAAGCCGAGCTTGATGAACTGGGCCATTCCCGCCGCGAGTTCGTCGGCCTCGCCGCCCGACATCGACGGCGACCGCTTGACGATGATGCCGTACTGGAGCACGAACCTGTCGGCATCGACGGGGTAGTGACAGTTGATCAGGACAGAATGCTGATCACCGGTGTCGAAGTGGTAGGTGAGGTCGTCGATCATGAAGGACGGGCCGTGGTAGGAGGCCAGCGAGTTGCTGCCGGTGGTCTTCGGCTTGTCGCCCTGCTCCTGGGGGCGGGCGTCGGGACGGCCGGTCGCGCGCATGTGCTGGGTGGCGGTGTGGCCCTCGAAGACGTTCTTGAAGAACGTCGGGAAGGAGTAGTGGACATAGAAGAAGTGGGCCATGTCCACGACGTTGTCCACGACTTCGCGGCAGTTGGCGTCGATGGTGGTCTCGTACCAGAGCCAGTCGGTCCACTCGTCGCTCGTCGCGCCCTCGATCCTGGGGATGGCCACGTCGGCGGGCGGAGGATTGCCCTCCGGGTCGTTCCAGACGAAGAGCAGGCCGTCCTGGTCCAGCGTCGTCCAGGACGCCGTGCGGGCCCGCAGCGGTACCCGCTTGGAGTACGGGATCTGCTTGCAGCGGCCGTCACCGCCCCAGCGCCAGTCGTGGAACGGGCAGGCGACCTCATTGCCCTTGACGGTTCCTTGCGAGAGGTCACCGCCCATGTGGCGGCAGTAGGCGTCCAGGACGCTGAGGGTGCCGTCGCCCGCCTGGAACACCACGAGCTTCTGGCCGAACGCCCGGACCGAGTGCGGCTTCCCGTCCCGGTACTTCTCCGCGAGCCCCAGGCAGTGCCAGCCGCGCGCGAAACGCGTGGGTGCCGCTGCGGCTTCGATGGCCCTGACCTCGTCGGGTGCTGACTCGACTGCGCTCACGTTCTCTCATCCCCTTAAGGACGCGTGGTTTCCAGGTTCCCGGACGGTAGGCCCGCGCGCCGGTGCCTGGCCGGGGGAGTCCCACTGACCGGAACCGGCCCTCAGGGGCCGGTCGAGGGCCCGTCCCGGTCGGTGGGACCGGGGCTTCGCGGCGCCGTCGGCCGCGAGTACCGTGCCCCGCCCTGTCCACCGACAGCCACTGCGAAGGAGCCCGTGATGAACCGGTTCGACGGCGTGAAGGTCCTGCTCACCGGGGCGGGATCGGGGATCGGGCGGGCGACCGCGCTGCGCCTCGTGTCCGAGGGGGCGGCCGTGTTCGCCGTGGATCTCGCGCACGGGGGCCTGGCGGACACCGCCGCGGCGGCTGACGGGCCGGGGCGGATCGTGACCCGGGTCGCCGATGTCGCCGACGAGGACGCCGTGGTGGCGAGCGTCCGGGCCGCGGCCGAGAGCCTCGGCGGCCTCGACGTCCTGGTCAATGTGGCGGGAATCCACCGGACGACTCCGATCGACCGGCTGACCGCGGCCGACATGGAGCGGCTCTTCGCGGTCAACACGGTGGGCACGGCCCTGTTCTGCCGGGAGACGCTGCCCCATCTGCCGGACGGTTCGGGCGTCATCGTCAACGTCGCGTCGTCGGCCGCGGCCCACGGGAACCCGTACATGACCGCGTACGCCGCCTCCAAGGGGGCGGTCCTCGGCTTCTCGCTGTCCCTGGCCGCCGAGGTCGCGCACCGCGGCATCCGGGTCGTGCCCGTGTCGCCCGGCTCCGTCGCCACCCCGCTGGTGGGACCGCACGTGCTGCCGCCGGATCTCGACGCCTCGTACTACGCGCGGATCCGCGCACCGTTCGGCACCGCGCAGCCCGAGCAGATCGCCGGGGTGATCGCCTTCGCGGCGTCCCGGGACGCGGGCCACCTCACCGGGGCGGAGCTCCGGGTCGACGGCGGATCCCACATCTGACGCAGCGACCGGCCCATGGAAGCGCCGGGCCACTGAGCGGGACTGGCTCTTGCTTGTTTCGAGAATGAATTCTAATTTTCGATCCATCAGTGTCCCGGCCCAACGGGCCCCTCACACCCTTATGGAGAGCCATGACCGAGGCCGTCATCGTCGAAGCCGCGCGCACACCGGTCGGCCGGCGCCGTGGCGTCCTGTCGGGGCTCCACCCGGCAGAACTCCTCGGGCTCGCCCAGAAGGGCCTGCTGGCCCGGGCCGGCATGGCCCCCGACAGCGTGGAGCAGGTCATCGGGGGCTGTGTCACCCAGGCCGGTGAGCAGTCCAACAACGTGACCCGCAACTCCTGGTTGCACGCGGGACTGCCCTGCACCACCGCGTGCACCACCATCGACTGCGCCTGCGGATCGTCCCAGCAGGCCGTGCACCTGGTCGCGGGGCTGATCGCCGCCGGTGCCATCGAGACCGGCATCGGCTGCGGCGTCGAGTCCATGAGCCGCGTCTTCCTCGGAGCCGCGCTCACCCCCGACAACGGCTCCCCGGCGCCGGACAGCTGGGAACTGGACATGCCCGACCAGTTCACCGCCGCCGAACGCATCGCCCGCAACCGGGGCATCACCAGGGCCGACGCGGACGCCCTCGGCCTCGTCTCCCAGCAGAGGGCCGCCCGCGCCTGGGCCGAGGGCCGGTTCGACGGGCAGATCATCGACGTCCGGGCCCCCGTTCTCGGCCCCGAGGGGCCCACCGGTGAGACCGCCCTCGTCAGCCGCGACCAGGGACTGCGCGACACCACCCCCGAGGCACTGGCCGCACTGCGGCCCGTACTTCCCGAAGGCATCCACACCGCCGGCAACTCCTCCCAGATCAGCGACGGCGCCGCCGCCGTCCTGCTCATGAGCCGGGAGCGCGCCGCCCGCGAAGGGCTGCGCCCCCGGGCCCGGATCGTGGCCTCCGCCATGGTCGGCTCCGACCCGTACTACCACCTCGACGGACCGGTCGCCGCGACCGAACGGGTTCTGCGCACCGCCGGGATGACCCTCGCCGACATCGACCTCGTCGAGATCAACGAGGCCTTCGCCTCCGTCGTCCTGTCCTGGGCGCAGGTCCACAAGGCCGACATGGACAAGGTCAACGTCAACGGCGGCGCCATCGCGCTCGGTCACGCCGTCGGCTCCACCGGTGCCCGGCTCATCACCCAGGCCCTGTACGAGTTGGAACGCACGGGCAGGTCCACCGCGCTGATCACCATGTGCGCCGGCGGGGCGCACGCGACCGCCACCGTCATCGAACGCATCTGAGGGGCGAGCCATGACCATCGGACTCACCCAGGAACACCTGGACCTGCGCGACGCCGTACGCGCCTTCGTCAACCGGCACATCACCGAGGACACCCTCCGCGCGGCGGCCGACGCCGACAAGGAGACCCTCCCCGCCCACTGGAGCGGCCTCGCCGAGCAGGGCGTCCTCGGACTGCACCTGCCGGAGGAGGACGGCGGCGCCGGGTACGGACTCGTCGAACTCGCCGTCGTCACCGAGGAACTGGGCCGGGCCACAGCACCGGGCCCCTTCCTGCCGACGACCCTCGCCTCGGCCGTGCTGCACGCCGCCGGACACCGGACCTACCTCGCCCCGCTCGCCGCCGGCACCACCCTCGGTGCGGTGGGGCTCGCCCCCGGCACCCTCGCCCTGGCCCGCGCCGCCGACGGCGGCGTCACGGTCACCGGCACCTCGGAACTCGTGATCGGAGGTCACCTCGCCGACGTGTTCGTGCTGCCCGCGTCCGACAACGGCCGGACCACCTGGCTGGTGCTGCCCCGCGCCGTCGTGGACACCACCGACGTCCGCAGCCACGACCTGACCCGGCGCTCGTCCCGGGTGACCGTGCGGTCGGTGCCGGTTCCCGCCGCCGATCTGCTGGACCTCGACCCGCGGACGCCCGGGGATCTCGCCGCGACGCTGTTCGCCGCCGAAGCCGCCGGGCTCGCCGACCGCTGTGTGACCACCGCCGCGCAATACGCCCGGGTGCGCGAGCAGTTCGGCCGCCGCATCGGCCAGTTCCAGGGCGTCAAGCACCGCTGCGCCCGCATGCTCGCCCAGGCCGAACAGGCCCGCGCCTGCGCCTGGGACGCCGCCCGCGCACACGGCGCCGGGAACCCGGAGGAGGCGACGCTGGCCGCCGCGGTCGCCGCAGCGGTCGGCGTCGACGCCGCGTTCGCCGTCGCCAAGGACTGCATCCAGGTACTCGGCGGCATCGGCTTCACCTGGGAGCACGACGCGCACCTCGCGCTGCGCCGCGCCCAGACGCTCCGGATCGCCCTCGGCCCGGCCGCCGTCTGGCGCCGCCGTGTCGCCCGCCTCGCCCTGGACGGCACCCGCCGCACCCTGGGCGTGGAGCTGCCGCCGGAGGCCGAGACCGTACGCGAGGACATCCGCGCCGAACTGCGTGCGGCCGCCGCCCTGGACGGCAGGGAACGGCTCACCCACCTCGCCGACCACGGCTACACCGCACCGCACCTGCCGGCCCCCTGGGGCAAGGGCGCCGGCCCGGTGGACCAGCTCGTCATCGCCGAGGAGCTGCGGGCCGCGGACCTCACCCCTGTCGACATGATCATCGGCGGCTGGGTGGTGCCCACACTCATCGCCCACGGCGACCCGGCCCAGCAGGAACGCTTCCTGACCCCGAGCCTGCGCGGCGACATCATCTGGTGCCAGCTGTTCAGCGAACCGGACGCGGGATCCGACCTCGCCGGGCTCACCACCCGCGCCGAGAAGGTGGACGGCGGCTGGCGGATCACCGGGCAGAAGGTGTGGACGTCCATGGCCCGCGACGCCCACTGGGGCGTCCTGCTCGCCCGGACCGACGCGGACGTGCCCAAGCACAAGGGCATCTCCTACTTCCTCCTCGACATGACGAGCCCCGGACTCGACATCCGTCCGCTGCGGCAGATAACCGGGGACGCCGAGTTCAACGAGGTCTTCCTCGACGAGGTGTTCGTCCCCGACGACCTGCTCGTCGGCTCCCCGGGCTCCGGCTGGAAACTCGCCCGGACCACCCTCGCCAACGAACGCGTCGCCCTCTCCCACGACTCGGTCGGCTCCGGTGCCGAAGCCCTGCTGGAGATCGCCGCCGTGTCGGACGGCCTCGACGACGAACAGCTCACCACACTCGGCGCCCACCTCTGCGACGCCCAGACCGGCGCCGTCCTCGCCCTGCGCACCACCCTGCGAACCGTCTCCGGACAGCAGCCCGGCGCCGAGGCGTCCGTCTCCAAACTGCTCGGCGTCGAACACCAGCAGCGGGTCTGGGAGACCTGCATGGAATGGCAGGGCGCCGCCGCACTCACCGGCGAGGGCGAACGCCTCGACGCCACCTGGCAGTTCCTCAACGCCCGCTGCCTCTCCATCGCGGGCGGCACGACGGAGGTCCAGCTCAACATCATCGGCGAGCGCATGCTCGGCCTGCCCCGCGACCCCGAGCCCACCGAGAAAGGCTGACCATGCCCATCGACCGCGACAAGGCCCTGACCGCGGACCCGTCCGTCCGCGAGATCCACTGGACCACCCGCGACGTGCTGCTCTACCACCTGAGCCTGGGCGCCGGCGCCGACGCGACCACCGGTCCCGAGCTGCACCTGACCTACGAGAACGGCCTCGGCGTGCTGCCGACCTTCGCCATGGTCGCCGGTGACGGCATCTCCGCCGGCGAGTCCGGCCCACCGGGCTTCCACCTTCCCGGCATCGACATCGACCTGCGGGCCGTGCTCCACGCAGGCCAGGGCCTGCAGGTCCACCGCCCCCTGCCGGCATCGGGCACCGCCACGCTCAGCTCGCGTGTCGCCGAGCTGTGGGACAAGGGCAGAGCCGCACTCATCGTCCTGGAGTCCACGGCCACGGGGCCCGACGGCGAGCAGCTGTGGACGTCCACCACCCGCATCTGGGCGCGCGGCGAGGGCGGCTTCGGGGGCGAGCCGGGCCCGTCGGAGGACTGGACCGCTCCGGACCGCCCCGCCGACACCGTGCTCACCTCCGTCACCACCCCCCAGCAGGCCCTGTGGTACCGGCTCAACGGTGACCTCAACCCGCTCCACGCCGACCCGGCCTTCGCGCGGGCGGCCGGCTTCGACCGGCCGATCCTGCACGGGCTCGCCTCGTACGGCCTCGTCTGCAAGGCCCTGGTCGACGGCGTCCTCGACGGCGACGTCACCCGGCTCACGGGCCTCACCGTGCGCTTCGCCGGACTCCTCCTCCCCGGCGAGTCCCTCGCCACCTCCGTATGGCGCGCGGGACCGGCCGCCGACGGCACGGAGCAACTCGTGCTGCACGCGGCCTGCCCCGAGCGCGAGGGCGCGCCCGTGCTCACCCACGCGACGGCGACGGTGACGGCGTGAGCATCCCCTGCGACGAGAGCACCACTGCGGTCACCGGCCCCCGCCTGGTCGCCGAACCGCACAAGGACGGTGTCGACGCGGCGGTCGACGCGGCCCGCCGGGTGGTCACCGCCCTGCTGCGCGCCGGCGACGGCACCGGCGCCGACATGAACGGGATCGCCGCCCGGCTCGACGCCGTCGCCGACGGACTCACCGAGAAGGCGTCCTCCATGGAGACACGCCTCGCCGAGATGTGGCGCGGCGAGGGCATCACCCGGCACGACCCCGTCACCGGCCCGGAGAACGCCCTCGCACCGCCGCTGCACCTGCACGGCAAGGAGGACGGCTCCGTCGAAGGAGTCGTCACGCTCGGCCTGCCCTACCAGGGTCCGCCCGGTCATGTGCACGGCGGGATCTCGGCGCTGCTCCTCGACCACACGCTGGGCGTGGCCAACCACTGGGGCGGCCTCTCGGGCATGACCGCGGAACTGACCCTGCGCTATCTGCGGCCCACCCCGCTGTTCGAGCCGCTGACGGTCACCGGCCGCCAGATCTCCGTGGACGGTTCGCGGATCCGTACGGTCGGCGAGATCCGGGCCGGCGGCCACGTCTGCGTCACCGCAGCTGGTCTGTTCATCGACAAGCAACTGCCCAGGCCGAGTTGAGGGAGACCGAAACGATGGGAACCCTCGAAGGCAAGGTCGCGGTGATCAGCGGTGCCGGCCAGGGCGTCGGCCAGGGCATCGCTCTGGCCCTCGCCTCCGAAGGAGCCTCGGTGGCCGTACTCGGGCGGACCGCAGCGAAGCTGGAAGCGACCTGCGAGCTGCTGCGCGAACGGGGCGTGGTGAAGGCCGAGCCGTTCGTTCTCGACGTACTCGACACGGACCGGATCCCCTCCGTCGTGGAGGATGTCGCCGAGTGCTTCGGTGGCATCGACATCCTGGTCAACAACGCCTACACCGGATGCTACGGACCGCTTCTCTCGCTGAGCGACGAGCAGTTCCGAAGGGGCTTCGACAGCGGCCCGTTCGCCGCGTTCGCCTTCATGAAGGCCGCGCATCCGCACCTGAAGCGCAACGGCGGCGGGTGCGTCATCAACCTCGTCACGTCCGCCATGGTCCGCTGGGACCTGAGCACGTACGGGGCCTACGCGGCGGCGAAGTCCGCCCTGCGCTCGCTGACCAGGGCCGCGGCCAACGAATGGGGCCGCGACGGCATCCGGGTCAACGCGATCGCCCCGCACGCGGCGTCACCCGCCTACGCGGGCTGGCAGGCCGCCCATCCGGAGGAGGCCGCCGAATTCTGCGCGTCCATCCCCCTCGGATACGTCGGCGACTGCGAGCAGGACATCGGCCGCGCAGTGGTGATGCTGTGCGGTCCGGACGCTCGTTACCTGACGGGCGCCACGGTGCCCCTCGACGGCGGCCAGGCCAACTTCGGATGACCGGGCGGGACCGCCCCCGCCCGGCAGCCCTCCCGGTCAGCGGGACCGTCCGGACCGGGCCGTCCCGCCCGCGGCTAGCCTCGCCACCGGCGCGGCCCGGACCGGATCCGGCCGCGCCGCCGTTTCCGCCTCCGCGACCCCGCGGGCGTCACGTCCGCCATGAAACGCACCGCGGCGGCAACCACCATGAACCGCGCCGCGATCACCACGGGAGCGCCGCGCGGTCCGCCCCCGTACCGACACCGGCAGACCCGGCCACCGGGTGAGAGGGACCGACGTTGCCACACGAGACGATTGCCGACCTGCTGCTCGCCCGGACCGGGGACGACCACCCGGGCCTGCTGACCCGTGACAGGTCCTGGACCTGGGGAGAAGTGGTCGAGGAGAGCGCGGCCCGCGCCGCCTGGGCCGGGAAACTGCGTACCGACGGGCCGTTCCACATCGGCGTACTCCTGGAGAACGTACCCGAATACGTCTTCTGGCTGGGGGCCGCCGCCCTCGCCGGCGCGGCCGTCGTCGGTATCAACCCGACCCGCGGCGGCGCCGAACTGGAGCGCGAAGTACGCCACACGGACTGCCAGTTGATCATCACCGACGAGGCGGGACTCACCCTGCTGGAAGGTCTGGACGTGGGGGTGGACCGCGACCGCTTCCTCGTCGTCGGCACTCCGGAGTACGCGTCCGGCTTGGCCGCACACGACCGTCTTCCCGCGCGCGCCCCCGACGTCACCGCCGCCACACGGATGCTGCTGCTCCTGACCTCCGGCACCACCGGCACGTCGAAGGCGGCGATCTGCTCGCAGGGCCGGCTCGCCGCGCTCGGCTTCTCCAACAGCGCCAAGTACGACATCACCCGCAAGGACACCTGCTACTGCCCGATGCCGCTGTTCCACGGCAACGCCCTGATGGCGCTGTGGGCCCCCGCCCTCAGCGCGGGCGCCACCATCGCCCTCACCCCCTCGTTCTCCGCCTCCGGATTCCTCCCGGACGTGCGGTACTTCGGGGCCACCTTCTTCACCTACGTCGGCAAGGCGATCGGCTATGTCCTGGCCCGCCCGGAGACCGCTCAGGACGCCGACAACCGGCTCACCCACGCCTTCGGCACCGAGGCATCGCCCGAGGACGTGGCCCGGTTCCGGGAGCGCTTCGGCTGCCGTCTCATCGAGGGATACGGCTCCAGCGAGGGAGCCGGCATGCTCAAGCGGGTCCCCGACGCACCCACGGGCGCGCTCGGCAGGCCGGCCCGCGACGGCGTCCGCATCGTGCATCCCACGGACCGGACCACCTGCCCGCCCGCCGTACTCGACTCCTACGGCCGGGTGCGCAACCCGGAGGAGGCCATCGGGGAGATCGTCGACACCGAGGGCGCCGCCCGCTTCGAGGGCTACTACAACAACGAGGCGGCGAACGCCGAACGCGTCCGGCACGGCTGGTACTGGACCGGAGACCTCGGATACGTCGACGAGGCCGGCTACTTCTACTTCGCGGGCCGCTCCGGCGACTGGATCCGCGTCGACGGCGAGAACATATCCGCCCTGCTCACCGAACGCATCCTGCGCAGGCACCCCGGGGTCGTCGCCGCCGGAGTCTTCGGTGTACCCGACCCGCGCTCGGGAGACCAGGTCATGGCCGCCGTCGAGATCGCCGCCGGGACCCGCTTCGAGGACCTGGACCTGCCCGGCTTCCTGGACCGCCAGGAGGACCTGGGCACCAAGGGAGCCCCCCGCTTCGTCCGCGTCTCGCACGCGCTGCCGACCACCGGCTCCAACAAGCTGCGCAAGAAGGAGATGCAACTCGACGGCTGGCGCACCGGCGACCCGGTGTACCGCTGGGCCGGCCGGGGCCGGCCCGCGTACACGCCGATGACCGACGAGGACAAGGCCGCCCTGCGCGGCGAGTTCCTGGCCAACGGGCGCGGACGTTTTCTTCCCTGAGGGGCCATCAGCACCACTCCCTGCGACGACCACCGCGGCGACAACCGAGGAGAACCACACATGCAACTGCGCGAGAGCGCCGCGCACCAGGAGCTGCGGCGGGAACTGCGGGCGTACTTCTCGGGCCTGATGCCCGAGGACGAACGCCGTCGCGTCGGCGAGGAGGGCGTGGGCGGCGACCGCTTCCGCGAGGTCGTCAAACGGCTGGGCTCCGACGGCTGGCTGGGCATCGGCTGGCCCACCGAGTACGGCGGCCAGGGCCGCTCGGTCGAGGACCAGTACGTCTTCTTCGACGAGGTCCAACGGGCCGGCCTGCCCTTCCCGTTCGTCACGGTCAACACCGTCGGCCCGACCTTGATGGCGTACGGCTCCGAGGAACACAGGAAGCGGTTCCTGCCCGGCATCCTCTCCGGCGACATCGTGTTCGCGATCGGCTACACGGAGCCCGGAGCCGGCACCGACCTCGCCTCGCTGACCACCCGCGCGGTCCGGGACGGCGACACGTACGTCGTCGACGGCAGCAAGATCTTCACCAGCGGCGCCAACACCGCCGACTACGTGTGGCTCGCCGCCCGCACAGACCCGGATGCCCCCAAGCACAAGGGCATCTCCATCCTGATCGTGCCCACCGCCGACGACGGCTTCTCCTGGAGCCCCATCCGCACCGTCGGCGGCATGGTCGTCACCGCGACGTACTACAGCGGAGTGCGTGTTCCGGCCGCCGACGTGGTCGGCGACGTGGACGGCGGCTGGCGGCTGATCACCGCCCAGCTGAACCATGAACGCATCGGACTCGCCGCCCTCGGCGGCCGGATGATCCAGCTGTGGGAACAAGTCCTGGACCGGGCCCGGGAGAACGGCACGGCCGACATCCCCTGGGTGCGGCAGGAGTTCGCGCGTACGTACGCCCGGCTGGAGGCGATGCGGCTGATGAACTGGAAGATGACATCCGCCGTCGCCCGCGACGCGCTGACCGGCGCCGACGCGGGCGCCGCGAAGGCGTACGGCACCGAGACCCACATCGACGTCCAGCGCGGGCTGACCCAGATCCTCGGTGCCGCAGGCCGTATCCGGCCCGAGTCGCCGGGTGCCGCCCTCGCGGGGCAGATCGAACAGCTCTCCCGCCAGGGCATCGTGAACACCTTCGGCGGCGGCGTCAACGAGATCCTGCGCGACATGGTCGCCACCCAGGGGCTCGGGCTGCCGCGCAAGGGGCGTGGCGCATGACCGGGCGGGGCGAGCCGTCCCGGCGGGAGGCAGAGGAGCAGCCGCAGGAGGGGTACGAGGAGCGGCTGCGGGCCTTCACCGGGCGCGAACTGCGCGCCTCCACACCGGCACAGGACCCGGTCAACCAGCCGATGATCCGGCACTGGGCCGAGGCGATGGGGGACACCAACCCGGTGTACACCGACGCCGAGGCTGCCCGGGCCACCGGCCGGCGCACCGTGGTGGCACCCGCGTCGATGGTCCAGGCATGGACGATGCGCGGTTACGCCGCCACCGTCGCCCCGCGGGCCGGTGGCCCGGACGGCTTCGACGAACTGGTCGCCCTCCTCGACGAGGGTGGCTACACCTCCGTGGTGGCGACCGACTCCGAGTTCACCTTCCTGCGGGAACTGGAACCGGGCGACCACATCGCCGTACGCGAGAGCGTCGAGTCGGTCTCGGCGGAGAAGAGGACCGGCCTCGGCACCGGACGGTTCGTCACCACTCTCAAGACCTACACCGACCAGCACGGCGAGACCGTGGCCACCCAGCGGTGGCGGACTCTGAGGTTCCGGCCCGCGCCCGCAGAGGCACCGGCCCCCGCCCCCGCTCTGCGACCGCGCCCCGCGGTCAACCGTGACAACGCGTTCTTCTTCGAGGGCGCGCGGCAGCACCGGCTGCTCATCCAGCGCTGCGCCGCCTGCTCCGTACTGCGTCACCCCCCGGGCCCGTGCTGCCCCGAGTGCGGCTCGCTGGAGTGGGACACCGTCGAGGCGGCCGGCCACGGCCACGTCTACAGCTTCGCCGTGAACCACCATCCGCGGCACCCGGGCTTCGGCTCGCCCTACCTCGTCGCCGTTGTCGCACTCGCCGAAGGCACCCGGCTCATCACCAACCTGACAGGCGTCGCCCCCGACGAGGTCACCATCGGCATGCCCGTGGTCCTCGACTGGCTCGACGCCGACCCCGATCTGACCCTGCCGGTGTTCCGGCCAGCCCCGACGGAGGCGCCCTGATGGATTTCTCCCTGGGAGAAGAGCTCGAAGCAGTCCGTGACCTGGCGCGCGAGATCCTCACCGACCGCGTCACGCCGGAGCGACTGCGTGAGGTCGAGACCTCGGAGAGCCGGGTCGACGAACAGCTGTGGGCCGACCTCGCCGCGGCCGGGCTGCTCGCGGCCGTCCTGCCCGAACAGGACGGCGGGGCGGGACTCGGCATGGCCGGGCTCTGCGTCCTCCTGGAGGAACAGGGGCGGCGTGTGGCCCCGGTGCCGCTGTGGCCCGCGCTGACCGGCGCGCTCACCGTCGCCGCGTACGGCACCGGAGCGCAGCGGGCGCACCTGCTGCCGGACCTCATGGACGGCACGGGCCGGCTGACCGTCGCCCTGGAGGAGTTCGGCCCCGCGGACCCCCTGACGCCCCGCGCGGCCGCGGTCGCCGAGGGACCGGGATGGCGCATCGGTGGGGTCAAGGCCGTGGTGCCCGCGCCCGCCGGTGCGCGCCACGTGCTGGTGACGGCCTCGACCGGTGCCGGGCCCGGCCTCTTCCTGGTCGCCTCGGACGCCACGGGCGTCACATGGGAGTACGCCGAGACGACCAGCCATGACATGAGTGCCCACCTCACCCTGCACGACGCTCCGGCCGAGCCCGTCGGCACTCCGGGCGACGGGGCCGCCGCGCACCTCGTGCGGAGCGCCTTTGTCGCTCTGGCCGCCGTCCAGGCCGGCGTGGCCGACGGGGCGCTGGGCCACGCGGCGGGGCACCTGCGCGAGCGCGAGCAGTTCGGCCGCCCGCTCGCCACCTTCCAGGCCGTGCAGCACCAGCTCGCCGACTGCTACATCGACATCGAGGCGATGCGGGTCACGCTGTGGCAGGCGGTGGACGCACTGTCGGAGCCCTTCGACGAGGGGGGCGCCGACCGGGCCGCGCTGGTCGCCAAGTGGTGGGCGACCGAAGGAGGCCTGAACACCGTGCACCGGGTCCAGCACGTGCACGGCGGCATCGGCGTCGACACCGACTACCCGGTGCACCGCCACTTCCTGTGGGGCAAGCAGATCTCCACCACTCTGGGCGGCGCGGGCGCCGACCTCGAACGCCTCGGAGCCCTTCTGACCGGTGCGGCGGAGGCCTCATGACCCCGCACCGGGGCACCCTCCCGCCGTCCCGCACCTACGACTCGGTCGCCGTCGGCGACGTACTTCCCGAGTTGCCGATCCCCGTCACCCGCACCCTGATCGTCGCCACCGCCCTCGCGAGCCGCGACTACCAGGACGTGCACCACGACCCCGCACTGGCCCGGGAACGCGGCTCCGAGGACATCTTCATGAACATCCTGACCAGCAACGGCCTCGTCGACCGGTACATCACCGGCTGGGCCGGACCCGCATCCGTCGTCAAGGCCATCCGGATCCGGCTCGGCGCCCCCAACCACCCCGGCGACACCATGGTCCTCACCGGCACGGTCACCGCGAAGTCCGACGCCGGTCGCCGCGTCGACATCGCCGTCAAGGGCACCAACGGCCTGGGCACCCATGTCCTCGGGACCGTGTCGGTACAACTGCCCGGGGAGGCCCGATGAGTACGGCGACCACGCGAAACGGACCGCTGTCGGGGGCCGCGGCCGTGGTCGGTATCGGCGCCACCGAATTCTCCAAGAACTCCGGGCGCAGCGAACTCCAGCTCGCCTGCGAGGCCGTGCTCGCCGCCCTCGCGGACGCGGGACTGAAGCCCTGTGACGTCGACGGGCTGGTCACCTTCACCGCGGAGACCAACGCCGAGATCCACGTGGCCCGCAACACCGGAATGGGCGAGCTCACGTTCTTCTCCCGTATCGGGTACGGCGGCGGAGCCGGCTGCGCCACCGTGCAGCAGGCGGCCATGGCCGTGGCCACCGGGATCGCCGACGTGGTCGTCTGCTACCGGGCGTTCAACGAGCGCTCCGGCGAGCGGTACGGGCTCGGGCAGGCGGCCCGCCCCATGGACACCACCGCCGACCGGGCGGCGTACGCCTGGATGACCCCCTTCGGGCTGAGCACCCCCGCCCAGTGGGTGGCCATGTTCGCCCGACGCTATCTGCACGAATACGGCGCCACCACGGACGACTTCGGCAGGGTCGCCGTGGTGGACCGCAAGCACGCCGCGAACAATCCGGCCGCCTGGTTCCACGGCCGTCCCATCACGCTCCAGGACCACCGCGACTCCCGCTGGATCGCCGAGCCGCTGCGGCTGCTGGACTGCTGCCAGGAGACCGACGGCGGCCAGGCACTGGTGATCGTCTCCGCCGAACGCGCCCGCGATCTGCCGCACCCGCCCGCGGTGATCCGATCGGCGGCCCAGGGGCTCGGCGCCGACCAGCACATGATGACCAGCTACTACCGGCCGAAGATCACCGGGATCCCCGAAATGGGTCTGGTCGGACGGCAGTTGTACGAGCAGAGCGGTCTCGGCCCCGACGACATCGACGCGGCCGTCCTCTACGACCACTTCACCCCGCTGGTCCTTCCGCAACTGGAGGAACTGGGCTTCTGCGAGCCCGGCGAGGCGAAGGACTTCATCGCCGACGGCCACCTGGAGCTCGGCGGCCGGCTCCCGTTCAACACCCACGGCGGACAGCTCGGCGAGGCGTATCTGCACGGCATGAACGGCATCGCCGAGGGGGTCCGGCTGGTCCGCGGCACGTCGGTGAACCAGCCGGACAGGGCCGACCACGTGATCGTCACCGCCGGCACCGGAGTGCCCACCAGCGGACTGATCCTGGGAGCCGGCCGATGACCATGTCCCCGTGGCAGGGCCGCGAACTCGGCACCCGCACCGTCTCCTGGACCGAGCGGGACGCGATCCTGTACGCGCTCGCGGTCGGCGCCCCGGCCGACCGGCTCGACCTCGTGTACGAGGAGCGGCTGCGGGTACTGCCCACCTTCGCACTGACCCTGGCCCAGTGGGCGCCCGACGCGCTCGGAGCACTCGGCGCCTTCGACATCACCACGGCCGTTCACGGAAGCCAACGCCTGCTCGTACGAAGCCCGTTGGAGCCGAGCGGTGAGCTGACCACCACGGCACGGGTCTCCGCGGTCCGGGACAAGGGAGCCGCCGCCGTCTTCGACGTCGAGGTGTCCTGCGACCGTTTCACGGCCACCTGGTCGGTCTTCGCGCCGGGCTGCGGAGGCTTCGGCGGCGAACGCGGCCCGTCCGCCCCGCGCCGACCGGACCGGCCGGCCGAACACGCCCTGACCGTGGCCACGCACGCCCGGCAGGCGGCCTTCTACCGGCTGCTCGGCGACCGGCACGCCATGCACATCGACCCGGAGGCGGCGAAGGCGGCGGGGACGGACCGGCCTTTCCTGCACGGGCTGTGCACGCTCGCCGCGAGCCTGCTGCCCCTGGCCGGGGCCCTCGGTGTGCACCCGGCCGAACTGGTGGAGCTGGAGGCCCGGTTCGCCGCACCGGCGTTCCCCGGCGACCGGCTCGGCCTGGCCGGCTGGACCGAGGCCCCCGGCCCGGACAACCCCGGTGACCCGGCCGTGCGCTTCGAGGCATCGGCCGACGACGGCCGTGCGGTGCTCACCGGAGGCCGGGCCCGATTCCGCACCACCCCCGACCGGACGGAGAACACCGATGCTTGAACCCGCGCAGCGCGCCGAGGCCGCCGCGGCGCTGTGGACCGCTCAGCAGGACCGCAGTCCGCTGGAGCCGCTCTCCGCGACCTGGCCGGGTGTCGACGCCGACGACGCCTACGAGATCCAGCTGATCAACATCCGCCGGCAGCTGGCACAGGGCCGCACCGTCCACGGACACAAGGTCGGCCTCTCCTCGAAGGTCATGCAGCAGATGATGGGCGTCGACGAGCCGGACTACGGCCATCTGCTCTCCGACATGGTGCTGCCCGAGGGGGCACCCGTCGCGGCCGACCGCTACTGCTGCCCCCGGATCGAGGTCGAGATCGGATACGTACTCGGCCGGAGCCTGCCGGGGGAGGGGTGCACCACCGAGGACGTCCTCGCGGCGACCGAGTACATCGTCCCGAGCCTCGAACTCATCGACAGCCGGATCAAGGACTGGCGCATCGGGCTCGCCGACACCATCGCCGACAACGCGTCGTCCGCCGGGGTGATCCTCGGCTCGGCACGGGTGCGGCCCGGTGGGCTGAACCCGGCCGACATCGACGCCGTCCTGTACCGGGACGGTGCGGAGATCGCCCGGGGCAACACCAGCGCGGTGCTAGGCGACCCCACCGAGGCCGTCGCGTGGCTGGCCCGCAAGGTCGCGTCCTTCGGGGTGCGGCTGGAGGCCGGACACGTGATCCTGCCGGGTTCGTGCACCAAGGCCGTCGACGTGAGGCCCGGGGAGACCTACCGGGCCGAATTCGAGGGTCTCGGATCCGTCTCCGTCGGCTTCGTCCACTCAACGGGACAGCACCCGACCAAAAACTGAAATCAATACTAGTTTCGTGTGCGTGGCGCACCCCGGCGACAACTCCCGGGGTGCGCCCGCGTATCCAGCGGATCGACGCAACACGGAATGAGGCAGCATGAGCGCGACGCACACCCCCTCGGAGAAGACCCTGGAGGGGCGCACCGCCGTCGTCACCGGTGCCGGAGCGGGTCTGGGCCGCGCCGAGGCACTGGCACTCGCGGCGCTCGGCGCCAACGTGGTGGTGAACGACATCGGCCCGGCGGCCGACGACGTGGCCGCCGAGATCAAGGCCCTCGGCGCGGGGGCCCTGGCGGTGACCGGTGACGTCGGCGACTGGTCCATGGGCGACAGGCTGGTGCGGGCCGCCGTGGAGA
Source organism: Streptomyces sp. NPDC048295 (assembly GCF_040652135.1). Taxonomy (NCBI): domain Bacteria; kingdom Bacillati; phylum Actinomycetota; class Actinomycetes; order Kitasatosporales; family Streptomycetaceae; genus Streptomyces; species Streptomyces sp. NPDC048295. The sequence continues at coordinate 310,076 of NZ_JBEZLL010000009.1, forward strand.
GCTTCGGCGGCCTGGACATCGTCGTCAACAACGCGGGCGTCCTCCGCGACAAGATGCTGTTCAACCTCACGGAGTCCGACTGGGACGACGTCATCCGGATCCACCTCAAGGGCCACGCCGCCGTATCCCGCGCCGCGGCCGTGCACTGGCGCGCGACGAGCAAGGCAACCGGCGCCCCGGTCTACGGCCGCGTCGTCAACACCTCCTCCGAGGCCTTCCTGTTCGGCTCGGCCGGCCAGCCGAACTACTCCGCCGCCAAGGCCGGAATCACCGCGCTGACCCTGGCCACCGCGCAGGGCCTGGGCCGCTACGGAGTGCGCGCCAACGCGATCTGCCCCCGGGCCCGCACCGCCATGACCGCCGACGCCTTCGGCGAGGGCGCGACCGCGCCGGGCGGCCTCGACATCATGGCTCCCGAGCGCGTCGCCACCCTGGTCGGGCACCTGGCGTCACCGGCCGCCGACGAGATCAACGGGCAGGTCTTCGTCGTCTACGGCGACATGGTCGCCCTGCTCGCCCCGCCCACCGTGGAGAAGAAGTTCACGGCCGCGGACGGCACCTTCACCCCGGCGGAGCTCGACGAGCAGCTGACGGGGTACTTCCGCGGCCGCGACCCGCACCGCACCTACGCCGCGTACGGCATCGCAGCGCTCGACACGACGGGGACGCAGCAGACCCCCTGAACCGGCTGCTGACCCGGCCGGTGCACGGACACCGGCCGGGTCAGCCGGCGTCAGGCCCGGGCGCGAGCAGCAAGTGGCAGGCCGTGTGCAGATCGCCCTCGGCCTTCTGCGGGCTGAGCCGCTCGTTGAGCCGGGCCTGCAGGACCCCGTACCACAGAAGGATCAGCAGCCGCAGCCGGGCGATGTGGTGTTCCGTGGGCTGCTCCACCTCCCAGGCCCGCAGCAGCAGGTCCAGGAAACCCGAATCGATCCGGGCCAGGTCCGGCACGGTCGAGGCGCGCGCGGTGTTCGCCGAGTGGATCATCGCGGTGGCCAGCGCGGGCCGGCGCAGCAGATTACGGGTGGCGCTCCGCAGGGTCTCGAAGACGGCGTCCTCGGGCGAGGTGCCCGCCGCGCGTTCGGGCACCCGGGCCGCGAACTCCTCGATCTGTTCGGCCATCAGCGCGGTGAACAGATGGGTCTTGGACGGGAAATACCGGTACAGCGTCCCGAGCGCCACCCCCGCGGACTTGGCCACCTCCTGCATCTGGACCCGCTCCAGCCCGGCCACGGCGGCCGCGTCCGCGGCAACCTTCAGGATGCTCTGACGGCGCGCGCGCTGCCGGGGCGAACTCGGCTCGGCCCCCGGCCTGGCCTCGGCGATTCTGGGCACGCGCTCCCTCCCGGAACTCGATGGTGGCGACAACTGCTGCAGACAATACGCCGGGACCGGCCGCACGTCAGGCGTCACCCACCCCCTGTACCGGTCAGCGGGACCGGGCCCGCCGCGGCCGCCCCGCGCGGGGTCTGCTGGGACCACACACCACCGAGCGGCAGGAGGAGCACCCCATGCGGGACGGCCGGCAGGACTGGGACGCCACCCACGACGTGATCGTCGTGGGGTCGGGAGCGGGAGCGATGACCGGGGCCCTGGCGGCCGCCGGGGACGGACTCGACACCGTCGTGCTGGAACGGACGAAGCTGCTCGGCGGTACCTCCGCCTACTCCGGGGCGGCCGTCTGGCTGCCCGGCACCCAGGTTCAGGAACGCGCCGGCCTCGACGACTCCGCCGACACGGCCGGGAACTACCTGCGGGCCCTGACCGGTGACGAGGAGGCCGAACGCCGGGAAGCGTTCCTGCGCCACGCCCCCGAGCTGGTGGCCCGGCTGGAGGCGGACCCGGCCATCGAGTTCGAATGGCGCCCCTTCCCCGACTACGTCGCCGCTCCCGGCCGCATGGACGCCGGCCGCTCCTTCGTTCCGCTGGAACTGGCACCGGCGCTCCTCGGCGATCTGCTGCCGCTGGTACGCCCCGCGATCGACCGGGACCGTCTTGGCAAGGGGCACCCCGACGCTCCGCTGAGCCAGGGCCGCGCCTTGATCGGCCGCCTCCTGCTCGCCCTCACCCGCACCGGGAACGCGCTGGTCCGCATCGAGCACCAGGTCATCGGGCTGGTCAGCGAGGACGGCCGGATCACCGGAGTCGAGGTCCTGACCCCGCACGGCAGGGTCCGGATGCGGGCCAGACGCGGTGTGCTGCTGGCCGCGGGCGGCTTCGAGGGCGACGAGGCCCTGCGTGCCGGACACCAGGTGCCGGGCAGGGCGGCCTGGAGCATGGCACCGCGGGGGACCAACACCGGAGAGGTCCTGGAGGCCGCCGTCGCCGCGGGCGCCGCGACCGGTCTGATGGACGAGGCGTGGTGGTGCCCCGGCACCGAACTGGCCGACGGTTCGGCCGCGTTCACCCTCGGTCTGCGCGGCGGCCTCGCCGTGGACGGTTCGGGACGGCGCTTCGCCAACGAGTCACTGCCCTACGACCGCATGGGCCGGGCCATCGCCGCCGCCGGGGGAGCGGATGCGTCCGTCCACTTGATCTTCGACTCCCGCGAGGGCGGCGCCCTGCCGGCCATCACCGTGCCTCCCGCCGATCCGGCGGCCCACCTGGCGGCCGGCACGTGGGTGCGGGCGGACACACTGCCGGAGCTCGCCGCGCTCATAGGGGTACCCGCCGAAACCCTGACCGAGACCGTCGCCCGGTTCAACGGCTTCGCCGCCGATGGCGAGGACATCGACCACCACCGGGGCGAGGACCCCTACGACCTGTTCTTCGCCGGCACCCAGAACGCCCCGGGGCCCAACCCCTGCCTGATCCCACTCGACCGGCCCCCGTACTACGCGGCCCGGCTGGTCCTCTCGGACCTCGGCACCAAGGGCGGACTCCGCACCGACGTCCATGCCCGCGTCCTCGACACACAGGGGCGCCCGCTGCCCGGCCTGTACGCGGCGGGAAACACCAGCGCGTCCTTCACGGGCCGGGTCTATCCGGGACCGGGCGTCCCCCTCGGCACGGCGATGGTCTTCGCCTCGCTGGCCGTCCGGCACATGGCACAGGGGTCCGGCGAAGCCGGCTGACCACGGCCCGGCCGGGACATCCCGGCCAGTGGGATCCCCCGGGGCGCCGCCCCGGGGGCGCGCTCTACGGTCACGGCACCGCCGGCCGGAACGAGGAGAGGCATCCGATGCTGGACAAGAATCTGTACGGGCCGTGGGCGGTCGTCGCCGGAGGGTCGGAGGGGGTCGGCGCCTCGTTCGCCCACCAGCTCGCGGACGCCGGGATCAACCTGGTCCTGATCGCCCGCAGCCCCGGCCCGCTGAAGGAGACCGCCGACCTGGTGCGCGCCAAGGGCGTCGAGGTCCGCACTCTCGAACTCGACCTGCTCGCCCCCGGCGCCCTCGGCTCGGTCCGGGCCGTCACCGACGGTCTCGAGGTCGGCCTGCTGATCTTCAACGCGGGAGCCAACAGCTACGGCCACGAGTTCGTGACCGGCGAACTGGCCCGGGTCCAGGGCGTCCTGGACCTGAACATCACCGCGCAACTGGCCCTCACCCACCACTTCGGGGCCCTGATGAAGGACCGGGGCCGGGGCGGCATCATGCTCGTCGGCTCGCTCTCCGGCTACCTGGGCCAGGCGCAGATCAGCGTCTACTCGGCGGCCAAGGCGTTCAGCCGGGTGTTCGCCGAGGGGCTGTGGCTGGAACTGCGTCCGTACGGCGTGCACGTCCTGGAGCTGGTCCTCGGTGTGACGAGGACCCCCGCCATGGAGCGGGCCGGGCTGCGACTGGACCTGCCGGGACTGCGGGTCGCCGAGCCGGACGACGTCGCCCGGGAGGGGCTGGAGCGCCTCGCCGACGGACCCGTGTTCGTGGCCGGCGGCAACGCCGGAGCGGCGGAGAAGCGCAGCGGCTTCCCCCGCGCCGAACTGGCCCTCGCGGCCCACGAGGCATCCCGGCGGCTCCTGCCGCCGTCGTCCTGACCGACCGCCGATGTCCGGCCCGTCCCCGGGATCCCGGGGACGGGCCCTCCCCTCCCGGAGCACAGATGAGCGAGAACGAGCACCCTCTCACCATTCCCGGCGCCCTCGACCTCGCCGCACGCCGGTACCCCGGCCGGGAGGCCGTCGTGGACGGCGATGTCAGGCTGAGCTGGGCGCAGTTGTGCGAGCGGGTGCACGCGGCCGTGAAGTCGCTGATCGCCCTCGGTGTCCGGCCCGGCGACCGGATCGCCGTCTGGGCGCCCAACGGCCACCGCTGGGTGATCGCCGCGCTCGCCGCCACCTCGGCGGGGGCCGTGCTGGTCCCCGTCAACACCCGCTACAAGGGCGCCGAGGCTCGCTGGCTCCTGGAACGCGGCGGGGTGCGGCTGCTGTTCGTCGACAACGGCTTCCTGGGCAAGGACTATCTCGCCATGCTGGGCGCGGGCGGGGAGCCCGGCGGGGACGGCCCGCCGGTGCCCGGACTTCCCGCCCTGGAAAGCGTGGTGACTCTGGACGGCGTCGAGCGCCCCGGCATCCTGCCGTGGGACGGCTTCCTGCATCGCGGGGCGCACCTGCCGGACACCGAGGTGACCTCCCGGACCGGGGCCGTGGACCCGGACGAACCCTGCGACCTGCTCTTCACCTCGGGCACGACCGGCCGCCCCAAGGGCGCCCTGACGACGCACCGGCAGAACCTCCGTACGTACTGGGCGTGGAGCGGGCGGACCGGGGTGAGCGGTGACGACCGCTACCTGGTCATCAATCCGATGTTCCACTGCTTCGGCTACAAGGCCGGTGTGCTGGCGTGCCTGCTGCGCGGCGCCACGATGGTGCTGCAACCGGTGTTCGACGTGGACCGTGCCATGCGCGCCGTCGAGGCCGAGCGCATCACCGTGCTGCCGGGGCCGCCCACGATCTACTCCGAACTGCTGGACGCCCCGGACAGGGACGGGTTCGACCTGTCGTCGCTCAGACTCGCGGTGACCGGGGCCGCCGTCGTGCCCGTCGCGCTCGTACGGCGGATGCGGGCCGAGCTCTTCCCCGAGGTGCTGACCGCCTACGGACTGACCGAGACCTGTGGCACGGTCACCGTCTGCTCGGCGGACGACGACGCCGAGACGGTCGCCCTGACCGCCGGCCGCCCCATCGACGGAACCGAGGTCCGTGTGGCCGACGACAGCGGGCGTCCGCTGCCCGCCGGGCAGGACGGCAGGATCCTGGTGCGCGGCTATCACGTGATGCTCGGCTACCTGGACGATCCGGAGGCCAGTGCGGCCGCCGTCGACGCCGAAGGGCGGCTGGACACCGGAGACGTCGGCCACTTCGACCCGCGCGGCAACCTGGTGATCACCGGACGCTCCAAGGACATGTTCGTGGTCGGCGGCTTCAACGTCTATCCGGCCGAGGTCGAGCAGGTGCTCACCGCGCACGACGCGGTCGCCGAGGCCGCCGTGGTCGGCGTCCCGGACGCCCGTCTCGGAGAAGTCGGGCGCGCGTACGTGACGGTACGGCCGGGCGCCGGGACGGGGCCGGACGATCTCGTCGGCCACTGCCGTGAGCGGCTCGCCAACTTCAAGGTCCCCCGCGAGGTGGTGGTGCTGGAGGCCCTTCCGCGCAGCGCCACCGGCAAGGTGGACAAGGCCGTTCTGCGGACGGCCTGACCGGCACGCTTCACCCCGCACAACGGAACGTATGGAGGACGGACCATGGGCAACGAGGTTCTGGAGTCGGTGCGCGCCCTGCTGCCGGCCATCGAGGAGCGGGCCGTCGCCACGGACGAGCGACGGCGCATCCCGGAAGCCACGGTCGGAGAGCTGGCCGCGGCGGGAGTGTTCCGGATGCTGCAGCCCGCCCGGTACGGCGGCCTGGAGGCGGATCCGGTCGACTTCTACCAGGTGGTGCGGGAGGTCTCCGCGGTGTGCTGCTCCACGGGCTGGGTGGCATCCGTCCTGGGTGTGCATGCCTGGCAGCTGGGTCTGTTCCCGAAGCAGGCGCAGGAGGACGTATGGGGTGAGGACCAGGACACCCGGATCTCCTCGGCGTACGCCCCGGTGGGCCGGCTGACCCCGGTGGACGGCGGCTACCGGCTCACCGGCCGGTGGAGCTTCTCCTCGGGCTGCGAGCACGCCTCGTGGGCGCTGCTCGGCGCCCTCGTCGTCGGGGCGCAGGGGCGGCCGGTCGACTTCCTCACCGTCCTGGTGCCCCGGCCCGACTACCGCATCGAGGACATGTGGGACGTCGTCGGGCTCCGCGGCACCGCCAGCAACGACGTCCTCGTCGAGTCGGCCTTCGTGCCCGCCCACCGAGTGCTCCGCAACTACGAGCAGGCGCAGCTGAAGGTACCGGGACAGCAGGTCAATCCAGGGCCCCTGTACCGGCTGCCGTTCGGCGCGATCTTCACCAGCGCCGTCACCGCACCGGTGGTCGGGGCCGTCTCCGGCGGCTACGCGTCGTACGTGTCGCGGATGAAGGAAAGGGTGCGGCTCAGCCTGGGAGGCGGCAGCTTCACCGACGACCCGTTCGCCCAGGTCGCCATCGCCCGCGCCGCCTCCGACATCGACGCGACCGTGCTCCAGATGGACCGGAACCTGCGCGAACTGTCCGCACTCGCCGCCGCCGGGCGGGAGATACCGATGGAACTGCGGCTGCGCGCCCGGCGCGACCAGGTCCGGGGCACCGAACGGGCCGTCGCCGCGATCGACCTGCTCTTCAAGACCGCCGGCGGCAACGCACTGCGTCGCGGCAACCCCGTCGAACGTGCCTGGCGCGACGCCCACGCGGGCAGCGTCCACGTCGCCAACGACGTGGAACGCGCCCTCGCCATGTACGGCCGTGGAGCCTTCGGCCTGACGGTCGAGGACAACCTCGTCTGACCCCGCCGTCCGGGACGGGGCAGCCCTCACGGGCGCGGAGCGCCGCCCACGCCGGGAAGGTGACGGCGAGCGGCACAGCCCCTGGGGCATGGTCCCGCCCACGCCGGTGATCTCCGTGCCGCCGAGGCGGACGTTGCCCGCCGGCGCCCGGTCGAGGCCGGCGGCGCACTGCGGGAATGCGGACCTGCCGGAGCCGGACCGGCCCATGACGGCGGTGGATGTGCCGCGCGGCAGGGTCGGGCCGATGCCCGCGCGGGCGTGCACGGCGCCGCCGCCGCGGCCGTACTGCCATCGCACGCCGCGCAGTCCGACGGCGGGACCGGACGCGCCCGGCACTCCAGGCCGGGCGCCTTCTGCTTTCCTTCACCGCCGCGCAGCCTCGTACGTCCCCACGTGGTGCTTCGAGCCGATGGCGTCGTACGGATCACGGTGCTGACGGACCACGGCGGCTGCCGGCGGATCCGGGGTGGGGACTCCGGAGTCGAGTACACCGACTCGGTAGGCATCTGGGCCGGGTACGAGGCAGGGCTGACCGTCGACCACAACAGCCTGGATCACCTCCCGTACT